>NZ_JAJAPB010000002.1:0-300000 GCF_026226615.1 Geovibrio ferrireducens
GACGTAAGCTGCTGTCATTGCGAACCCTGAAAGGGGGAAGCGTCTGTACTGACAACATAAATCCGGACATCCTGTCGGATTTATGTACACGCTCGCGGCGGGGTAAACCCGCCTTCGCTGCGCACGGCGCAGCCCCTGTCCGTGGGGCTGTTTACGTCATTTTGAACCCTGAAATCTCTATACATATTGAGAGACTGCTTCGTCACTTTGCTCCTCGCAGTGACGTAAGCTGCTGTCATTGCGAACCCTGAAAGGGGGAAGCGTCTGTACTGACAATCCAAAATTTGCCATACATGGAGTTGATGGAATTGCATGGTTAATTTCTGTTAATCATCACCATCTTAATCGTCATCATATCTTCCATGGCGAATTTAACGCCCTCTCTGCCGAGACCGGAGAGCTTGTTGCCGCCGTACGGCAGATGATCGACCCTGAAAGTGGATGTATCATTTATCATCACTCCGCCAACATCAAGTTCATCAACGGCTTTCATCGCCTTATTTATATCTGTGGTGTATATACCCGCCTGAAGTCCGAAGTCCGAATCGTTCACTTTTGCCAGTGCATCGTCAAAGTTATCATACGCAACAATGGACACTACAGGTGCGAAGGTTTCCATGCACATTACCTTCATGTCCTCCGTAACGTTCGTAAGCACTGCGGGGTAATAAATCATGCCTTCCGCCCTGCCGCCTGCCGCCAGTACAGCACCCTGAGCGACTGCCTCCTTAACCCACGCATCTATACGGTTAAGCTCTTTTGCATCTATCATGGGCCCAACATCGCACGCCTTATCCATTGGATCACCGACTTTCAGAGCTTTTGTCTTTTCCACAAACAGCTTAGTGAACTCATCCGCACATTTGCTGTTTACATATATCCTCTGGAGGGAGATGCACACCTGACCGGAGTTTGAAAAAGCGCTGACAACGCATCTGGCGGCGGTTTTCTCAAGATCCGCATCCGGCTCAATGATTGTTGCCGAGTTGTTGCCGAGCTCCAGCGTAACCTTCTTGATTCCGGCCTTGCGCATTATCTGATCCCCTACTCCGGGCGAACCGGTAAAGGTAATCTTCTTGGTTTTCGGGCTTATAACTATAGTGTCTCCCACAGTTGCGCCTGAACCTATAACCACATTCAGCACTCCTGCGGGCAGGCCTGCTTTTTCCATTATTTCAGCGAGAATTATGGATGAGAGAGGAGTTGATGAGGCAGGTTTCAGCACCACAGTGTTTCCTGTGGCAATAGCCGGAGCAACCTTATGAGCCACAAGGTTAAGGGGGAAGTTGAAGGGGGTTATGGCGCCTATTACACCTACAGGCTCACGCAGAAAGTAGCCCATGCGGTTTTCGCCGAACTTGCTGGCATCCACCTGAATTGTTTCGCCGTGGATGTGCTTTGCTTCCTCGGAGGCGAACTTGAATGTCTCCGCACTGCGAAGAACCTCGTTCATGGAGAACTTCCAAGCCTTGCCGGCCTCAAGGCAGATTATCTCTGCTATCTCATCTGCACGTTCAAGTATGCCCTGCGCTGTCTTTTCCAGTATATCGGAACGCTTGTGCGCAGGCATTCTGCGGAAAAGCCTGAACGCCGCTTCCGCTGCGTCTATGGCCTCGTTGGTGAGCGTTTCATCAGCCTGAGGAACATAAGCAAAGGTTTCACCGCTGAATTTATTCTTTACTTCCAGTCCCTTACCAGTTTCAATCCATTTTCCGTTTACAAGTGTTCTGTAATGTTTGGGCATCTTTTCACCTCTCACGCTGTTTAACTTACAGCGTTATCAGGTGCAATAAACATGCCAGATCAGGGAGTGCGCTTTTTAAGACGTTTGTGGAGAGCCTGTTTTGATATGCCTAAGAGCTTTGCGGCCTGACTCATGTTTTCGGAAACCGCAAGAGCCTCGTTAACTGCGTATTCGGAAACCTCGTCCAGAGTGGGAAAGCGCCCGAAGATTTTTTCAAGGGAACTGACGGTCTTATCATCCGGAGTCTGTAAAGCTTCGGCTCCGCCCAAGCGTCCGGCTATGATATTCTCTGTGATTACGCCGTCTGTGCAGCGCACAACAGCGTCATAGATATATGTTTTTAATTCTCGGATATTTCCCGGATACGCATGGGAGGTGAGCAGGCTCATAGCTTCCCTGCTGATTTCCGGCTTAGGCTTGCTGACGGTTTTAGCTGCCTCTTCCGCCAGATAATCCGCTATCAGCGGAATATCCTCCCTTCTCTCGCGAAGGGGAGGAACCTTTATGAGATGAGTGCTCAGCCTGTAATATAAATCCCTGCGGAACCCGCCGGAGGAAGCGGCGGAGCTGAGGTCTTTATTCGCCGCAGCGATTATTCTCGCCTCGCATCTTTTCGGTTTGTCAGAGCCGAGGGGATAATATATCCGCTCCTGCAAAAGACGCAGAAGCTTCACCTGAGAAACCTCGCTGAGATCCCCTATTTCATCCAGAAAGATTGTGCCCTGCCTTGCCCTTTCTATCAGTCCCGAACGCACGCCGTCCGCGCCGGTGTAGGCTCCTTTGGCGTGACCGAACAGGGTATCGGAGAAAAGCGTATCATCCAGACCGGAAACATCCACAGCCACAAACTCACCAGTGAAGCCGCTGACATCATGCACTGCACGGGAAAGCATCTCCTTGCCGGAGCCTGTTTCACCCAGAATAAGCACAGGCTGACCGCTGACCGCTATGGCTTCGATATACTGAAAAATACTGTGCATTTCGGCACTTCGGGTGACAATGCGGCTGAAAACATCTCTCCTGCGCAGACCGCCGCCGAAGTTAACCCCTTTCATTGTGAGAAGCTCGGAACGAAGAGCGCCTATCTCATGGGCATTTCTCAGCGCAGAACTGAATGTGTTCATATTTATCGGTTTTACAAGATAATCATGGGCGCCCAGCTTGAGACACTCAACAGCCACCTCGATCTCCGAATTGGCGGTGCAGATTATGACGGGAACCTGCGGCATCTGCTCTTTTATCTCACGCAGGACATCCTGTCCGGACTTGTGAGGCATATTGAGATCCAGAAAAACCACAGGAAAAGACATTCCCCGCAGGGTGTCCATAACCTCCCTTGAATCCTCAAGGGTCGTAATATTTTTAATTCCCATTGTCTGAAGCAGAAAGGAATATGCCTCAAGCTCGTCCTTCTCATCATCCACCAGAAGAATGCTTGAGCCGTAGTTGTTGAAATTTATCATTCAGCCTCTGAGTGCTTCGGCAGGGACACAGTGAAAACTGTTTTCCCGTCACCGCTTTTTACGGTTATTGTGCCGTGCATTTCATTCTCGACAATCATCTTCGCCATGTAAAGCCCCATGCCGGTGCCGGAGGCTGTGCCTTTTGTTGTAAAATAAGGATTGAAAATCTTCGGCATCATGCTTTCCGTTATGCCGCAGCCTCTGTCTGTGATGTGTATCATAACATTGTTTGCGAGGTTCTCAACATCGATTTTTATCTCTCTCGAATCCGCATCAGGATCAGAAGATAATTTTTCAACAACTGCATCCCGTGCGTTGGCAAGGATATTCACTATGACATGCACAAACTCACTTCTGTAGCCGTATACCACAAGTGCCGCATCATCAGGCACATTCAGCTTCATTACGATTCCGCTCTGCTTGAAGTTTGGCTGCATGAGCTTCACCGAACTGTCCACAACATCCGCTATGCTGAAATGCTCCTTATTCTTGCTGGGTTTGAAGAAGTGACGGAAATCGTCTATGGTTTTGGACATAAATTGAATCTGTGAGTCTGCCGCGGTAACAAGCTTCTCAACAAATTCCTTAGAAATCATATTGTTGTAAAAGGCGGACTGTATGCTGACGACATAGGTGGAAAGAGTGTTAAGCGGCTGACGCCACTGGTGGGCTATAGCGCCCAGCATTTCGCCCATTGCTGCCATTTTCTGCGCCTGCCTGAGCTGCTGCTCGGCATTCACACGTTTTGATATATCCCTGATACTTATGAGGATAAACTCCTCCTTATTAAGATGCTGGCTCTTGAGGTTAACCTCGCAGGGAAACTCTGTCCCGTCAGAGCGGAGAAAGCTCCACATGAATGACTGCTGCTCACCTTCACTGGCTTTGTTAATGATCCGCCGAACCTTTTCAAGGCTTACCTCGCCGTCAGGCTGAATCTCAGGAGAGAGATCAAGCATGTTATTTCCGATTATGCCGTAGTGGTTTACTCCGAAGACTTCCTTCGCCTTCTCGTTGCACTCGACAATGATCATCCCCTTGCTGATGAGTATCGCATCATTTGCGACATGGAAAAGGGTCTGATAATGGGTTTCAACCTCCTTGCGCCTGTTTATGTTCCACGCAAGATCCTGATTCATACCGCTTATCTGTTCAGCATGCTGCAGCACTGTTGACTTATAGCGGCGGTTGTAAATAAAAAGCAGAAAGGCACTCACGCCCACAACAGACATAGTGAGCAGAACCATAAACCCCACAGCCCTGAGAGCGGATTCCGCAGCAAAAAGCATGGAAGTGCGCTCAGACAGGGCGTATGCCTCTTCCTTTGTCATGGTGGTGCAGAGATACCAGCCGACACTTGAGATAAGCTGATAGGCGAGGATATTCTCCTGTCCGCCGATTTTATATGAAAAAGTGCCTGAATCAGAGCTTTTGAAGTGCTCCATCACCCTTCTGAGAGTCGGGTCTGTGTCCTGAAGACTGTGAGTAAGCAGGAGCTCCTGATCAGGGTGCACCATGAATGTCCCTTCGGAGTTGACTATGAAGGAGTAGCCTGTTTCCGCCGCCTTCACGTTCATTACGTTCTTCACCAGCATGTCCAGAATAATGTCGTTGCTGATTACGCCTATTACCCTGTCGTCCCTGTAAAGCGGCGCAGACAGGGCTATAACCATCTCTCTGGTTGTCATGTCTATATACGGGGGTGAAACTGCCATCTTGCCCTTTTCCACCGCATTTATGTACCATGGGCGGACTCTGGGGTCGTACCCGGCAGGGGGAACCCACTCCGCTCCGTCTATCATGGTTCCGTCCTCAAGACCTATGTAAACATCGCTGAAATCCCCTGCGGCCAGCGCCATTTTCAGAACAGGCATGGAACTGGCTTCTGTTATGGGGTCTATTTTATTGATTTGGTCAATGGCAGAATCCACAACTTGCATCTGATGTTTAAGCCACATTTCAGTTGTGGCCGCAGCCTGAGCCGCCACATTCTGCTGGTGGGCAAGCACGGTGCTTTCTATTACCACATTGGCACTGTGATAGGTTACGCTCACCAGAACAATTATGGCGGCGAGAAGAACAGCAAGAACAATTAATGAATTTCTCAGTTTGATTATCATCGGTTTACCTGTCCGTTTATTCAGGTATTTTGATGCAAATAGCGTGCCAGTTTTATTTTTCAAGGCAGATCTATTCCTGCTTTTTTTGCCTGAGATCTGTGGAGCTCACGGCGGAGAGTGTACAGTTTTCCGCCCTTGCGGAAGTGTCTGCCCGTCTGCCTGAAATTAAATGATATGCCCGCCGCCCTGCACTGCTCGCGTATTGAGAGCACCCAGTCATAGCTGCATTCCCTCGCCTCAATGCCTGACTCACCGCCGACTATGACGCACTCGATGGAAGGTTTCAGGTAAGCAGATAAGTCTATAGCTTCAAGCAGCGGTTCGCATATGACAGACTTATGCTTCACCGGAACTTCCAGAAATAAGGGCAGACGGAAGTCAGCCATTTTCTGATTCTCCGTGGTGCAGGCGATATGAACATTTTCATAGCCCTCACCCCAGTCCTCCGGGAGAGAGACATGGAAACGGTCAATACGCTTGGTTATGATGAAGAATGTGAGATCCGAACGGAAGCGGATCATCTCCCATATATCCCTGCGCCACTCATCCGCCTCTTCCAGAAAAAAGTCAGATGTGAAACAGGTGTACACCAAATCGCTCCCGGTGAGCTTATAGTCTCCGCTTCTGGTGCATTTCAGCGGCAGGTTGAAGTTTCCCGTTTTTTCAACCTTGGAGCTGTCTTTATTGTGAACGGCATCCATGCGGTAAACGTAGCAGTTATCGCATCCGGGGCTGATTTTTGTGCATCCGTGCCATGGGTTCCAGATAGGCAAAGGGGTTTTCTCCGTAAAAAGTCCTGAGATAATGTATAGTTCAAAAAAACCGCCCTTTACACGGGCGGTTTCGAAATCTCTGTCTGTTACTTTATGAAAGAGCAGCAGTAGTCAGCAGGCTTGGAGACTCTCAGTGTGAAGCTTGAGTTTGCGGGCACTTCAAATGTGCATTCGCCGTTTATTATCAGAGGTTCTCTCCTGTCAGGCAGATCAACCTCCAGTTCGCCGCTCATAAACTCCATAATCTCCGCCTCAGCAGTGTTGAAGGTGTATTCCCCTGCCTGCATGAAGCCAAGAGTTTTCACTGAGCCGTCCTCAAACCTAACCGTGCGGCTCACTACCTTGCCGCCGAAATATACGTTAGCTTTTTTCACCACAGAAACATTTTTAAATTCGTCCATTATCTCCCCCTGCTAAGAGTTTTATTCAGGAAAAGATAGCCTGAATCACGGGAATAATCATCATTTATTTGCTGAATATGCCCGCTGTGCCGCCGCTGATCAGGCTGGCCACGCTCTTAAGGGCGGCAGGCAGGGCAAAGATGCTCTGCACGGCTATGTATCTCGGTTCCCACTGCGGCTTGAACTTTTCCTTATAGCTGCGCAGACCTTTGAAGTTGTAGAACCTTTCCCCGTGTCTGTACATCACCCCAGCAAGCCTGTTCCAGAAAGGGGAGAAGGAGTGAAGCTCAAAGCCGGAAAGAGGCGCCATGCCAAGGTTGAAAAACTCATGGCCTTCATCCTTTGCATACAATATGAGCTTGATGAACAGGTATTCCATAACCCCTTTAGGCGCATCATTTCCGTAGCGCATAAGGTCTATTGAAAGTTCATGCTTTGAGTCTGTCATCCATATATTTGCAAAGGCAACAGGTTTTTCATCCTTCATCACGGCGGCAAAAGGCATGCGTCTGAGGTAGTCCTCATTGAAGCAGCCGAGGGAAAAACGCTTCTCCCTGCTGTTCTTGGTTTGCATCCATTCATCCGAAATCTGCCTGAAAACAGGCAGCATGGCGGACACCTCATCGCCTGAGAAAATTTTCAGGGAGCAGCCTTCCTTCTCGGACTTCTTGATTGTGTTGCGCATACCGCTCCAGTGGCTCCCCTCCAGTGAGAAACCTGTCAGCCTCACTCTGGCCTGTTCGCCGATTTTGAATATTTTAAGCCCCGCATCCATATAGTGAGGTATGTAATCTGCGCCGATCTCATAAAAAACCGCCCTGCATCCGTGCTCCTCACTCATTTTACGGAAACGGAATATAAGCTCCGCCGCTGATTCCTCCGGCCCCACAGGGTCGCCCATGCTGATGAAGCTGCGCCCCTCAGTGCCGTACATAATAAAGCTTCTGCCGTCTTCCCCGAAGATGTACTGCTTATCCGGCAGATAAGCCAGATACGCTGTCGTATCATCACTTCCTGCCACTACAGGCTCAATGAGCTTATTTATATCATCCGTATACGGCACAAAGGCAGGCTTTGACGGCTGAATAAGCTTGAACACCGCGAGTGCGGCAATGAGGGTAAAAAGACCCACCATAGCCCGGAGAAAGCGCGGAGCCTGATCATCAAAGGTGAATGTCCACCAGAGCTCGCTGCGGTACTCCACATGCTTGTAAGAGAAAAAACCCAGCCATGTGAAAACAAAGAAAATGACCAGAATGGTAAACAGCCATTCCTTTGTCAGAACCTCGCTGAAAAAAGAGCTCTTTTTACTGTAAAGGCTGCGTGTGGGGAACAGGGCGAAGATTATAACCCCCTGCAAAGCAAAGGTTTCTATCTCCGCACCTTTGAGAAGCGAAAGCACAGCGCCCGCCGTAAGCAGAATAAGGGTAAGCTGGTAGGCAAGGTCTATTTTTTTGAAAAGCCCTCTGGAAAGTATAATAAGCCCCATCCCGGCGAGGCTTGCCAGAAAGTGGGACGACTCCATGAGGCTCAGCGGAATTATCTTCGCCAGAAAAGGCAGTCTGTCAGGGTTGACAGGTGTTGCACCGCTGAAAAGCAGGTAAGCGCCTCCAATGAAAACCACAGCCGCCATAAGCATAGGTGTTACGGCGTTGTACATTCTGCCGGCAAAAAGTATAGGCTTCATCATGGCTGATTTCAGCCTCAGAACCTCTGAAAACCCCATAAGGCAGGCAGCAGCAAGAAGCGGCAGAATATAGTAGGTTATCCTGAAAACAAGCAGTGCGCTTATGGCAGAACTGATAGTTCCCTGCGGGAAGAAAGACAGCAGCACTGTTTCAAAAACCAGAAGCCCGCCCGGAACATGGCTGATGAGCCCCGCAGCCTGTGCCAGAATGAACATGCCCAGAAAGCTGAAATAACTAATATTCACCGAATCAGGCAGCAGAACATAAAGCACCGCCGAAACACACAGCCAGTCAGCACATCCCACCAGAATCTGCATCATGCCCAGCGTGGGCGAAGGCAGTGAGATGGGCATGCTGTAAATGCTGAAAGGCTCTCTGTATCTGAAAAGCAGAAATATGTAAGCAGCAGAGAGAATCAGCAGAAATGCGCCGATATAGTACAGGTTTATGAAAGGGATACCCCATGAGGCTGATACGGACGGAGGGCGGCTGACAAACATTATGCCGCTCAGGGTCACAAGCCCCAGCCAGAGAGTGGCCGAAGTGAAGACTATTACCTTTGATATGTCACCGAAGCTCAGTCCGCAGGCGGAATAGTACCTGTAGCGCACGGAACCGGAAGCCAGAACGGAAAGCCCGATGGAGTTTCCGAAGGCGTAGCTTGTGAAGGAGGCAAGCATAACCTGCTTTCCCGCCACCTTTACACCAGCATACCTCAGCCCCATAAAATCATACAGTGAGAGAACGCCAAAACTCACAAGGGTGAGCCCCACTGCGAGAATTTTTTTATAAGCAGGTATAGCGTTGAGATCCGCGGCTATTTCGTGGATGCTGTGCTTATGCAGAAATGAATGGAGAAAAACTGCAAGGAGAACCGCAAGGACTGAATAAAAGGCGAAAAGCAGAAAGTGTCTGTTTTTCATGTATTTGATCAACTGCATAATGAGATATTAGCACAGTATGCGGCTAAAAGTGCATATGAAATATCAGAGAGCGGACTATGCAGCCCGCCCTCTGCCTGTTTTATCTGATAACTTCCTGAGCGGGAACAACCGCACCCTGATACTTCTCCTCTATGAAGGCCTTAACCTCAGGTGAGGCAAGCACTTCCGCAAGCTTTACAAGGGCCTCTTCGTTCGCCCTTTCGGCTTTTACAACAAGGATATTTGAGTAAGGCGACTCCTTATCCTCTATGACGATAGCGTCCTTTGAAGGGTTGAGCCCCGCCTCAAGAGCGAAGTTGGTATTGATCACCGCTCCGGAAACATCCTCAAGCACACGGGGAAGCTGAGCAGCGTCAAGCGCTCTTACCGTAATCTTTTTTGGATTTTCGGTTATGTCCTGAACTGTCGCCTTGATGCCCGCACCCTCAGCCAGCTTAATAAGCCCAGTTTTCTCAAGGAGAACAAGAGCACGCCCGCCGTTTGTGGGGTCGTTGGGGATTGCGACTACAGCGCCCTCAGCAACTTCATCAATCGACTTAACCTTAGCGGAGTAAAAGCCCATAGGTTCAATATGCACCTTTGCCACAGCCTTGAGGTTCAGCTTATGATCTGCGCTGAATGACTCAAGATACGGAAAATGCTGAAAAAAGTTCGCATCAAGCTCACCTTTGTCCAGTGCGAGGTTCGGCTGAACATAGTCAGTGAATGTAATTATTTCCAGATTAACACCCTGCTCCGCAAGAATGGGCTTTGCAAACTCAAGTATCTCCACATGGGGAACGGGGGTCGCGCCTATTTTCACTGCGGCAGTCTGCTGTTCAGCGGAAACAGCCTCGCCTGCGGCCTCTTTCTCTTCCTTTTTGCTGCATCCTGCGAAAAGAACCGCGGATGCGATCAGAACCGCCGCACCGAGCAGCAGTTTTCTTAAAGTAACACCTTTCATGTACTCCTCCTTACTTATATCTTTCTTCCGTAGCTGTAGCGAACCGCCAGCCTCATACCCAGTGTCTGGATAAGCTGAACAATTATCACCAGCACCGCCACGGTTATTATCATCACGTCTGTCCTGAAACGGTTGTACCCGTACTGAATGGCAAGATCACCCAGACCGCCGCCGCCCACAGCGCCTGCCATTGCCGTGTAGCCCACAACATTGATCGCTGTGATGGCAGCACCCAGAATCAGCGAGCTTCGGGATTCGGGCAGAAGCACCTTTGTTATTATCTGCCGGAGGGAAGCACCCATGGACTGCGCCGCCTCTATCACACCAGCGGGAACCTCTTTCAGAGAGGTTTCCACTATCCTTGCCACAAAAGGTGCGGTTGAAATAACAAGGGGGACAATAGCCGCAGTTGTGCCGATGGATGTGCCCACAACTGCCCTTGTAAAGGGTATGAGCGCCACCATGAGCACTATGAACGGAGCGGAGCGGAGAATATTGATCACCGTGCCGAGGGTTTTCTCCACCAAGGGATTGGGGAGTATGTGCCCCTTGGAGGACACCACAAGGTAAATCCCCAGCGGCAGGCCGATGATATATGCCATTATGCCGGACGCGGCAACCATGTACAGAGTCTCCCACACTGCGGGGGAAACCAGACTGAGCATTTTCAGCAGGTAAACAGAATCAGGCATCCGCCCCTCCCCTGTTCAGATATGAAAAAATGAGGTTATTCCTTTTGAGATATTCGTGAGCCCGCCCTCGTTCGTCTTCCGTTCCCCGTATTTCCAGTATCAGGTTGCCGAACAGGGATGAACGCAGATGCTCAATGCTGCCGTAAAGAATGTTTATCTGTACGCCGCACTCGGTTATGAGCCCGTTTATTATAGGCTTTGAGGCAGTGTCGCCGAGAAAGTTAATCCGCACAAGCTCCGCATCAGCGTGAGTTGAAAGCTCCCTCATAAGATCAGCAGGCAGTTCTGCGGGGAAAACGCTGGAAACAAACTCCTTTGCCGTTTCGGACTTAGGTGAGGTGAAAACCTCTTCCACCGCGGCGTCCTCAACACATTTTGAGTCATGAAGAACGGCAACATGTGTGCAGATCTCCTTTATCACCTTCATTTCGTGGGTGATTATGACTATGGTGAGCCCAAGCTCACGGTTTATGTCTTTAAGCAGATTGAGAATTGAGAGAGTCGTCTGCGGGTCAAGGGCAGAGGTGGCCTCATCGCAAAGGAGAACATCCGGCTTGAGGGCAAGCGCCCTTGCTATGCCCACTCTCTGCTTCTGTCCGCCGCTTAGCTCCGAAGGATAAGCGTCCGCCTTTTCAGAAAGGCTCACAAGAGGGAGAAGCTCCGCAACCCGTTTTTTTATATCTGCCTTCTTCATGCCGTCTATTTCCAGAGGGAAAGCGATATTCTCCGCCACTGTCCTTGAGGCAAGGAGGTTGAAATGCTGAAAGATCATCCCTATTCTGCGCCTTGCTTTGCGGAGTTCAGCGCCTGAAAGGGATGTGAGATCCTGCCCGCTGACAAGTATCTGCCCTTCCGTGGGTTTTTCCAGAAGGTTCAGGCAGCGCACCAAAGTGCTCTTGCCCGCTCCGCTGAGGCCTATAATCCCGTAAACGGAGCCCTTGGGAATATTGAGACTTACCCCTGCCAGAGCGCGCACAGAGCTTCGCCCTGTGGAGTAAACCTTGCTTAAATTGTTAATCTGAATCATCAATTTCCTCTGCCATTACCGAAAAAAGCGTCCCAAAACAAAAAGGCTAAGAGCTTTCCCGAAAAGGAACCGCTTAGCCTTGGCTTTCATATATATATCCACTTCACCTATATTTTTTATAGGTTAAAATACGTGTGCAAAAAAGTCAACTTGTTTGTTTTAACATGAATGCACTATACGCACAGCCGCGTCATGTGTGAAGCTGAAACTCAGAAACCGAGCAGATTCTGAACCTCATCAATTGAGGGCATTCCGTCCTGTGCGCCGTGCTTGGTGGTGGAAATGGCAGCAGCAGCGTTAGCAAACCTCACCGCCCCCGCAAGCTCCATCCCTTCGCCGAGGGCATATGCAAGCCCTGCGTTGAATGTGTCACCCGCCGCAGTGGTGTCCACAGTATTTACCTTAAACCCTGCGACATGGGCAAGCCTGCCTTTCTCATATATGTAAGCTCCGCGGCTTCCGGCCTTCATCACGGCGGTTCTGACCCCTTTTGATGTGAGCGCTTTTCCCGCGGCTGCGAACCCTGCCTCATCATCAGGGCGGATTCCGGTCAGCGCTTCCGCCTCTGTTTCGTTAGGCGTTATTATATCCACAAGCTTAAGAAGCTCGGAGGGAACATTCCCCGCCGGAGCCGGATCAAAGATTATCTCAGTCCCTGCGGCTTTTGCCGTCCTTGCCGCCTCAAGCACCGCCTCCATGGGAATCTCAAGCTGGAGCAGAAGAAAATCGGCCTTTGCGATAAGCTCCTTCTTCTCTTTTATATATGCCGCATCCACCCTTCCGTTTGCGCCGGGTATAATGATTATCGAGTTTTCCCCGTTTTCATCCACAGTGATAACCGCTATGCCGGTTGAGGTTTCCTCACGGGTTATGCCTTCGGTGCTTATGCCAAGCTTCCTGAAATACTCCATGTACTGCGCAGCGTAAATATCATTGCCCAGCTTGCCTGTCATTACCGTTTCAGCGCCCAGTTTAGAGAGAGCAACAGCCTGATTTGCCCCCTTGCCTCCGGTGAAGGTGGAAAAGGATTCGCCCTGAACAGTTTCTCCCTGTTTCGGAAAACGCTTTGTTCTGGTAACAAGGTCTATATTGAGGCTTCCCGCCACGCAGAATCTGCTCATAAATCCTCCTTAAAGTCCCTGATGCTTCTGACGCTCTTTCTTTCTATAACTTCGCCGCCTATCATTATCTTTTCATAGGGCATGCGGCTCCCCTCTTTTATTCTCTGAGTAAGAAGGCTTACCGCCTTTGAGCTTATCTTCTTCTTGGAAACGCTCACGGTACTCAGCGGGGGTTCGGTCATGGATGCTGCGGGCAGGTTGTCAAACCCCACAACGGAAACATCTTCCGGAACTGCATACCCCTTTTCCCTGAGGGCGCGGATGCACCCCATGGCTATTATATCATTCACGCAGAACAGAGCGGAAGGCATCCCTGCTCCCGAACTGAGTATTTCAAGCATATCCTTATACGCGCCTTCATATCTGGAATCAGCAGTGAAAAAGAAGCGCTCATCCGGAGTAATTCCCGCAAGCTCCAGAGATTTCACGAAGCTGCGCTTTCTGTGGGCGAAGTTGCTTGTCTCCCTTTTTCCGGTGACAATGCCTATCTCCCTGTGCCCCATACGGACAAGGTGGGTGACAGCATTATAAACGGATGAATCATTATTCATATCCACAAAGTCAAAAGGCATGTGCGGGTAGAGAAGATCTATAAAAACCAGCGGTATGTGCGATTTCAGAAAATGGGCAATGTCCTCTTCGTCAAGCTCGGTTCCGAGTATTACCGCGCCGTCAGCGCCGGAGGAGTTAAGATAAGAGGTAACCTCAGAGGGATTAAAGGAGGAAAACGCCGTGACTTCAAGGGAATAGCCCTTACTGCCCGCCTTCATCTGCGCTCCGTCTATATAGTCGGCTATGAATGCCTTATGATTTTCGTTAAGTATTTGCCCGTGTTTAACAATATTAACAAAGAGCAGTGCCCTGTGCCTCTTTCTCGGCATTCCGCCCTCAAGCCCCTTGTAGTTGTTTTCGCGGGCTATTTTAAGGATGCGCTCCCTTGCCTCCGGCCCCACGCCGGGCTTGCCGTTCAGCACGAGGGACACGGCGGCGGGTGAAACATCTGCAAGCTTTGCGATTTCTGCGACTGTTATATTTTTTTTCATTATCATTCCTGAGGTGGGCGGAACATATTTGTTTTATACTTATTATATCACATTTTAGTAGCGTTCAACTAAATTTTTAGTAAAATTTTACTAAAATATTTACTTGATCTCTTCTTACCGTCTGGTATCATTATTTTATAAAGGGTGCTGATATGAAAAAGGGACAGCTTCTCAACAGCCGTATTTCGGCAGTTATTTCGGAAATGGGGCACACGGATACCATAGTTATAGCAGATGCAGGTCTGCCCATACCCGCTTCCGCGGAAAGGATAGACCTTGCCCTCACCACCGGAGTGCCGGATTTTATCACCACCCTGCTTAATGTCCTCTCCGAGCTTCAGGTGGAGAAAATCACCATAGCCGAAGAGATAATCAAGGCTAACCACACGGTCTGGGACATGATAACCGCTGTGGTGAAGAAAACCGCAAAGGCTCAGGGCAAACCCATTGAAACCGCCATGGTTTCCCATGAAAGGTTCAAGGAAATGACCAAAAACGCTAAAGCCGTAATCCGCACAGGGGAGTGCACCCCTTACGCCAATATAATCCTGCATTCCGGAGTGGTATTCTGATGAACGCTGCCCCCCTGCTTGAGATGAAAAACATCACCAAGACATTCCCCGGAGTAAAAGCTCTGGACAATGTTTCCCTGCGCATTTTCTCAGGTGAGGTGATGGCTCTTCTCGGTGAAAACGGGGCGGGCAAATCGACCCTGATGAAAATACTCAGCGGTGTTTACACAATGGATTCAGGGGAAATGACTTACGACGGCAAAAAGCTCATGGTGCGTGACCCGAAAGACGCGCAGAATAAAGGCATAGCCATCATCCATCAGGAGCTTAACCTTATACCCGAACTGACCGTGAGTGAGAATATATTCCTCGGCCGTGAGCCTGTAAACCCGTTCGGCAAGATAAAATACGCCGAAATGAACGCTCTGGCGGCGGAATACCTCACACGCCTCGGCGAAAAAACATCCCCCTCTGCGAAGGTTTCGTCCCTCAGTGTCGGTCAGGCGCAGATGGTGGAGATAGCCAAGGCGCTTTCCATGAACGCAAGAGTGATAATAATGGACGAACCCACGGACGCTCTGACTGATGTGGAGACGGAAAACCTTTTTAAAGTAATAAATGAGCTTAAAAACGACGGCAAAGCGCTTGTTTATATTTCACACAAGCTTTTTGAGGTGTTTGAAGTCTGCGACAGGGCAACAATCCTCCGTGACGGTACGTTTGTGGATGAAAAGCCTGTCTTTGAACTTGATGAGGAGAGCATAATCCAGCTTATGGTGGGCAGACCTCTTCTTGAAAGATACCCTAAGTCTGAGTGTGCGCAGGGAGAAGTTGTTTTCGAGGCGGACAGTCTCACCAACCATCTTGTAAGCGACATCAGCTTCAAGGTGAGGCAAGGCGAAGTTGTGGGCATAGCCGGGCTTATGGGCTCCGGCAGAAGCGAAGTCGCCAAAACGGTCTTCGGTGTGCTCCCGCTCACTAAAGGGGAGATCAGGCTGAACGGAAAGCCGCTCAAAATAACCCATCCGGCCGGAGCAATAGCAGAAGGCATATCATATGTATCAGAAGACAGAAAACAGCTCGGCCTCATACTCGGCATGACAATAAAAGAGAACATCACCCTGCCCGCCCTGAAAAAATATCAGAATGCGTTCAGGCATGTTTCATATGATAAAGAGACCGAAACCTCCGAGGAATACATAAAGAAAATGTCCATAAAAACCACAGGCCCGTCACAGAAGGTAGTAAACCTCAGCGGTGGAAACCAGCAGAAGGTGGCAATCGCCAAGGGAGTGGTCACCGAACCGAAGGTGCTTATTCTGGATGAGCCCACAAGAGGTGTGGATGTCGGCGCAAAGAAAGAGATATATGAGCTGATAAACCTGCTCAAGGCCGACGGAATGGCTATTATACTCATTTCATCCGAACTGCCGGAGGTTCTGGGCATGAGCGACCGCATACTCGTCATGAGTGCCGGGCGCATAGCGGGCGAACTCAGCAGAAGTGATGCCACACAGGAAAAAATAATGACGCTCGCCATAAGCGGGCTTACGCAGACCGCCTGATAAATACATTAAAGACGGGGTTATTTATATGAAAATGACGGTTAAGGAATTTCTGATCAGGTTCAGGCCGCTTCTGGGTCTGCTGATTCTTGCTGTGATAGTTTCGCTTCTGAGTCCGAGATTTCTCACCGTCAGCAATATCCTCAACGTCCTGCGCCAGACATCCATTAACGCAGTCATGGCAGCAGGTATGACATTCGTCATCCTCACAGGCGGCATTGACCTTTCTGTTGGTTCCATACTCGCCATTTGCGGCGCTGTTGCCGCATTCATGATCTCAAGCGGGTTTGACCCTTATATAACCATAGCGACCACCCTTCTTCTGGGAACTGTTCTGGGAGTTTTCGCCGGGGTAATCATCACAAAGGGAAAGGTGCAGCCGTTCATCGCAACCCTTGTGGCTATGACTCTTCTCAGGGGCGCAACCCTTGTTTTTACAGACGGCAAACCCATATCAACCGGATTTGACGAAGGCTCGGATGTTTTCGCATGGTTCGGAACAGGCTATGTTCTGGGGATTCCCGTTCCGGTTTTTCTGATGATTCTTGTTTTTGCCGTTTCTTACTATGTGCTTAAGTACACCCGCTTCGGAAGGTATGTTTACGCTGTCGGCGGAAACGAAGAAGCCTCCAGACTCTCAGGTGTCAGGGTCAGCAGGGTCAAGACCGCAGTTTACGCCATAAGCGGCCTTCTCTCCGCACTGGCGGGGATAATCCTCACCGCCCGCCTCTCCTCCGCGCAGCCCACAGCGGGTGCCGGGTATGAGCTTGATGCCATAGCTGCTGTCGTGCTCGGCGGAACAAGCCTCGCAGGAGGCGTGGGAACAATCTTCGGAACTCTGATCGGCGCACTGATAATCGGCATACTTAACAATGCACTTAACCTCATGAACGTGTCCTCATACTACCAGATGATCGCTAAGGGGGCGGTGATTCTCATCGCGGTCCTTATGGATAGAAAGAAATAACACTTATAAAAGGAGAGTCGGCATGAAAAGGATCTTAGCTATCGCGGCGGCTTTCATTGCAATCACTGCAATGTCCGCCTTCTCTGCACAGAAACCCGTGGGGCTTGTTGTTTCCACACTTAACAACCCGTTCTTTGTAACGCTCAAGGACGGAGCCGTGGCAAAGGCAAAGGAGCTCGGTGTTCAGCTCATTGTTCTTGACTCGCAGAACGACCCCGCAAAGGAAATTGCAAACGTTGAAGACCTTCTTTCAAGAGGTGTCGCTGTTATACTCATCAACCCCACTGACTCTGACGCTGTGGGCAACGCAATCCGCATCGCAAACAGGGCGAAAGTTCCCGTTGTCACCCTTGACAGGGGCGCAAACGCTGGTCAGGTTGTTTCGCACATCGCCTCAGATAACGTAGCCGGCGGCAAAATGGCCGGCGAATACATAATCAAAAGCCTCGGCAAAAAAAGCAATGTTGTGGAACTTGAGGGAATACCCGGAACATCCGCAGCCAGAGACAGAGGCAAAGGCTTCAACGAAGCGCTTAAAGGTTCGCAGATCACTGTTATCGCCCGCCAGACAGCGGACTTCGACAGAACAAAAGGGCTTAACGTAATGGAGAACATCCTTCAGGCTCAGCCCGTGGTTGACGCTGTATTCGCCCATAATGATGAAATGGCGCTCGGCGCTCTCAGAGCTATTCAGGCTTCCGGCAGAAAAATCATGGTTGTGGGTTTTGATGCCACTGATGACGCTGTGAAAGCTGTTAAAGACGGCGCACTTTCCGCAACTGTCGCTCAGCAGCCCGCTTTCATAGGCGCTAAGGGTGTTGAGACCGCCAAAGCTGTTCTTGACGGCAAAAAGGTTCCCGCAAGCATACCCGTAGGGCTCAAACTCGTAACAAAATAATACTTACATACATCACCACCCTTGGGCGGGGGAAACTCCGCCCTTTTTTGCATTTTTTGCGGCTTTTTCCGTCAGACTCATGTATAAATAAGAATAAATCTAAAAAGAACAAAGGGTTTCCCCATGAATAAGACAAACGATCTGTTCAGCAAATCCGCAGGAGAATACACTTACGGCGGCAGAGTCTGGATCGACAAAGGCGGAAAAAACTTTCTCGGACTGGGCAAAATACACTTTCTTGAGCTTATCAAGCAGCACGGTTCCATGTCAAAGGCTGCTTCTATCCTCAATATGTCATACAGCAAGGCGTGGGGTATTGTTGACTCCATGAACACTCTGGCCAAAAAACCTCTGGTTGTGAAGAAAACAGGGGGCGCAGGCGGAGGCGGAGCAGAGCTCACCGAGGAAGGGGAGCGGGTGCTTGAACTTTACTGGGAGTTTTCAAGGAACTTCGAACTGTTTCTTCTGGAACAAAGAGAAGTTATAGAGCAGCTTTAAAAAGGCCTCCGCAGCAGGTGTTCTGCGGAAGCCGCATGTTGTTTTCAGTGGTTTCCTGTCTCAGGATTCAGGAATTTTTCAGATATATCTTCTTTACCTTCTAGGCTGCCTGTGCGGCAGTGAACATGTACGAGTGGGCGCTCTTCGCTACCGACATTTTCTAAGCTGCCTGTACGGCAGTGAACCAAGGACCCACTTCTCGACAATCAAATACAATTTTCTAAGCTGCCTGTGCGGCAGTGAACCGGCTCAATCCCCATCGCCCGAAGCAGCTTGTATTTCTAAGCTGCCTGTGCGGCAGTGAACATTAGGCACAACCACAAAACCGCATTTATCAGTTTCTAAGCTGCCTGTGCGGCAGTGAACGTTTCTCCTGCGCCTTCGGGTCCGTGTGTTGATTTCTAAGCTGCCTGTGCGGCAGTGAACTCTTTCCGCAAGAGTCAGATTCATATGCCTGAGTTTCTAAGCTGCCTGTGCGGCAGTGAACAGCGGTCATTGACGCTTTCAGGCATCGGATTATTTCTAAGCTGCCTGTGCGGCAGTGAACCGTAGACAGAATAGCAAAAAATTTTATCTATAAACAAGAAGCAAATTTTCAGCATAAAAAACCCTTTTATTCAGTCCTTTTTGAAACAACTGGTATAAAAGGGTTTTTAATTTTGCTAAAAAAAAGGGTCAAAACCAGGGAACAGTAGAAACAGAGCTTAGCCCGTATGTGCTGAACCCTTTTCCGGCTCCCGCGCCTGCTGCCTCTTCATGGCGGATGTAGAGGCGGAATTTCTGCCCGGTGCTTTTACTGTTCAGAGTTATAAAAGGCAGATCAAGCATCTTCGCTTTTGAGTCCGGAACCTTTAGCTTTGCTTCTTCTTCACTCATGCCAAACTTCCTGATGCTGCGTCTGCGGAGCCTTTCCGGGCTGCTTTTTGCCTGTACCCTGCTTACTATGCAATAGGCAGCATTATCCGGAACCTGGCGGATGCGCCCTATATCCGCATAGTCGGCCATGCGCCCCATAGCCTGATGCGAAATGACGCTCTCTAAAGACTCTTTTTCTCCGTGCAGCCGCATAACTTTGCCAAGGTTTTTCTGTCCGTTTTTTACATCGGGAAAACTTATGCCTACATCCCCTCTTGCCTGTTCAGCAAGAACAAGATGCAGCTTCTCAAAGAGCATATTCAGTATAACCTAATGCCAATCCTGTTTCTCCATAAAAAACGGCCGTTTGCTATGTTAAAACCAAGGAATAGTTGCGGTATTGCTAAGCCCAAAAAAGTCGAAACTGCCAAATGAAGGTTCAGTTTTTAACTCGCCAAAATTAATGTATCTGCGATGCTTATGCCCGTTTGAGACACTATCTAACTCAAGATATGGAAGCTCCAAACCCTTTGAAAACATTTTAGCTTTATAATTCTTTATGTCTTCTTCAGATATCGAGCCCCTATTTATTAGCCTACGAAGCTTTGACATGCTCATTGTAGGCTGTACTCTTGAGACAACTCTATACATAACGCTTTCAGGGACAGGGTTTATCTCTGAGATAAGGCAATCTAGCTTCAATTTATCAAGCCATTCTCCATCCTCAAATTTTTTAAGCTCGCCTGCATTTCCATGTATACGAATAGTGTTCCCAAGCTTTACTTGATAATGAGGAAAGCTAACCCCGATTTCAGAACTCTTCATGTCATAAAGTTGTTTATGTAAGCATGTGTATGTTTTATTAAGCAAACAGTTTTCAGGTATATCTTTATTTGGAAGTAGCGTAACTTCAATATAATGCTTCATATTTTTTACCTCTAACGAATTTTTGAAACATATGCTAATCCCTTCTTGCCAAGGTAAAAACTTGAAACACCCGCATGGTCTATAAGAGTGGATAACTCCTGCGCTCTCTCAGAACTTACATCAATATTGATGGTAAGACTCCCGCATGCTTTCCTCAGCGTATAAACAACCTCCCCCTCCCCTTTCAATCTCTCTTTTGCCATGTAGGGGTTGCCCCACACTTTTTTTTGCTCACATTTTGCATGGAATTTCATAAAATCTTTTTTCGTCAGCATCATTTTTGATATTCCGCTGATACAATTCTTTTTAGACAGGGCACTTGAAATGTCATATTTAGTTTTTAGACGTTCAAGTTGAAGATAAAGTGCAGAGCAATAAAGGTTTAAAGGTTTTAAATTGCCTTTAGAATCAGCATATTCAACATCCTTAAAGCAGTTCTTCAATACATTAACGGCCAATGCGGCTAAACCTTCATTTTTGACACTTTTTTCTTTGTTTAACTTTTCAAGTCTTTCAACAACTGAAATAGGATTCGGCTCTAAAGAAATATCTCCGGTAATATTTTCAATAATAAATCTGCATAATTCTTCGAAGTTTAAATATATTATTCCCCAGAGTTCTCCGGAATAGTCAGAGTTAAAAATTGGTGAATCTGTTTTGATAATACCGGAAAAAGCATTTTGGTCTGTGTTGCCGCTCATATTTCGGAGATATACGACTTCGTTTGTAATTTTGGCTTCATCCGTGAATGTCACCTTATCTTCAATATCTTTAAAGTAATATTTACCATATTTCTCCTCATTTCTTGATTGATACAGTTTTTTCTGATCTCCAATAAGACGGCAGAGTATTCCCATAACCGTATCGTGGGTAACATCTCGCCTAAGATAGTTTTCTTTCTTTTTTTTCATACTCTGTATAGAACCCACATAACTGCGGTCGTCCTTGGGCAAGGGTTCGTTATTGCTTCCGTCAAGAAATGAATTTCGCCATGATGATTCATATTGAATGAAAATCCGCATGAGTTCACCTATTTCTTATAAAAATAAACAGCATAAGCAGATTCCGGCTTTTCTGAAATTAGACTCTCATCATGCTTGATACGCATCATTTTGTTGCTGTCGTTGTAGTCCACCAGAACAGAGTCGACAAACATATAAGATTTTGCCTGTCTGATGGATAAATCTTTGATTTTGCTGATAGTAAATTCAATTAAGCATTGTATGGCTATATCGTCTAAAAGAATTCCAGCCTCACCTTCTTCAAATATTGTTCCTCTTCTTACGTAGTTAGAGTGAAATTCTGCTTTAGGACTCAAATCAGGGTTAATTGACTTTATATATTGCTGGACTTCTGCTGCAACCTTTGCCCCATCATGATCTTCTATTTTCATTGCAGCACGATCAAACTTTGCATCTAAAGAAATAAACTGTAACTGTTCTATACTGATTGAACCGTATGAAATATATTTTGTATCGCCGAATGTTGTCTTTGAAAAAAAGGATGAACTGTCTCTGGTACCTGCTTGTCCAAATTGTTCAAAATTACCGTTACCGAGCTGATCAACAAAATCTTCCAGAAGAAGGGGACTGGTTCGCTTGTTCTGTGATTTAGGTACAACATACCCTCTTATTAAACCTGTTGCAGATGCAATAACTTTTTTCATGCCCTTATCTGATGCATAGTGGATATCAAATGCCTGCTCCCTAAATAAATGGTGACGAATACAATTCTGACTTATATAGAGGGGGGTGTCCTTGAAGTTAATATCTGTTGATTCTTTTTTATACTTATATCCATTATCTTTAACTTTTCCTGTCAGATTAGAATAACCGCGCAATTTAGGCAAAGTGTGATTTTCAACAGTTTTGCCATCTTCACCAGTAAGTACTGTGGGGCCGTTCCAATTAACAACGCCGTGACCGAGTGCTTCGATTTTGAAATCAACACTTTTAATTCCTGTGATTTTTTCCATACTAATCTCCTTTTCCACTAATTTTACTGATATCTAAATAGCCAACAGGCTGAGTATCAGACATGACATAATAAATTGAATTAGGATGCGGTGCTGAATTTATTTTGTTAAGATCTTCTGGTGTATAACTAAGATAGATGGGTTCAGTTTGTTTTCTGGCATTATTAAGTAACGAATTATCGTTATATGATTTCTTTGTTCCTTTGATATTATGGTGTTTTTTTGCCATAAAAGTTAAAAGATTTTTCCTGCTGTCTCCATTTCCACATATAACATGCATAGGAGCTGTGAGGAAATCAGCGTTGTCTTCTTCACTTACAGCGTAGTCATTTTTATACTCTATACTCTGTAAAGAAGCCGCAGAACAAACTGCCATTTGTACAAACCTGTTTTCTCCTCTTAAAGAGTACTTTTTAATTTTTATTTTCACTTTTTTTGTTTCAGGAAAAGAAACAGGATCGAGAATTTTTGTATTAATGAGCTCAATACCTGTATTAAAAGACATAAGCAAATCTTCCTGAATAATTTCGTTTGAACTTTTATCTTGATAGAATTCGTTGTATATTTCGTATAATTCTTTGATAGTGACAGACTTATTAGTAATTCTATTTTTGATAAACTGATACCATCGTACAGCAGAACCAAAACAATTCTGTGAATTCAGAAAACGAGCGCATCTACTCTTTTGTCCTCCTTTTAAAATGCCTTCCGGGGCTGCATAGATGTAGATATTTTCTGCTGTACTTTCACCGAATCTATCTAACCTGCCTAATCTTTGCAGAAAATTTTCAGCAGTTGTGAATTCTGAAATCATTGCAGAACAGCTTATGTTTAGTGATGCCTGAATTATCGGTCCACTACGCACAACATCATATTTCTTCGTACCGCCATAACAAAAATTTTGATATACCTTATCAAATAGGTTATCTCTATCCTTTTTCAGAAATTTTGAATGAAGAAGAAGAGAATTCTCATTTTTATGATTCATAATGAAACTGATTTGAGCCGTTGTTGCGGTGTTGCTGATAACGAAGGTATCTTTTAATGGTTTGCTATAAAATGGGTTTAAATCATCATGCGCGCTTTCATCGTATTCAACAAATTGAATACGGTATGGGTTTGAGTTAAAACTCTCTATTCCTATTACGTCTTCACAATCTATATCCAGAACATCTTTAACAAAAAGATAGTGAGGGGTTGCAGAAACTAGAAGCGTATGAGCATATTTCCCTTTGAGTTTTTTACATTCAATCAACTCCATAAAAAGAAGATTAATTCCTGGAAGATTAATAAGTTCATGAAATTCATCAAAAATAACATGAGAATTCATAAATTGATTCAGACTGGTTACGTGATTATGAGTTGTTATAGTGTTAATTATTTGGTCAACTGTGGTTATAACAATATCACCTGAAAACTGTTCAGAATGTTCTATCTGCTGTTTCTTTCCGTTTTTAATTAAGTACTTGAATTCTCCAGTATTAATTTCGATAGAAATTCCTGGAAGATAATCATTTGACGATAAGTCATTTAACAGACCCATACAAACATGAATTCGCGGGCAAACCCATACTATTTTATCGGCATTTGTTAATTTCGCCCACTCTAACGCAATCTTCGTTTTTCCACACCCGGCAGGACCATTCAGTACTGAAATATTTCCAGATAATGAAAGTTTTCCTGCGGCTTCGGACTGCAAAACGTTCCTATTGTTAAAAGGATATCTTGCCTCAAACCCTTTGATACAATTTTCTATATGTTCTCTAATATTTGACTTATGGCTAAATATATTTTCAACTAATTTATGCAAAGATTTATTTTTGATAAACCAGCTTAGTTCCTCATTCTTAAGAGCAGAAACTATTCTGTCTGCTGAAATTACAGAAGACCGTATAAGACTATTTTTTGCATTTTTGAGAATCGTGCGTCTATAATCTAAAAAGGATGATCTTTTACTGTATTGCTTATATTCAGGAAGCTTCATACCATCTAAAGATGCAAAAGGAACTTTATCTTGTGTTCTGTGGAAATCAGGTAATCTATTTGGATATCCGTAATCGTCTGCTATTGAATTCACATTATCAACAATATCAGATGATAAAATAAACAAATTATTTAGTTCATTTTCTCCTATATTTTTCAATAGCATACTAAAGATTGTTGCTGCATCCTGAAAATCAGCCTTTCTTATGGGTTTTGCGTGGTGCCAGAATATAGCATGCTTTATTCGTTCAAGATTTTCTTGGTTAATTTTGTCAGAACGAGCCTGAAGTACAAAAAGCAAAAATGATATTTCGTTATGTCTCGGATGTTTTTCAAAAAGAGATTGTTTGTTTATGTGCTCCCCATCTTCCGGTATTTCCAAAAAACTCTTCGACAAATTATCAGAAACCCATTTGGAGTATACAGGTTCAACTTTTCCAATATCGTGGAGTGCTCCTCCGTAATATGTTGATTCGCATAGTTTTTCATCTTCCGGGACAGAAACAGATATAATTTTGGATGCAATATAGCCAACAGCAAAAAGATGCTCAGCTAAATCCTGTTTATTTGTATTTGCGTACATTCTGTTATTGGAATTATTTCTTATAGGTGACATATCAATATTTCCATTCTATTTTCATTATACATTCTGCACATTTGAAATCTGTCCCAGAGCCCGTTTCAGCATGGTTTCATTAATATCAAATCTTTTTTCGTCAAAAAACCTGCTGTTAATCCATTTTTTACCTATCAAACCGATACGTGCTGTCTGGAACATTTTTGCTGCCTCAAGCCGCAGGGTATCATCAAACCAGAACTTAGCCCAAGCCTGTAAGTACTCTGTGGGGCGGTATTCAGACTGCGGAGAAAACCACACAATGTCCGTGTTCATTTCCATCGCGCTGAAAAGAGGTGTTCCGCCGCCGCCACAAAAGCCAACCATTACCCCGGCTTTGGAAAGCTCACGCACAGCAGCCTGTGTCAGCGATGTGCCGGAGCCGAGAAGAATCACAGTTGTATTGGCAATGGGAATATTGTAGTAATGCGATTCCTTGCCCTTCTCCACCACATACTCGACCCGTCCGCCGTTTACAAGAACGCGGCAGTGTTCCAGATAGTAGAGATTTGCCCGCTTTGAAATAAGAATTGTTTTCATTTCAGAAGGAGTAAAAGTCTTCACAGATCTATCCTTAATGCTTTTTGGATATTATAGCATATCTGCAAAAAAGTTTGCTTTTCGTTATTCACTATTTGTCTTTGAGGCGGTGAACAAAAAAAAAATCAAAAACATTCCATAATCAGGTTGAAAAATCCTGTATACCTTATATTGTATATACAAGAGGTGCGTCATGAGCTATGCAAAGGTTTTTAAAAGCGGAAACAGTCAGGCTGTGCGGCTTCCAAAGGAATACAGTTTTGATGTTGAGAAAGTTCGTATAAAGAAAATAGGCAGCATGATCATTCTGGTGCCAGAAGGCGATGTCTGGGAAAATTTCAGGCTCTCTCTTGATATGTTTGACAGCTCATTTATGAGTGAGAGAAACCAGCCTGAAATTCAGGAAAGAGAGGTCTTTTAATGTACATGCTGGATACGAACATCTGCATTTATATCATTAAGCAGAAGCCTATGGAAATTGTTGATAAGTTTCAGTCATTCCCTCTGGGTTCAATCGGCATTTCCGTTATAACCCTTGCTGAACTTGAATACGGTGTAAGTAAAAGTCAGAGCATTCAAAAAAACAGAGACGCCTTAGCACTGTTTGTGACGCCGCTTGAGATTCTGGATTTTGACAATGCAGCAGCGGCTGTTTATGGAGAAATACGAGCCGAACTTGAAAAAAAAGGAAATATCATAGGTTCAATGGATATGCTCATAGCCGCTCATGCAGTTTCAGTTAATGCAACTTTGGTAACAAATAACACAAAGGAATTTGAGAGAATAAAAAAACTGAAACTCGAAAACTGGGCGCAGAAATAGCTGCCTGTGCGGCAGTGAACAGTAGTAGAGCGTTGAGAACACCCATTACAATCTTTCTAAGCTGCCTGTACGGCAGTGAACGGGTTGATGAGCAGTACTCAAAGCTGATTCTCTTTCTAAGCTGCCTGTGCGGCAGTGAACACTTACGGTAGTGTTTGTCAGGGTCACTGATATTTCTAAGCTGCCTGTACGGCAGTGAACCCTCAAAGGAACTTACGATAACGGCTTTTCGTTTTCTAAGCTGCCTGTACGGCAGTGAACATTATATCGGCTCTACAGCCACCGCGATTTTCTTTCTAAGCTGCCTGTACGGCAGTGAACCAGAAAATCTTCAAGCTCGCTCGCTTCCATCGTTTCTAAGCTGCCTGTACGGCAGTGAACTTGCGCACTCTCGTTGCCCGCGGGGCGATACTTTTCTAAGCTGCCTGTACGGCAGTGAACCTCCATAGCGGCTTCATATCTCGCTTCCATGCTTTCTAAGCTGCCTGTACGGCAGTGAACTAGGTTCTCTCTGGTGTCAGTTAAACACCGTTTTTCTAAGCTGCCTGTACGGCAGTGAACTCAAAAAAGCCTGCACACAAGCCGGACGCTTAATTTCTAAGCTGCCTGTACGGCAGTGAACTTCTGACCGTGCGCCCTTCGGTCTTACTTTCATTTCTAAGCTGCCTGTACGGCAGTGAACTGAATTGCTAAAAGCAAGGGACGATCTTCGATTTTCTAAGCTGCCTGTACGGCAGTGAACTCAACCACCGTGCCTTCAAAACTGGTATCTGTATTTCTAAGCTGCCTGTACGGCAGTGAACATAGCCGGACTGAACTCATGCAATTTTGCTGATTTCTAAGCTGCCTGTACGGCAGTGAACGTTTTGATAACATATACACGCTATCCTTTGGATTTCTAAGCTGCCTGTACGGCAGTGAACGCCTTCCAAAAACGCCTGAATACGATAACAACTTTCTAAGCTGCCTGTACGGCAGTGAACTCATATTCATTATGGTTGATGTAATAGCGCAGTTTCTAAGCTGCCTGTACGGCAGTGAACCTCAGCTATCGACTGAACCGTTTCTTCATAGCTTTCTAAGCTGCCTGTACGGCAGTGAACATGAGCCCGATTATCGAATCCGATGATGAACTTTTCTAAGCTGCCTGTACGGCAGTGAACGGAGTCAAGTCATTGCGCCATTTGCCCGGCACTTTCTAAGCTGCCTGTACGGCAGTGAACAAACGCCGGAGTTGTTGAACCTGTTCCGACTTTTTCTAAGCTGCCTGTACGGCAGTGAACATGACTTGGCAAAAGCTGTAATGCTGCGTGAATTTCTAAGCTGCCTGTACGGCAGTGAACCTGCCCGAACTGCGGTTTCAGCAAGTGCGGAGTTTCTAAGCTGCCTGTACGGCAGTGAACGAACAAAATCATAATCCCCCTGAGTGTAAACATTTCTAAGCTGCCTGTACGGCAGTGAACCCGGCAGACCGGAGGAAAGGTGGTTAAGGCGATTTCTAAGCTGCCTGTACGGCAGTGAACCAGATTGCCAGTATATCCGCCAGCTGCAAGTCCTTTCTAAGCTGCCTGTACGGCAGTGAACGATGCTATGATACAATATCAGGTGCCGTTTGATTTCTAAGCTGCCTGTACGGCAGTGAACGATAATGAGATTGCCCGCATGGGCATGCTTTCTTTCTAAGCTGCCTGTACGGCAGTGAACTTCCGTTATCGTCTATCACTTCCCAAGGAACATTTCTAAGCTGCCTGTACGGCAGTGAACTAGCCATGTTTACCTTACCTCGTTTTTTTAAATTTCTAAGCTGCCTGTACGGCAGTGAACGGAACATCATATCGGCGTATGGCATGAAGGCATTTCTAAGCTGCCTGTACGGCAGTGAACCGGCTGTGACTGCTGTACCTGCACCAGATACCTTTCTAAGCTGCCTGTACGGCAGTGAACCTATAAAAAAATAACATTTTTTATTTTTGTATTTTCTAAGCTGCCTGTACGGCAGTGAACCATTAACCTCATATTCAGTCAATTCACGTATATTTCTAAGCTGCCTGTACGGCAGTGAACTGATTACATAATATCAGAACATATTAACGCAAAACAGAAAATATTTAAAACTGCATTAAAACCCTTTTTTCTGCACCTTAGCTTCTGCATTGATAGTAAAGGGATAAATTCACGCATCAAAAAAAGGGTCAGAATACACAGGCTCTCTTCCAGTGCCTCACCACTTCGTTTCATATAAAAAACAGAATGGCTGAATTTTTTTTAAATATTCTTAACCATCATTTTCAGCCTCATAAATAACTCGTTGTAACCTAGCTAACAATAAACAGCGTTTTGAAAAAGTATGTGTTTATTTTTTAATTATTGATAAAATGCTCAAAACTTTTCATTATGGTTAACTCAAAAAACTTTGCTGAAAGCGGCATTTGCTCAATATGCCCTATCCTTTTTTTATAATATAAAATCCATTCAATAATAGCTTTTGTTATCTTCCAAACAGAAAAAGATAAGCTTTGTAATAAATATTACAATTACAATGGGTCATTACATACCTCCCCTCAGTGAACTTCGGAGCCATCCAAACCCATTGACATCTCATTAATGTTCAGTATAATGAACAGCATAGTGAAATAAAAAAGAGGTATATTTTGGACTTCGGCAAGAAAGTTAAGGAATTGAGACATGAGCGCAAAATGTCTCTCCGTGACATGGCAAAAGTCAGCGGATGCAGCATATCTTTCCTTTCACAGGTTGAGCGGAACCTTGTTTCACCCACTGTTGCCAGCCTTCGCAAAATATCCGAAGCGTTAGGAGTCACCATAACCTCTTTTTTTGATGTAGCCGAAGGGGAAAAAGATACTGTTGTCGTTCGAAAAAATGAACGGGTTAAGTTAACTTCCAAGGCTTCCAAAGTTGTTTACGAATCCCTTAAGCCGAAGGGAGCCAACTCCGTTCTTGAACCGCTTTACCATATACTTGAAAAAGGTGCGTACAGCGGAAACGACTACAACCTGCATGTTGGGGAGGAGTTTGTATACGTACTTCACGGTCAGGTGGAGATAACGCTCGACAAAAAGACTATGGTGCTTAATGCGGGCGACAGTGCCGTGTACAACTCCAACATTCCACATAGATGGAGAAACACTTATGACGGTGAGACCATACTCCTATGGGTCAATACTCCGCCGACTTTTTAAAAATCGGAGAAAGAAATGTTTAACACATTAATTGCGAACTCCATGCCTTACATGCCGAAAGCGCTGGTTGGTTTTTTTGCAAAAAGGTACGTCGCAGGCGCACTGCCTGAGGATGCCTTCCGCATGACCAAGGCTCTTAACGCTGAAGGGGCTATGGGAACTGTTGATTTGCTTGGCGAGTTCACGGACGACATTAATAAAGCCAAACAAACGGTCGAAATGTACAAGCTTGTCCTCGACAACATTGAGGCGCAGAACCTTGATACGAACATATCCATCAAGCCCACTGCGTTTGGTATTCTCCTCAATGAGGAAACATCCACCAAGTACATGACGGAAGTAATAAGCTATGCGTACAGCAAAGGAATCTTTGTCCGCATAGACATGGAAAACCACCCCTACACAGACTACACAATTGACCTCTACCTCACACTCAGCAAGGAAATGCCCAAAAGCTGCGGAACAGTTTTACAGGCATGCCTTAAACGCACACTGGACGACATAAAACACATAACAGAATCCACAGACCGGGCAAACATCCGCCTTTGCAAAGGTATTTACAAAGAACCCGATGACATAGCCTACAACAACAGAAAGAAGGTTCAGGAAAATTTCCTTGCCTGCCTTGAACTGCTTTTCCAGAAAAAAGCATACGTCGGCATAGCCACACACGACGATGTTCTTGTGAACGGCGCTATGGAACTCATCAAAAAATATAAACTCGAAAAACATGAGTACGAATTCCAGATGCTTCTCGGAGTGCGCTCTGAGCTTCGTAAAAGACTTCTTGCCGAAGGACACAGGCTCCGCATCTACACTCCTTTCGGAGAAGACTGGCTTCCGTACAGCATCCGCAGGCTGAAAGAAAACCCCGCCATAGTCGGCTCGGCTATTAAGGGCTTCCTCACCGGCGGTAAATAACCCTCTAATAATGAATACAAAAGGAGCAGCGAATGAATAACGGCGTGTTTAACGTACCATTCCCCCAGAACGAACCGGTATTTGAGTACCGTGAAGGCAGCAAAGAGAAAAAAGAGCTCAAAGCCGCTCTGAAAGAGCTTTCTGAAAAATATACAGAAGTCCCCGTAATTATAGGCGGAAAAGAAATCAAAACAGGCAACACTGTTGAAATAACCGCCCCCTTTGACCATTCCATAAGGCTCGGCAAGTACCACAAAGCAGGCCAGCCCGAAATACAGCAGGCAATAGACGCCGCTATGGCAGCCAGAGAAGCCTGGGGCAAGATGCCTTGGTTCCACAGAGCGGGCATTTTCCTTAAAATCGCTGAGCTCATCTCCACCAAATACCGTGCGCAGATGAACGCGGCTACCATGCTTTCCATCGGTAAAACCGCTGTTCAGGCCGAAATAGACTCCGCATGCGAGTTGATCGACTTCCTCCGCTTTAACGTATATTTCATGCAGCAGATATATGCAGAGCAGCCCCTGCACAACTCAAAAGGCGTGTGGAACTCTCTTCAGTACCGTCCTCTTGAGGGCTTCATACTCGCTGTTACGCCGTTCAACTTCACGGCTATTTCCGGCAACCTGCCCCTTGCTCCTGCGATGATGGGTAATGTGGTTCTCTGGAAACCGTCAGGCGACGCAGCCTATGTCCCAAATCTTCTTATGAAGATATTCAAGGAAGCGGGACTGCCGGACGGCGTGGTTAACTACGTTCCATCCGATGCGAAAGACATATCAGCAGCAACCTTCTCCAGCCCCGACTTCGGCGGCATCCACTTCACAGGCAGCACAGGCGTTTTCAAAAATATCTGGGAAACAATCGGCAAAAACATCTACACATACAAATCATATCCGAGGATTGTCGGCGAAACCGGCGGCAAGGACTTCATCTTTGCTCACAAATCAGCGGATCTTGATGCTCTGGCTGTTGCCTCCGTCAGAGGCGCTTTTGAGTATCAGGGGCAGAAATGCTCTGCCGCATCAAGAGCATACGTCCCTATGAGCATGAAGGACGCTTACCTTAAGAGAGTTAAGGAGCTTGTGGGCGAAATCAAAATGGGCTCACCCATGGATTTCAGAAACTTCATGACTGCTGTTGTCTCAAAAAGAGCCTACAAATCAATCATCGCCTACATTGACTATGCAAAACAGGCAACTGATGCCGAGATAGTTATTGGCGGCGGATATGACGAATCCAAAGGCTGGTTCATCGAACCCACTGTAATCACCACTCAGAACCTTGAGTTCAAAACTTTCAGAGAGGAGATCTTCGGGCCCGTTCTGACTGTTACCTTCTATGAAGACGAAAAGTATGAAGAATACCTGAAACTCTGCAACTCAGGCAACGAATACGCCCTTACTGGCTCCATATTCGCCAGATGCAGAGATGCGATAATCACAGCTTTCGAGCTGCTTGAGGACGCAGCGGGCAACTTCTATATAAACGATAAACCCACAGGAGCAGTTGTGGGACAGCAGCCTTTCGGAGGCGGCAGAGGTTCAGGAACAAACGATAAGGCAGGCAGCTACCTCAACCTTATCCGCTGGGTAAACACCCGCACTGTAAAAGAAACCTTTGTTCCGCCGCTTGCGATAGGCTATCCTCATATGGAAGCAGAGTAACTTATTGATTATTCAGGTCGGGCGTTGACAAAAGGAGTTTTTGTGAAATGATATTCTAATCAACGATCAGACTATCGATTGATAGAATACAACACTAGTTAGCAGGAGGAAGCTATGAAAAAACTGTTTAGTCTGTCACTTATGCTGATGGTAAGTGCGTTTTTCGCTGTTGGGGCGTTTGCAGCCGACACCATCAAAATCGGAGTACAGGCACCTATCACAGGCGAGTATGCAAACGAAGGACAAGGTATTGACAACGCTGCAAGACTTCTTGCAGAACAGTACAACGCCAAAGGCGGACTGCTTGGCAAAAAACTTGAAGTTTTCACATGCGATGATGAAGCTCAGGCAATGAAAGCAGCTATCTGCGCCAAAGAACTCGTGGAAAAAGGCGTCATCATGGTTATCGGTTCTTATACTTCAAGCGCTGCTGAAGCTGCACAGAGAACCTACTACCGCGCAGGCGTTCTTCAGACAACTGACGGCACAAGCGACTCTCTCGTAAAAGAAGGCTACTGGACTTTCTTCAGAAACTCCAACCCCAACTCAGCCGCAGCTGAATTCACAGCAGACTACATGGTAAACGTTGCAAAATTCAAACGTATAGCAATCATCTCCGACCACTCCAGCTATGCATCAGGACTTGCTGACGCTGTTACCGCTGAAGTGAAAAAACTTAAAGGCAGCATAGTGTATTCCGGCAAAATCAAAGCTAACAGCCAGAACTTCACACCTGTTCTCACAAGCATCAAAGCCCTTAACCCCGATGTAATCTACTTCGCTGGCTACTATGCTGACGGCGGTCTTATCCGCGCTCAGCAGAAACAGCTTGGCATCAATGCTGAATTCATCGGCGGCGACGCTAACGACAACGTTGACTTCTTCAAACTTGCAGGCCCTGCCGCAAAAGATGCGAAAATAATCAACGTTCCCACTCCCGACATGCTTCCTTATGACAGCGCGAAAAAATTCCTCGCTGCATACAAAGCAAAATACGGAAAAGAAATTCCTTCTATATGGTCTCTGCTGAACGCTGACGGTATGCTTGCATTCCTTACAGCAATCGAAAAACTTCAGACTACAGATACCAAAAAAATCTCTGACTGGCTGCACAAAAACGAACTTAACGGCTATTCAGGCAAACTTAAATGGGACACAAGAGGCGAGCGTATAGGCTCTACCTTCATGGTTTACAACATCAATGCTGATGGCAGCTACGGCGTTGCATACCCCAAACAGTAACAACCATTTCCACAAAATACAGGGCGGCGCATGCCGCCGCCCTTTTTACTCATTATTCCCATAGGGGGTTTCATCTTTCTAGGTAAAGGAAAGATACTTGCTTCCCTATACTTAGAATGACGAAATATTAAGGAAAAGCGTATGGATATATTTCTTCAGCAGGTAGTCAACGGTTTAATAATCGGCAGCATTTATGCTCTGGTAGCCCTCGGCTATACAATGGTTTACGGAGTTATGAAGCTCATTAACTTCGCACACGGCGATCTCGTTGCCTTATCGGCCTACATCGGTCTTATGTTTTACACTCAGCTTATAGGCATGGGTGTTATGCCACAGTCCATGGTGGTTATTATGGTATTTGTGCTGACGGCAATTGTCGCTGCCGCTGTTGCGCTGCTTGTTGAGAGAGTGGCATACAGACCGCTGCGCAATGCACCGCGGCTTTCTGCGGTTGTTTCAGCCCTCGGCGCATCTATGATGATCCAGAACGGCATAATGCTTATCTGGGGTCCCAACATAACAATCTTTCCATCTGACATCCTTCCGGCAGCAAGCTGGACAATATACGGCATAACAATAACATTTGTTCAGGCCGCAATGATAATAATCACATTGCTTCTTATGGTTTCCCTCACTCTCTTCATCAACTACACCAAAATGGGAACAGCCATCAGAGCCAGCGCCATCAATCAGGATGTGGCAAAGCTGATGGGTATAAATGTGAACATGATAATAATGATCATCTTCGTGGTCGGCGCTGTTCTCGGCTCCGTTGGCGGTCTTTTTATAGGAATGTACTACAGGGGAATCAGCTTCAACCTTGGATGGATTTACGGCCTTAACGCTTTCATAGCCGCAATTCTGGGCGGTATAGGGAACATTCCCGGCTCCATGGTGGGCGGCTATCTCCTCGGTCTTTTCACCGCTCTCATTGCAGGGTATGTTTCATCCACATGGGCAGAGGCGTTCACTTTCATTCTGCTTATCCTCATACTTATTGTGCGCCCCACAGGAATCCTCGGCGAGCGCGTAGCGGAGAAAGTATAATGAAAAACAAAGCAATAATCGGATACGCGATCCTTTTCGCAGTTCTGGCTCTTTTCCCGCTGGTGAACGACCCCAGATGGCTTACGGTGATAACTACCTTCTGCATATATTCCGTGGTGGCACTCAGCCTTGACATAGTTCTCGGCCGCGCCGGAATGTTTGACATGGGGCACGCGCTGTTCTTCGGTCTCGGCGCTTATATTACGGCAATCATGAATGTTCACTTCGGGCTTAATGTCCTTTTTGCCATCCCAGTGGTAATAGTTATTCCCGCTCTTTTTGCCATTGTGCTTTCCACTCCCATTGTTCACCTCAGGGGCGATTATCTCCTTGTTGCGACAATAGGCATGAACATAGTGTTTGAACAGGCTCTTAAAAATGACCTTTTCGGGCTTACAGGCGGCCCTAACGGAATATTCGGGCTTGATGCAAAAGTGTTCGGTTTTTATCTGGACGACAGTCTCACAATATACTACATAGCGTTCTTCCTTCTCCTTATCACGCTTCTGCTGATCAGAAACCTTGAAAAAAGCAAGGTGGGCAGAGCACTTCATTATATTCAGGAAGACCCCATAGCGGCGGAAAGCTTAGGGATCAGCACAAGGTTCTACCGTGTTTTCTCATTCGCACTGGGCGCTGCCATTGCCGGTCTTGCCGGTTTCGTATTCTCCATTCAGTACGCTGCCGTCAGCCCTGAGGCATTCAACTTTATGACATCGGTAATATTCTTCGCCATCATTCTTGTGGGCGGAAAAGCATCAATCCCCGGAATTCTGGCCGGAACATTCATAATGTTCGTTCTCCCCGAAATATTCAGGGAGTTCGCCACGGCAAGGTACTTTGTATTCGGATTTGCGATGGTGGTGTCCATGATACTCCGTCCGGAAGGAATGCTCCCCGCAAAATACGGCAGACTGCCGAAATACGTAACGGAGGATAAGGCATGAGTCTGCTTGAGCTTAAAAACGTTACTAAGGTTTTCGGCGGCGTTGTCGCTATGGATAAGCTCTCCTTTAAGGTTGAGGAGGGGGATATATACGGGATAATAGGCCCCAACGGTGCGGGAAAAACCACTGCGTTCAACTGCATCACCGGGATTTACAAACCTGAGGAAGGCGAAATAATCTGGAAAGGCGAAAACATAGCCGGAATGCACCCCTGTGACATAGCAGGAAAAGGCATTGTACGCACATTCCAGAACATACGCCTCTTCGGTAAGATGAGCGTTGCGGAGAATATTATCTCCGGCCGCCATCAGAAATCAAAACAGACATGGTTTCAGGGACTTTTCAGCACCCCCTTCTACAGAAAGGATGAAAAGGAAAACTGGCTGAAAGTCAAAGAGATCATGAAATTCATGGGGCTTTTGGAATACGCCACAATCCCCACCCAGTCACTTGCTTACGGCATACAGAGGCGGGTGGAGATAGGCAGAGCCCTTGCAACCGACCCGGAACTCCTCATTCTTGACGAACCGGCAGCGGGGCTGAATGAGAAAGAAACGCATGAGCTTATGGAGCTCATAAAGAAAATCAAGGAATCAGGCATTACAATACTTCTGATAGAGCATGACATGGATATGGTTATGCAGCTTGTAAACAAGATTACTGTAATTAACTTCGGCAAAAAAATAAGCGAAGGAGATCCTGACTTCATACAGAACGACCCGGTGGTTATTGAAGCTTACCTCGGCAGCGAGGATGATGACGAGGAGGCAAACTGACATGGCAGAAAAACTCTTGGAAGTTAAAGACCTTTTTGTCAATTACGGAAGTATTCAGGCCATAAAAGGGATCGGCTTTGAAGTGAATAAAGGGGAGATTGTCTCCATACTCGGTGCGAACGGCGCAGGTAAATCAACCACTCTTCGCACAATAAGCGGCCTTATTAAGCCGAAAGCAGGGCAGATTCTCTACAAGGATGCTGATCTCGCCAAAATGCCCGCCCACAAGATAGTAAGGCAGGGTGTTTCCCACTCGCCCGAAGGCCGTCAGGTTTTCGGCACGCTCACGGTGGAAGAGAATATTAAAATCGGCGCTTTCGTGAAAAGCAGCATAGATAAAGACACTCTGGACTGGATATACGCCCTCTTCCCCAGACTTCTGGAAAGGCGCAAACAGCTTGCCGGAACTCTCTCCGGCGGTGAGCAGCAGATGCTTGCCATCTCCAGAGCGCTCATGTCCAAGCCTCAGCTTCTTCTTCTGGATGAGCCCTCGCTCGGCATAGCGCCTATACTTGTTAAGATGATTTTTACTGCGATAAAAGAGATTTCTAAAACAGGCGTTACTGTTCTCCTTGTTGAACAGAATGCAAAAGCCGCACTCAAACTGGCGGACAGAGGCTATGTTCTTGATGTGGGCAAGGTGACAATCTCAGGCAATGCCTCAGACCTGCTCAACGACCCCAAGGTTCAGGAAGCATATCTCGGCAAGAAAAAGTAGAAAAACAGTTAATTTAAGATTGTTTTAGTCTCTTTTGAGGTGTATAATAAAAGGTATAGTGTTTGACATAAAGAAATATGCGATCCATGACGGCCCCGGAATCCGTTCAACGGTATTTTTAAAGGGCTGTCCGCTCTCCTGCATTTGGTGTCACAACCCGGAGAGCAAGGGCTTTGCCATTGAGCAGATAAAGAAGGAACTGAAGCTTGACGGCAAAGTTCTGGAAAGCATGGAGACCGTAGGAAAGGAGATGACCGTCAGAGAAGTCATGGAGGAGATCGAAAAAGACATTCTCTTCTATGAGGAATCAGGCGGCGGGGTAACCTTTTCCGGAGGCGAGGCTTTTGTTCAGCATGAGTTTCTGCTGGCTCTCCTGAAAAGCTGTAAGGAAAAAGGGATAAAAACCTGCGTGGATACCTCAGGCTATGTTAACAGAGGCATACTTGAAAAGGCCATTCCCCTCACTGACCTGTTTCTTTATGACATAAAGCTCATGGATGATGGGCTGCACAAAAAATACTGCGGTGTGCCGAACGGACAAATCCTTGATAACTTCCGTGTCATATTCGAAAGCGGCACGGAAGTGAGACTGAGGTTCCCTGTTATCCCCACTATCACGGATACGGAAGACAACCTCAGAAAAACGGCGGAGTTCGCGGCACAGTTCCCCGGAGTTCCGCTGGATCTCCTTCCCTATCATAAGATCGGAAAGGACAAATACCGCAGATTAGGACAGGAATACCTTATGGGCGGCATAGAAAAGCCGTCTGACGAATATATGCACCAAATTGCCGCTTTCTTCAACGGATACGGCATAAGGACCAAAATAGGAGGCTAAGCATATGACTGACAGGATTAAAAGACTCCGCGAAGAGAGCCTTGACGCAGTCCCCACTATTTCTTCTGAAAGGGGAGTTTTGTTAACAGAGTTTTTTAAAAGCGGTGAGGCGGACGGTCTGTCTGTTCCTGTTCAGCGAGCGAAAGCCTTCCACTACATAATGGCAAACAAGGAGCTTTACTTTCAGGACGGCGAACTCATAGTCGGCGAAAGAGGCCCAGCACCCAAGGCTACACCCACCTACCCTGAGGTGTGCATACATTCCAAAGAGGATTTTGACATCCTTCACTCAAGACCGAAGGTCTCCTTCAAAGTTGATGAGCAAAACAGAAAACTCCACGATGATATTGTCTTCCCGTTCTGGTCGGGCAAATCTCACAGGGAGAAAGTTCTTGAGCACATGACAGATGAATGGATGAATGCCTATGAAGCCGGTGTTTTTACTGAGTTTCAGGAACAGAGAGCGCCCGGACATACGGTTCTCGGCAAAAAAATATTCAGAACAGGGCTTAACGGACTGAAAGAGGAAGTCAGACAGGCTATTAAAGAGCTCGACTTCTTTAACGATCCCGAAGCCTTCAATAAAAATGAAGAACTCAAGGCAATGCTCATCGCCGCAGATGCTGTCATAAACTTCGCTGAGCGCAATGCTCAGGCACTGAAAGAGATGGCAGATAAGGAAAAAGACCCCAAACGCAAGCTTGAGCTTCAGGAAATGAGCGTGGTCTGCTCCAAAGTTCCCGCAAACGCTCCGGAAAACTTCTGGGAGGCATTGCAGCTTTACTGGTTCGTGCATATCGGTGTAATAACCGAAACCAACCCATGGGATGCCTTTAACCCCGGCAGGCTTGACCAGCATCTTTATCCCTTCTACAAAGCGGATATAGAATCAGGCAAACTCACGGAGGAAGGCGCCAAGGAACTGCTCCACTCATTCTGGATCAAGTTCAACAACCACCCTGCCCCCCCGAAAGTGGGCATAACAGCCAAGGAATCCAACACCTACACAGACTTCGCCCTCATTAATTTGGGCGGCGTAAAAGAGGACGGCTCCGACGGAGTTAACGAACTCTCATACGTGCTCCTTGATGTTATTGAGGAGATGAGGCTTCTCCAGCCCAGCTCAATGGTGCAGATCTCCAAAAAAACACCTGACAGATTCCTGAAAAGGGCTCTGCATATCATAAAAACAGGCTTCGGCCAGCCCTCCATATTCAACACGGATGCGATCATTCAGGAGCTTATGCGTCAGGGGAAAGATATAGTTGATGCCAGAAACGGCGGCGCATCAGGCTGCGTTGAATCGGGCGCATTCGGGACGGAAGCATACATCCTCTCCGGCTATTTCAACCTGTCCAAAATACTTGAGCTCACCATCTACGGCGGGTATGACAAATATACTCAGAAACAGATCGGGCTTGATATTCCTGCTGACTTCAAATCCTTTGAAGATCTCATGGAAGCCTATAAAAAGCAGCTTAACTACTTCATAGACATCAAAATACGCGGCAATATAGTTATTGAGCGTCTTTTTGCCGAATACATCCCCGTGCCTTTCCTCTCCATACTCACTGAGGACTGCATCAAAAACGGCATGGATTACAATGACGGCGGCGCAAGGTACAACACCACATATATTCAGGGTGTGGGTCTCGGTTCTGTGACAGACTCCCTCGCATCGCTGAAATATAATGTTTACGATCAGCAGATAATCAGCCTTGATGAAATGAAAAAGGCTCTGGACGCAGACTTCGCAGGATATGACGAACTGCGTGCCCAGTTCCTTGAAAATACGCCCAAATACGGCAATGACGATGACTATGCAGATGATCTGATGCGCATGGTTTTTGAAATCTTTTTTGAATCAGTAAACGGCAGACCGAACACAAGGGGCGGAGTGCACAGAATCAACCTTCTGCCCACCACCTCTCACGTGTATTTCGGCAGCGTTATAGGCGCACTGCCGGACGGACGAAGGAAAGGCATTCCCCTTTCGGAAGGCATATCCCCGGTTCAGGGTGCGGACAGACACGGACCCACGGCTGTTATAAAATCAGCCTCCAAAATCGACCACCTGCGCACAGGCGGCACTCTGCTTAATCAGAGATTCGCTAAGGAATTTATGTACACTGAGGAAGGCATAGACAACGTTTGCAGGCTCGTCCGTTCATACTTCCGTATGGACGGCCACCACATTCAGTTTAACGTTGTGGATGAAAAAATACTCAGGGAAGCTCAGACCAAACCTGAAAACTACAGAGACCTTATTGTAAGAGTCGCCGGCTACTCCGACTACTTCGTTGACATAACCGACGAATTACAGGAAGAGATCATCAGAAGGACAGAGCACCAGCATTAACACATTCCCATGACGGGAACGCGCCGTGCGGAGCGAAGGCGGGTTTACCCCGCCGCGAGCGTGTGGGTAAAAAACACAGGATGTAGTTTTTTACCCCATAAAATAGACGAGTTGCAGGAAGAGATCATAAGAAGGACAGAGCATCAGCATTAACACATTCCCATGACGGGAATGTGCCGTGCGGGCAAAAAATGACACATAGCTGTGTCACTGCGAGGAGATGAAGCGACGAAGCAGTCTCTGAATATACAGAGAGATTGCTTCACACTTTCAGGGGTTCGCAATGACGCAGACAGCTAAACCTCCCTCAATCGGGAGGTTTTTTTATGCCTAAGCCCTGCTTTTTATTATAAGGATGGCTATGCCCAGAAACAGGCAGGTGATGCCCATTCCGACCATGAAATTGATCTTTTCGCCGACAAGGAATATGCCGAGAATAGTTGCCGTAAGCGGTTCCACCAGCGAAAGAGTGGCAGTTGCGGAAACCGAAACAGTCCTGAGTCCTTTCGCAAACAGTATATATGACGCGGTTGTGGTTATAAGCCCCAAATGAACAGCAACCGCCGCGCCCTGCCAGCTCATAATCCAGCCTGTTTCAGAAACAAAAAGAATCGGCGAAAGCAGTACCGCACCCAGAAAAAATATTAAACCCACTGCGGCAGTTCCGTTATGATCCTTTATAAGCAACTTGGTGAGAAGCGCATAAAGCGCATAGGAGAACCCCGCCCCGAAGGCGCATATTATTCCCGGCAGACTGATCTGTATATCCCCGCCGCCGGAAAGTGCAAGGAGCGCACATCCCAGAATAGCGAGGGCTGAGGAAACGTACCACCGCATCCTGATTTTTTCATGAAGAATGAAATAGCCCAGAATACCCGCGCTGACAGGTGCGGAACCTATTGCGACTATGGTTCCCACTGCAACTCCGGTGAGCTTGACCCCTGTGAAAAAGGTAACCTGATACGCCGCAACAGCAAGCCCTCCCAAAAGCACATGAAGCCTGTTCCAGGGCGCACCGCCCTTGAAGCTGCCGGAAAAAACAGCAAGCAGAAGAAGTCCTGTTCCGCCTACCAGAAGTCTGAAAGCCCCGACTGTCATGGGGGATGCCCCTTCAGGGGCAAAAAACTGCGCAGTGCCTGTAGTTCCCCAGAGAACCGCCGCCGCTATGATAAAAAAAACGCCTTTGCTCATAAAAATACCTTATATTTTAAACAATTAGTAACATTAGGAGAATATTCTCTTTAAGAATTAAAAGCAACATTAAAGAATATAGGATAATTTTGAGCACAAAAAAAAGCCGATCGCATACGCAATCGGCTTTTCAGAAATCGGGATGACAGGATTTGAACCTGCGACCACACCCACCCCAAGGGTGTACGCTACCAAGCTGCGCTACATCCCGCACTCTTTCCTGTTGGGGAATCCGTTTATATCAAAGAGAATAAGGTTAGTCAATAGCTTTTCTGTGTTTATGTAAAATTGTCCCATTTAATGTCGAAAACCCAGCTTGTGCCCACTTTCGCACCCTGTTAGGGTGTACGCTCAGACCTCAATAGCACTCCATCTGGATGGCACGTCAGCAACATGTTTACAAAGCTATTCAGAGAAGTCGGCTTACATCAGTTCACTGGAACGTATATTTTCCGCTATACGGTGATAAGCCTGCTTATCTGTGAAGGGTGTACCGCCGAACAGGTAGCTCTAGCTGTAGGGCACGCTACGCCAGACACAACTATGAAAATATATGCAAAAATCCATTCAGAATATAAGCGGGAAATATTCAGTAAGTTATCGTATTGAGATTAAAATATTAGATTAGCTTCTTATCTACTAAATCCCAATAAAATTCTCCTAATGTTGTTAAACGACAAGATTTACTTTCCATTGCAGCAAAGTACATATGATCCGCCCCTTCTGGTACAATTAAGTTAAGTCTATTCAATTTTTGGAGTAATTTAAATATTTCTTCTTTGTTTTTATTTCCCTCATCTGGACCTTTGAAAATAGCTTGATTTTTTGTAGGTTCGAAATCAGGATCAAGTTCAATCATTAGACTTTTATCGGAAAAAAGCTGGTACATTCTTCTCAAATCATCATGACTTACATTAGCAACAGATTTTCTTAGCCATACAAATTCACTTACATTAGTTTTGAACACAGGACGCTGATCCCATGCCCCCAATGATTTATCAATGTGTGCGTACACTGAACCCATAGTTATTTCACCAAAGAGATTAGCCGCACTTCCTGATAATGCATCAACAAATAGTTTTGTAAAAACACCTGAACCGTGCTTTTCCATAGAATACTGTTCTCTGGTTGCAGCAGCAAGAATTGTAATACCTGTTGGAAGAATTGACCCATCAATAAATGGGGTTTCACCTGCTATCCCTGCATAGCAACAATCTAATATTATTATCTTATTCCTAGCTTTCGAATTAGATGCAGAGTGCAACAAATAGGTCATGGGAACGCCATCATCACCGCTTTTAATTTCTGATGAAGATAAAAAGCCCCCTACTTGAGTTTTGGCAGCATGACCAGAAAAGTAGAATAAAGCAACACTTGGTTCCCCTGCAAACACATCATCAATACATGATTGCAAATATACTTTAGTTAAATGGTTGTCACAATTGTTACTTATCTCAAGACGTACATCGAAATTGCGTGTACCATCTGCGTTTCTTTCAAGTAGAGATGCCATTGAAATTGCATCGTTGACACATCCATGCAAACATGGAGCGTGTGTATAGTAGTCATTTCCAATTATAATTGCTTTTCTTGGCATTTCATTCACCTGCACAACTCTTGTATAGCTTTAACAATAGATGTTGTTTGCCACTTGACAATTTTATCAGCATTATCTTTTACAGTTCTTGATGTGCGTTCACTTCCCCAGTATTCTATTGCAATAATTGGCTTGTTCATGTCATTTGCTATTTCAATCTCAATATTTATCCATTTGCTATAAGTTGCATAGACACCAGCAAGGATTAGCACACAACTAACTCCTCTCATTTTTGCTTCAATCGCTTCTTTTAACTCTCTATCTGTCTTACTATGCACAGGATCATTTTTGGGAACTGAGTGGTTAAAATATTCAAAATTATGAGCGCCATTGAGGAGTTTAATTAACCCATCGTACTTATCTGAGTAACTCCATGAATGACTAATAAAAAGTCTGTAAGTCATAATTGTATCCCCCTGTGTTTTTATGTTTAGTATAAAAAGAAATCAACTAACCGTCAATAAGCTTCAAAGAGAATATTTATAGAAATTCAAAATAAGCATACGATAACTAAAGCTACTTTTATCCTTAGTTTTTCTTGATTTCAGTACTCAGTTACGTTAGAAACACTTAAACAAGAAAGGGCAACCACACCCACCTCAAGGGTGTACGCTACCAAGCTGCGCTACACCTCGTTACTCTAGCTTTTCTGTATTTATGTAAAAATGTTCCGTTTTGTCTTGAAAATGCCGGAGTACCCCTCCTGAGCCATTTTTCTGAGGTAACTGCATTCACCCTTGAGTAGAATTTATAATCCGCATTGCGGCACACGCGGCGCCGAAGCCGTTGTCTATATTAACCACTGTTATCCCGCCTGCGCATGAGGTCAGCATGCCCAGCAGAGCGGAGATTCCGCCGAATGCCGCTCCGTAACCCACAGAAGTGGGCACGGCGATCACCGGCTGGGAAACAAGGCCGCCTACAACACCAGCCAGCGCGCCTTCCATTCCCGCTGTGACAATAATCACCCTCGCTTTGCGTATATCCTCCAGCTTATCAAAAAGCCGGTGTATGCCCGCAACCCCCACATCAGAAATAAGTTCTGCCCTGCACCCGAACATGCGGCAGGTGACAAGCGCCTCCTCTGCAACAGGCAGATCGGATGTTCCGGCGGTGATTATGCGGATTTCGCCTTCTTTGTAGTGTATTGCATCCTTAATAAAACTCAGGGTGCGTCCAAGCTTATTGTACTCAGCACCGGGACAGGTTTTCATCACATACTCCGCCGTCTCAGCGGAAACGCGGGTGGCAAGCACATTGCATTTATCCTTGAGCCCGCAGAAAATATCCCCGACCTGCTCCGGAGTTTTGTTTTCTGCGTAAATAACTTCGGGAAACCCGTTCCGGAGCTCTCTGTGAAGGTCAAACTTGGTATGCCCCACATCGGCGTATGGAAGATCGCGCAGTTTCGCCAGCCCCTCCTCCACACTCGTCCCGCCTTCTTTTATGCTGTTTAGGAGTTCTCTCAGCCTGTCCATTATTTCCTGCACTTCCCTATCTGCGTGTAAACTTCCCCAAGGGGGATTCCGTGCTGTTCAGCCAGCTTTCTGCAATCCTCAAATTCCGGTTTGGAGCGGATTATTTTTCCGTCCATAACGGCATTTTTCATCGCTACCGTGCCGAGGGGTGTTTCCAGCTTTTCAAATGATATTTCAAGCGTGTCTTTGCGTACCAGCGTGCTTTTTATGCCCAGTGTTGTTGTATGGAGAAAAAGAAGCTTCCTGAAACGGGCTGCATCCTCTTCCGGGCATAAGACGGAAACTGTAACGGCAGGGCGGTTTTTCTTCATGATAATCGGTGTAAAATGCACATCAGACGCACCCTCTTCCATCAGAAGATCCATGGCTGCGCCCAGCATTTCAGGCGTCATATCGTCTATATTGCATTGCAGAAGAACAGCCTCACCTTTCAGACCGCTTTCGGCCTCAGCAAGAAAAACACGGAGAACATTCGGCACTTCGTTATCATTATGCCCTATTCCGTAGCCTGTTTTCTGTATGGTAAAGCCTGACACACCGCAGAATTTATCCGTTAATGCCGTCAGAATCGCCGCCCCGGTGGGTGTGCAGGTTTCTTTATTAACCTTGCCGAGGGTAACAGGCACACCCTTCAAAATCTCCGCTGTTGCCGGTGCGGGCACAGGCATAAGCCCGTGGGCACATTTAACCATACCTCCGCCCAGCTCCACAGCCGAGGAACGCACCTCATCAACACCGAGTGCATGGAAGCATATGGCAGCGCCAACTATATCCACTATAGAGTCTGTGGCTCCCACTTCATGGAAGTGTACTTCGTACACCTCTTTTCCGTGCACTTTGGCTTCGGCTTCGGCAACTTTGAGGAAAATATTCAGAGCGGTACTCTTCACCCTGTCATCCAGTGCGCTGCCGTTGATCACAGCTTCTATATCCTTCAGATTCCGGTGATGATGGTGATGCCTGTGATCATGATGATGTTTCAGCACGACATCAACCCTTGTCCCTGAGATGCCTTTGCGCATGTCCCTGCATGTTCTGAGCTCAAATTCTCCATCAAGGCCTAGTTTTGAAAGCTCAGCACGGAGAAAATCCGCATCCACACCGAGATCTATCATGGCGGCAAGGTTCATATCCCCGCTGATGCCTGAAAAACAGTCGTAATATAATATCTTCATGCCGCCTCCGGCTTTTATCTTTTAAGGCTGTCCACAAACATTTTTATCACTCCTGCCGAGCGCTCCTCAAATCCCTCGCCCTCAAACTCTGCGGCAACTTCCTTAAGCACATCGGGAATGGGTATGAACTGCGGACATTTGTCAATGCATTCCCCGCAGGAAACGCACATTGATGCATACCCCTTTTGCCCTTCCGCCATAATGCCGCTGAGGCCGAGAATGTAATGGAAGCTTGCACCTTCCATCCCGGTAAGGAAGGCGAGGTTGTAGCAGTTAAAAGCTCCCGGAATATCCACACCGACAGGACACGGCATACAGTAGCCGCAGCCTGTGCAGCCAACTTTCATAAGCTCCTTATACTTCTTACCGACACGGTCTATTATATTAAGTTCTTTTTCACTAAGCGAATCCGGAAATGAGCCGCAGGCGGAGGCGATATTCTCGTCTATGTGAGTCTCCTCATTCATGCCGGAGATTATAACCTTTACCTCCGGGTGGCTCCATATCCAGCGGAGTGACCAGTCCACATGGCTGCGCTTTGTGTCCGCCTCGTCCCATATCTGCTGAATCTCAGCGGGAGGAGTGGCAGCGAGATAGCCGCCCCGGAGAGGTTCCATGACGATAAGCCCCAGACCTTTTGAGGCAGCGTATTTGAGACCTGCTGTGCCCGCCTGAAATTCCTGATCGAGAAAGTTGTACTGTATCATGCAGAAATCCCAGTCATAGCTGTCAACTATCGGAGCGAAATCCGCCCCCTGACCATGGAAAGAGAAGCCTGCATTCACAATACGGCCGTCTTTTTTTGCCTGATCCAGAAACTCCCTTACTCCGAGATCCTTCACTGTTTTCCACAGTGTTCCGTTCAGGGTATGAACAAGGTAATAATCTATTTTATCAGTGCCGAGTTTATCAAGCTGGGCATTAAGATACTTGTCCATATCCGCTCTGCTCTCAAGCAGCCATGAGGGAAGCTTGGTCGCCAGCTTCACCTTTTCACGGTATCCGTCTTTAAGGGCTTTTCCAAGGACAATTTCGCTCTCACCGCCGTGATAAGGCCATGCGGTGTCCACGTAGTTCACTCCTCTGTCTATGGCACTGCGTATCTGGCTGATGGCTCTTTCCTCATCCACTCTGCCGTTCTTCATCGGCAGACGCATACACCCGAAGCCGAGAGCAGAAAGCTCATCGCCCGATTTCGGCATTGTTCTGTACTGCATAAAACACCTTCTGATTTTAACTGAATTGTACACACGCACATTGCGTATCTGAACTTAAGTTTATGATTAATTGTAATAAATGCAGAAATGATTGCAATATACGTTTCTGTCTTAATATTGCCTGTTTCTGCATTCCGGTGCTTGCCCTGAAAGCAAATTAGGATTAAAATGGTTTTATTCACCTGTTCAAAGCAACATTTGTTTTATATCTCCCGCTTTTTGTGTATAATGCTTTATGTTACTTTTAACAAAACAGAAAATATAGTCAGAAACAATTATAAAATATATTTTTTTACGCTTTGAGGGCAAAAATGGTCAGGAATCTGCTCATAAGAGTTTCAGATTTAAAACCGGGCATGATCGTAACTAAAACAGATAAGGAAGGGATCTACTTTCCTTATTACGGGGCACCCATAGAAAATGATGAACCCATAAAGCTCCTGATCGAATCAGGTGTGGAGAGGGTCTTCATACGTGTTGATGTTAATGATCTGCCCGCCGAAAAAAAGCCTGAGCGTGAAAGCGTTATCATCACCGAGCTGCAAAAGCAGACCGATCCCAACATTGATTTCAGCATTATCAAAGAGTTTGCCCCTACAATAGAAGAGGTTATAAAAGCCGAAACCATACATAAAAGAACAAAAGAGGTCACGAAAAAAGTCCTCACAGATGTGCGGATGGGTAAAACGCTGGACACGTCAGCAACAAAAGAGGTAGTGAACGAGCTTGTGCTTACCTGCCTGAACAGCCCGAATGTTTTCCCTAATATGACAAGGCTTAAGGACTTTGATGACTACACATTCACCCACTCGCTCAATGTAAGCATAATAAGCATAGCCATAGGCCGCAGACTGGGGAAATCGCCTTCCGAGCTTAATCTGATAGGCACAGCGGGGATTATGCATGATCTGGGCAAAATGAAAATCCCCGAAAAGATACTCAACAAGCCGGACAAGCTCACGGACGAAGAGTTCCGCATTATGAAACAGCACCCCGTGCGCGGTTATGATCTGCTTAAATACTATTCCAAGCTGCCGGAAGATGTTCTGCTTTCGGTTTTGCAGCACCATGAAAAAGCGGACGGTTCAGGCTATCCCGGCGGAATAAATGAAAAACAGATTAACCCGATGGCAAAAATAATCGCAATTGCCGATGTTTACGATGCTGTCACCAGTGACAGGGTGTATCATCAGGGCAAATCACCCGCAGAAGCCCTCAAGCTTATTTTTGAAGGTTCGGGCAAGCACTTTAACGAAACTCTGGTCAAATTCTTCATAAATATCATGGGCATATACCCTGTAGGCACACTTACAATGCTTGATACCCATGAAATGGCCGTAGTTTTTGACAGCAGGCAGGATGATATATTAAAACCTGTGGTGATTGTGATCAGCAATGAAAAAGGAACTCGTGTTCAGCCTTATCTTCTGGATCTGAAAAATCAGGACAGCAGCACTTCAACTAAAAAGATTATTTCATCAATAAAAAGCGACAGCTACGGCGTGGACACGAACGGAATAATTGAATCGTTCGTAAAGGAACATAAACTCGCCCACCCCCTGAACAAATAGAGCGGGCGCAAACACAGGTATAGAGATTACTTGCAGCAGTTGCCCTTCTTCTCAAAGCAGAGTTTTCTGTCCCTGAACTTTTCAAAAAGGATTCTCTTCGCAACATAAACCGGAACTTTTGAAAGGAGTGCAAAACGCACAGCATCGGAGGGTCTGGCATCCACAGAGCGTTCCTCTCCGTTTACAATGATAAAAACCTTGGAAGTAAAAACTCCGTCCTCATAGCCGTCAATGACAACCCTTTCAGGAAATGCACTGCCCAGAGAAGAAAGTATATCCGTGGTAATGCCGAATATACTCAGATTCTCAGCTTCTTTACCGCAAAGAAGCGAATGCAGGGTATTCGCGCTCTCCTCTCCCACGGGTATGGGCAAAATTTCCAGACCCGAAACTGATTCAAGCAGAATCATGCATCTGCCTGTAAGCGGCTCCCGCATAACACACTTTAAGCCGACTTCTATCATTTAATCCTCCGCTGCCTCACCGAAAAAACTGTTGGGTTTCGCTTCATTTATTATAACATCAGTAATATCGCCCACGGATAAAACTTTGCTGCTGGTAAAATTTACTACCCTGTTCTGCCTGTTTCTTCCTGTATACACACCGCCGTCACGTTTGCTGAAGCCTTCGGTCATAACCTCAACCCTTCTGCCTGTGTAGCTTTCGGATATTTCCGCGCTGATTTTCTTCTGCAAATCAAGCAGACGGGCTAGACGCATTTTTTTGTCAGCGGGCTTTACATCATCCTCCAGACTTTCCGCCTTAGTTCCGGGGCGGACAGAGTAGGCGAAGGCGAACAGCGATTCATAGCGGATCTCCTCCAGTGCGGCGAGTGTTTTTTCAAAGTCTTCCGCTGTTTCACCGGGAAAGCCGACAATAAAATCAGAAGAAAGAGCAAGCGAAGGGACAAGTTCCTTGGCTCTCAGCACCTTATCTCTGTATTCCTCGTAAGTGTATTTTCTGTTCATACGTTTCAGAACCCCGCTGCTTCCTGCCTGCAAGGGTAAATGCAGACTTTCGCATACCTTGTCCAGATCACGCATGGCGTATATAAGCTCATCGGAAAAATCCTTGGGGTGCGAGGTGACAAACCTGATCCTCTCGATCCCGCTTATATCATGCACCTTATATAAAAGTTCCGTAAAATTAATATTTTCGTCAAGGTTTTTTCCGAATGAGTTCACATTTTGTCCCAGGAGGGTTATCTCCTTGACCCCTTTGTCAGCGAGGAATTTTACCTCATCCAGAATTTCCGCGGAGTGTCTGCTTTTCTCACGTCCGCGGACATAAGGCACTATGCAGTAAGAGCAGAAGTTATCACACCCTTTCATTATAGTCACAAAGGAACTGTGCCCCGCCTGCCGTCCGAACACGGGAACCTTAAGCTCGCCCCCTTCAAACTCGGTGTAGCAGACCTTCTCCCCATTCTCCACCATCTCTACAGCCTCACCAATGCGGGCGATAGCATCCGTTCCCAGAACAAAGTCAGTCTGCGGATAACGCTTAAGCAGGGCTTCACCGTCCTGCTGCGCCACACATCCGCAGACACCGATTTTGAGGTTCGGGTTTTTCTTCCTGATTTTCTTAAGTCTCCCCAGTTCGCTGGATACTTTATGGTGGGGTTTTTCCCTCACGCTGCATGTATTTAAAAGTGCGTAATCAGCTTCTTCCGGTGTTTCCGCCTGAGTAAAGCCCATGGCGGAGAAGAAGGAAGCCAGCCTTTCCGAGTCGTACTCATTCATCTGGCATCCGTATGTGCTTATGTAAAAACTTCTGCTCAAAACTAATATGCTCCTTCTTTTTTAATCACTGCCTTCACTGTCTTTAAAATTATCATTATATCAAGCCATATGCTCCAGTTTACAACATACCAGCTGTCAAGCCCCACACGGAAGGGGTAGTCGGTGTCGCTCCTTCCGCTGACCTGCCACAGGCCTGTAATCCCCGGCCGCACCATGCAGTAGTATTCGCCGTCCCTGCCGTAATATTCATCCAGCTCTGTCCTGATAATAGGCCTTGGCCCCACCACGCTCATATCCCCTTTCAGTACGTTGATGAACTGGGGCATTTCGTCTATGGATGTTTTTCTTATAAATCTGCCCACTTTTGTAACTCTGGGGTCATCCTTAAGCTTGAATGAGGCTTCCCACTCAGCCCGCTTTGCAGGGTCGCTTTCCAGAATCTCTTTCAGACGGACATCGGCATCCTTATACATTGAGCGCATCTTCAGGACTCCGATGAGTTTTCCGCCCCTGCCTATGCGCTTGTGGCTGTAGAAAGGCGAACCCTTGGACTCAAGACGGATGGCAATTGCCGCAGTTATTATTATAAGCCCTGCAAAAGGGAGCACAAGGAGGGTAAATGCTATATCAAAAGCCCGTTTTGCTATCTTGTTGGCTGTTGAGACCAGATTGTTTTTTGATTTCAGCACAAAAAGCTTGTTATTAAAGAGGTAATGGAACTCACTGTTCATCATCGCCGCCCTTCCGGGTTCCGGCACGGTTATTATCTTGCCCACTCTCCGCCTTACGCTGGTGGTCAGGGCGGTTATTTCATCATGGCTCATCTCGTCTTCAACGAAGACAACCGCAGAAACATCATCCAGCAGTTTTTCTATATCACCGCCAAGAACAGGGTAGGCAGCATTTCTGACCTTCACAGTGTCCGTGCTGCTGCCGCTTACAGGGTAAAAGCCTTTAAGCTCATAGCCGTACCCTTTTTCAGCCAGAAGCGCGGCTGCTGCCTCGGAAGCGGATTCCCCTGTGCCTGCTATGATTATTTTTTCAGTACCCAGACCCATTGAAAAAAGGAATCTTTTGCCTATTCTCCGCACCAGAGGGAAAAGGAAAATACCGTAAAAACACATGAATACAAGGGTAAGACGCGATACCATATCTGTCATTTTACCTACAGAAACTATGGCAAATATAAGTACAAGGCTGAACACGACTGCGCTTATCAGCCCTCTGGTTTCATCGAAAGTGGTTAGTCTTCTGGTATACAGCCCTTTGTAGGCAATCACGGAAATAACGATAACAGGCATCCACCAGAAGCCCGCAAAATACATGAAGGAGAAGCCGAATCTTGTGACCTCAGGGAAGAGAATATCGACTGTATTTCTGGATATTACCGCAGCTTCGAGGGTGATGTAATAAGTGAGCAGGTCAATGAGCATGACAGCGGGTGCAAAAGTCCATCTCATAGTTTAATAAACCTCCCGGCGGCCTCGAAGACTGAGTTCACTGATATTTCATCCATAGATCTGCCCTCTTTCTCCTCAAATCCGAGGCTGATATAGGGCTCCGCACACGCAAGCGAAATGGAATTTTCGCCCGCAGCACCCCATCTTTCCGGACGGACAGCACCGCATATGTCCACCACAGAGCAGCCAAGAGCGGATGCAAGGTGCATTATGCCTGTATTTACACTGATTACAAGTGAAGAAGATTTAAGCAGACGTGCAGTCTCCGCCAGAGAACACCCGGCAGCATTCACAGCCTTTGAGGCGGAAGCGAACCCTTCCGCACGTTCAAAATCAGCCTCTGAGCCCGTGACGGTTATCTCACAGCCTTTTGCTGTCAGCCTTCCGGCAAGCTCAAGCCATCTCTCCTGCGGCCACTCCTTAAGATACCAGCGTCTGCCTCCGGAAAACATATGAAAAACTACGGATTTATCCTTAGCTTCCGTTTCGGTGAAATCTATATGAGGATTTGAGCCTGTGGTTATCCCCGCTGCGCGGGCCAGACTCCGGTAATTGTCAAGCTCATGGACATTCTGCGAATGCTTCACAGATATATCATAGCAGTAATGCCTGTACTGGTTTTCGGTATTAAAGCCTGCGGTAAAAGCGGAATCAAAGCATGAGGCAATAAACGCATCAAAGCGCGGCCACGAGCCGAAATCCAGAACGAAATCGAAATGCCCCAGCCCTTTCACCGTCCTAGCAGCGTTCACCGGGTTTTTATGGTTTATAATAATGACCCTGTCAGAGGGCATAAACATTTTTACTATGGAAGCGTTATCCGCCCCGCAGACAAAAACAAGCTCAGCATCAGGGTAAGTTCTTCTGAAATCACTGACAATTGCGGATATAAGAACAGTGTCCCCTATTGCGGCGGTTTTAAGGAAGGCAGCCCTGCGGACTTCACCCTTTAAGGCTTTCTTCCTTCTGAAAAGTGATTTGGCATAAAGCAGAACCGGACCCGCATATTTGTCAGCATTGCGGATTAGGGAACCTGTACGGAGGTGTTTCATAAACTATTTTATGTAACCGCCTGTCTTTTCCAGAACATCAAGATAAGCACCTACCCCCTGCTCCAGCGAAAGAAACTCAGCCGCATATCCGGCTTTCCTCAGGTTAGTGAGATCGGCCTGGGTATATTTCTGATATTTTCCTTTAAGCTGTTCGGGGAAAGGAATTATCTCCGATTCAAAATTTTTGCCGTATCTTGCCTTGAAAACTTCCGCTATATCAGCAAAACTTCTGGCCTTCCCTGTGCCGCAGTTAAAAATGCCTGAAACACCGGGGTTCTCATAAAGGAACATATTCACCGCAACAACATCGTTTACATGAATAAAATCCCTGCGGAACTCCTCACTCCCTTCAAAAAGCCTGACCTTAGCGCCTTCCTTATGCTGATTAAAGAAATGGAAGGCTACGGAAGCCATTTTCCCCTTATGATTTTCCTGCGGGCCGTAAACATTAAAATAGCGGAGACCAGCAACCTGAGTGCCGACATTCTTTATATTGCGGAAATAGTTATCAAACGAAAATTTTGAGAAAGCGTAAACATTCAGCGGGTACTCGCATTCGGGCTTCTCCGCAAACCCCTCATCACCGTTGCCGTAGACAGATGCGGAAGAGGCGTAAATGAACCTTGCGCCGCGCTCCATGCTGTAATGCAGAAGCTCCTTGCTGTACTCGTAGTTGTTCTGCATCATGTATCTGCCGTCTGTCTCCATTGTGTTGGAGCATGCGCCTTCATGGAAAAATACTTTTATGAAAAACCTGTCCTCTCTGAGAACGGAGAGAAAATCTCGTTTATCTATAAAATCATTGTATTTAAGCTTATTCAGGTTCAGGTGCTTCGCGGGGTTATCCAGACTGTCAACAATAATGATATTGTCCTCACCCATATCGTTAAGCCCTTTTACTATGTTGCTCCCGATAAATCCTGCTCCGCCTGTTACAACTATCATAATAAACACCTTCCTTTTTAACTAACCGAAATTCCTGCGTCCGGTGAAAAACTGTTCCGCATGCTTCTCAAATCCCCCTCTGTCCCCCTTTTTTAAAGGGGGAAGTGACTCTTCACCCTTTCAGGGTTCGCAATGACGCTCATATGAGTCACTGCGAGGAGCAAAACGACGAAGCAGTCTGTCCTTAATAGCTGCAATTCCTACATCCTGTGGAATTTCAGCACACGCTCGCGCCTTGTTAAACAAGGCTTTTCAGCAAGCTTGGTACAGAAACCGCCGAAATCAAAACGGCGGTTTTGCTCCGCACGGCGCAGTTCCTTCCATGGAACTGTTACCTTTTACTCTTCTCCAGTATTGACGTTGTCGAATACCCGTTAACGAAGCTTATGAGGACAGTTTTTCCGGCGTGTTCACGGCCGATGACATCCTCTATTTTATAGTCTGCACCCTTAACAAGTATGTCGGGGCGTATTTTGCTTATCAGTTCGAGAGGTGTGTCCTCACCGAACTTAACAACATAATCCACGGATTCCAGTGAGCAGAGAACCTCCGCCCTGTCATCCTCTGAGTTGACTGGTCTTGACGCACCTTTGAGCCTGCGGACGGAGTCATCCGTATTCAGACCAAGAATAAGAACATCCCCAAGCTTTTTCGCCTCTCTCAGGTATGTGACATGCCCTTTATGAAGTATATCAAAGCATCCGTTGGTGAACACTATGGTTTTGCCCGCTCTTTTCAGGTTTTCAGCTATGCGCAGCATGGCATCAAGCGATGTTGCCGCATGGCTGCTGCCTTCATCATTAAGCTCATTTATATAAACAGGCGCAGTGCCTATTTTGCTCACTACTATTCCGGCGGCTTTGTTGGCTGTGCATGATGCGGCCTCCATTTCATAACCCTTCGCGAGAGATACCGCCAGAGTTGCGACAACAGTATCCCCTGCACCGGAGACATCGAAAACCTCTTTCGCCTCGGTGGGGATATGCTTCACACTTTCAGGGGTGACAATGCTCATCCCCTTGTGAGAGCGGGTTACGAGAAGACACTTAATGCCGTATTCTGCCAGAATTTCCCGTGCGGCGGCGGTGATTTCATCATCAGCATTTTCAACGCTCCTGCCTGCCGCTTCGGCAAGCTCGTTGACGTTGGGCGTAACAATGTCCGCACCCTTGTACCTGCTCCAGTCATGCCCCTTGGGGTCAACTATAACCTTTTTACCGTATTCTGCGGCTTTTTCGATCACATACCGGCAGACTTCATCGGTGCAGATACCTTTCCCGTAGTCTGAGAGAACCACAGTTCCGCATTCCGCGGCGGCATTATCTATAAAATTTTTATATTCGTCACTGAGGCTGACCGGAACAATCTCTTCAAAGTCCAGCCTGACAACCTGCTGTTTTTCACCGATTACACGGAGCTTTGTCACTGTGGGAAGCTCACGTTCAACAAAGCAGCACTCAGCACCCAGCTCACCCAGAAGCCCTTTCAGGGTAACGGCATTATCATCCCTGCCGCAGGCTGAAAGCATAACACCCTTTGCCCCCAGATGGGTTATATTGCTGAGGACATTCCCCGCACCGCCAAGAGTGAGTCTGGTGTCCTTCACCCTCACAACGGGAACCGGAGCCTCCGGTGAAATTCTGCGGACAGAGCCGAAATAATATTTATCAAGCATAACATCCCCTACTACGAGGACTTTAGTGCCTGTAAAGTCATAGTTTGACATGAAGATTACCTCTAAGAAATCTGACGTGTTTTTAGCATTTTTTAACGTGCGCACGCAACGGAATTAATTAAGCCTTGCCCTGAGTTCGCCCAGTTTTTCTGCCGCATCCGTGTATTCAGTCTGTCCGGATTCCACCTGCTCGAACCAGTAGATAGCGTCGTACAGTTCCGCATTAGAAACATCCGGCAGGTCTCTCAGGCTGATGTAGACATCCATGCCCGCCTTGTATGCAGCGGAGCTTCTCATCGCCTTGCCTTCGGGGGAGAGAGCTGACAAACGGTTGAAGCTTTCGAAAGCCCTTCTGTAGTTGCCCTGTTCGTAAAAGCTTTTCGCCCTGCGGTATGCAACGTCCGGAGCCTTATTCAGAAGCGGCTCCGCATCACGTGATATGCGTTCAATAAGCCTGTCCGCATTCTCTTTGGAGGGAGCAGTGGAAGGAACCCTGTCCAGAAGTTCAAGGGCGCGGACAATATTCACCCTCGCCTGATCGGAGTTGCCCTGCATGGCGAGGTTAACAGCCTCTTCATAAAGGCGTGAAGCTTCCCTGTAGTTCTCCTCTCCGGTTACTATGTCGTAAAGCTTTGCCTTAAGCAGGATAGCCTTCCGGTTGAGGATATTTTTATCCATTGATTCCTTTACTTTTTCGTGAGCCTCAAAATATTTCTTCTGTTCATAAAGCTTTACCGCTTCATTATACAAAGCATGACTCTCATCTGACAAATAGTTGTAAAGCAGAGCACCGAAAAAGACCGAGATCAGCACGAAGCCTATGAGAAATTTTTTCATTTTATCTGTCCGCTTAAATAAGCCTTAAGTTCGGCACTTTTTATTTTCTGCGCCGCGGCGGATGCCTTGCTTCTGTCCCCCATCCCTATGTGGGCAAGGGCAGCGTAATAGTAATCACGGTCATCCGTACCTTTGGAGGCGACTTCCAGAAGGCGGCCGAACCTTTTTTTACGGTAAAGAAGCTCAGCTATATCAAACTTATTGGAACAGGCGGCAAACTCACCGAAGGATTTGCCGTCATACAGGTTTTTATCTATCATATAAGGCACATATTCGCATACGCCGCGCACTGCCGAACCGAAAGCATCCACATCTGCATCAAGGGGGGTTTTGCCTGATTTGATAAGGCATGCTGTCTTTGTTTTGGCAAAATCAGCGTTTTTCTCCTTGATGCATCCGTCCAGAAGCGCACAGTCAAAATCCGCTCCGGTCTGTTTGTATGACTCAATGGCACGGCAGAAGGCTGCGGATTCAAGTCCGTAGCTTTTGCGGTTTGCCTCAAAGCTTGTTATATATGATTTGTAGTCCTTGATATTCCAGAGCCTGTCCAGAGCGAGATTAACCATGTCCGCATCCTTATAAACTCCGTAAACCTTCCAGAAATAGTCATAGTTGCCGTTTTTATAGAAGAGAACTCCGAAATATTTTGCCTGCTCGGCGGTAAGGTTTTTGGGGTTAATGCCTGAGAACAGAGCCTCAGCGGCTTTCGGGTCGCCCTGAGATTTCCCTGCGGCGGCAAGGAGCACCTTGGAATCGTTTGATGCGGAGGCAACAGCCCTGGCAGCGGCGGAATCCATCGGGCAGGATGATTCGGTATAAACCGCAGCACCTGCGGCGGATGTGCCGGAGATAAGCTCTTTTCTCGCCTCTGCGCAGTCTCTGCGGATCAGAAAGCGCATCTTATCCCCTTTGATCACATTCTGATCGAAGCGGGAATCAGCCACACTCTCAATTTTGGCAAAATATGAGTACGCCCCGTCCGTGTCCCCATCTTCAAGGAGGATGCGGTACATGAGATACTCTGCGTAATGCCTGTTAGCCTGATCAGGAGAATCGGCCAGATAAGCCTCAAAGCCCATTCTGGCAACGCTGTTCAGTCCGTCCTTATACGCGTTCAGACCCATAAGGTAGTCCCCTTCATCCGCACCGGCGGAACCAAAGGCGAGCACACTTACAAGCAGAAAGGCTGTCAGTCTTCCAAACATTCCTTAAGCACCTCAACCGGGTGTTTTACTGTTTTACTGCCCAGATGCTGCATCTGGATTGTGCAGGTGGGGCAGTCCGTCACGCCGTAATCGGCCTCGGATTCGTTAAGCTTGTCCAGCATCGGCTTGCCGATCTTTGTGCTGAGCTCAAAGTTGTCCGCCTTCATCCCCCAGCTTCCCGCCATTCCGCAGCAGTTGCTGTTAAGGTCTGTCACCTTAACTCCGGGAAGGGAGGCAAGCATCTCCACAGAGCAGTTGTTGTCTGCCTGCACTTTCATATGACATGATTTATGATAGGAAAGTTTCAGATTTTTCTCTTTAACTCTCAGCCGGTTTCTGCGCTGATTCACAAGGGCGGTGACATGGATGAGCTTTTTGCTCACCGCCTCCACCTGAGAATCGCTCATAAGAAACTTCCATTCCTTAAGGAGCGACAGCCCGCAGGAAGAGCATGAAACCACAACATAGTCCGCCTCTTCCATTGCTTTGCCCCAGCTTGCGAGGTTCTTCTTAACCCTCAGCTTCGCATCCTCGGTCATCCCTTTTGAGAGGAAGGGGATACCGCAGCAGAACTGCTCCGGCAGGACAACCTCACAGCCTATGTGCTCCAGCACATCCATTGTGGCCATGCCCAGTCCGGGGTTGATATAGCTGGCGTAGCATCCTGCAAAATAGACAACCTTAAGCTCGCCTTTTTTACGGAAAGCGCGGCTCTTTGCCCTCTCGAAGAGCGATTTGCCCTCAAATCCCACAAAAGGACGCTCAGCGGTGACTCCGGTCATAACTTCCACAACCTTGCGGTTGAGCTTGAGCTTCATAGCCTTAGTGATCAGCGGGCTTATCTTATGGGTATATTTTCCGAGAAGATCACAGTTAGAGATTATTTTATTATCAAGCCCCGCACCGTACTTTTTAACATACATCGCCTTTGCTTCAATGGAGAGTTTGGGGATATTGACATTGGACGGACATTCCATCACGCAGCTTCCGCAGTTTACACATTTGTTGATAACGTTCTGGAAAGCCTCCTCGTACAGGGAATCATTGTCTATAGTGCCGCTTATAAGCGCGCGGAGAACATTCGCCTTCGCCTTCGGGGCGGCGGTTTCGTCCCTTGTGGCTTTATAAACCGGGCACATCCTTGTTGCGGAGGTAACGGTTGTGCACTTTGAACAGCCGTGGCATTTTTCAGCCTCGTCAGTGAAGCCTTCGTTCCATACAAGGTGCTTTCCGCTTAAGTCCATGCTGCGGTAGTCGGAACCGAAGCGGAGGAATTTCATCATCTGCTCATCGTCACAGACGGTTTTTATATCGGGGTTGAGGAGATCCTCAACATCAAAAGCCGCTTTTGTTTCAAGGAAAAGCGGGTAAATATCCTTATACTGTTCTTTGATATATGCGCTTCTCAGTCTGCCGTCTCCGTGCTCGCCGCTTACAACTCCGCCAAGGGAGTTCACAAGCTTAAACACATCATCTGCAAGGATTTTCAGCATCTCTATATCATGCGGGTCTTTCAGATCAAGGAGCGGTCTGGTGTGGAGAAGCCCCTTTGCTATATGCCCGTAAATGACAAACTCCGCCCTGTGGCCTCTCAGTATGGCGTACAGACCTTTGAAATAGTCCACCAGCCTGTCCGTAGGCACTGCCGCATCCTCAATGAGGGCGAGGATCTTCTTGCGCCCTTTAAGCTTATAGAGTATAGGCACAGCCGCCTTGCGCACAGCCCAGAACTTCGCCGCCTCCTCTTCCGATGCCGCCACGGAGGCAGACGAGGAGAGATCCTTAATATCAGCCATGGCCTGTTCGGCCAGTCTGCGCACCTCTTCCCTGTCATAACCGTCGTACTCAATCATCAGAACGTTGTCCACACCTTCGGGTATGGCTTCCTTAAGTTTAGCGTCCGATTCTCTGGCAAGGTTGAGGAGTGATTTATCCATTATTTCAATGCCGGAAGGTGCGGAAGGCAGAACCCTCTGCACAGCCTGAGCGGACTTGACTATATCATCGAAATAAGCAACCACGAGGCTGTCAAAATCGGGCTTTTCATGCAGACGGAAGGTAAGCTCCGTGACTATGGCGAGTGTGCCTTCCGAGCCGCCCAGAAGCTTGCCTATGTGCAGCCCGCCGTTCTCTGTCAGCCCTCTTAAATTGTAGCCGGAAACATTACAGCGGATTGAGGGGTAGGCGTTCTCTATCTTCTCTTTATTATCTTCATAAAGCCTGTACAGCTTTTTGAACTTAGGCGGAAGCTTGTCAAACGGGGTGGTTTCAAGGGTTTTGATGGTGGTTTCCGTTCCGTCTGCGAGGATAAGCTTTGCATCTTCTATATAGTCGGAAACATTGCCGTATTTAACGGAGTGCGCTCCGCTGGCGTTTGTTCCGTACATCCCGCCGAAGCTGGCATATTCGCCGCTTGAAGGATCGGGAGGAAAGAAAAGCCCCTTTCCCCTGAGCTCAACTTCAAGCTCGCCGAAGCGGTAGCCCGGCTGACAGGTAAAGGTTTTCCCCTTTTCATCCAGTTCCACAAGGGTGTTCATGTATTTGGAAAAGTCAAGTATCAGCCCCTTCCCCACGGCAGAACCGCAAAGGCCGCTGCCTGAACCTCTTGTGTGGATCGAGAGCCCGTAGCGGGATGAGAACTTCACCACTGTTTTAATGTCGTCTTTATCGCGAGGATACACCACGCAGGCCGGCTCCACCCTGAAAATGCTGCCGTCCGTTGAGTGCATGTATCTTCTTATTTTATCGGTGTAAACATCACCCTTAACATTTTCCGAAAGCTCTTCAAAAATATTTTTGGTCAGTTGAGGCATTGTTTCTCCTGTTGTTTATGGGTTCTGTAACCTATAATAATAGATGATCTCCTGAAAATATAAAGACATAATTTATCAAAAAATAATAAGGCAGGGTTATGGAAAAGCTAACATATGAAAAGAAAAACAGAATAGCTTATATCACCTTGAACAGACCGGAGGCACTGAACGCCCTTGATGAGGAGCTTAACAGGGAGCTTGAAGAAGTATGGGACGATTTTGCTTTATGCTCCGAAACGGACATAGTGATCATAACCGGAGCGGGAAAATCATTCTGTGCCGGGGCAGATCTCAAGACATTCATACCAAAATGGAAAAAAGCAGACCTCTATTCACTCAGGCAAAACGCCCAAACAGGCCTTGCCGGGGGGATAACCAGAGGAAAGCACAGAATATACAAGCCAGTAATTGCCGCTGTTAACGGTCATGCGATAGGCGCGGGATTTGAACTTGCCCTCGCATGCGACATACGGATAGCATCTGAAAAAGCAAAATTCGGAGTATTTGAAACCCGTTATGGTCTGCATCAGGGGGACGGAGGTTTGGTTCGCCTCTGTGCAATTGCAGGAACAGCCGTCGCCGCTGATCTCTCCATGACAGGCAGGGAAATCAGCGCTGAGGAGGCACTGAAGCTTGGTCTGGTGAGCAGGGTTGTTCCCGCAGAGGAACTAATGAAAACAGCCGAGGAATACGCCGGGATGATACTGAAAAACAGCCAGCGTGCCGTACGCTCAGTAAAAGAAACCATAATTAATATTCAGGGGTGCTCCTTTGATGACGCTTTACGGCTCGAAGCGATAAACGGATACTCATGCCTCGGTGATTTTTCGGAGGCGGAAGAAAGGTTAAAGGCCTTCATCAAAAAACAGTAAACGCCGCCCGCAAAAAAAGCAGCCGCGGAAAGTATAGCTTGATAAATCATCCGCTTCGGTATTATCTTCTGCCTATGAAAAAAACTGTAATCGGAATCACAATCGGCGACCCTGCCGGAATAGGCGCTGAAATAGCCGCCAAATACGCACTGAACCAGCCGGAAAGCGTGAGGACAGTCTTCATAGGCTACCGCTTCATACTGGAAGATGCGTTCAGGAATATACTGAAAACGGAAATGCCCGAAATAGAGATCATTGAACCGGATGAAAAAGCGGACTTTGAAATAGAATACGGAAAAATAAAGGGCGAATACGGAAAAGCATCCATGCTTTTTGTTGAAAAAGCTGTGAGAATGGCGCAGTCAGGGGAAATTGACGCCGTTGTCACCTGCCCCATTAATAAAAAATCCATTCAGCTCGGCGGGTACAGCTTCCCCGGACACACTGAATTTTTAGGTTATCTCACTGATACAACAGATTTCTCCATGCTCCTTGTCGGGGACAGGGTGCGCACTCTCCTTGCCACAACCCATGTGCCCCTGTGCAACCTGACAGCTAAGCTGGATGTTCATACGGTGCTCACCGCCATACGCAACGCCCATAACGCTGGCAGATTCTTCTGCAAGGGTGCGCCGAAAATCGCTGTTCTTGGACTTAACCCCCACGCCGGAGACAACGGAGCCCTTGGGGACGAGGAGCAGAGCATAATTTCCCCTGCCATTGAGCAGGCAGTAAAGGAAGGCATAAACGCAGGCGGGCCATACCCAGCGGATTCGCTTTTCCCGAAGGTACTCAAGGGCGAGTTTGACTTTGTGGTGTGCATGTACCATGATCAGGGAATGATCCCTGTTAAGATGGAATCCTTCGGCAATGCTGTGAACGTTACCCTCAACCTGCCAATTATACGCACCTCCGTAGACCACGGAACCGCATTTGACATAGCCGGAAAAAACACAGCCTCCCCCTCCTCTTTATACAGGGCGGTGAAGGTGGCACAGGAAATGGTGATTAATGCTCGATCTGCTTAAACTTTTCAAAGAGGAACAGGGAAGAACGAAAAAAGCGTTCGGACAGCACTTCCTCACCAACACGCATATACTCGATCTCATAGTGAGCGCAGCAGAAATAGAGAAAGGCGACCATGTTCTTGAGATAGGCCCCGGCTGCGGTGTACTTACCCACAGGCTGCTTGAGGCGGGCGCAAACGTGACCGCAGTTGACATAGACGGCGAACTGGTTTCATTCCTCAAGCGCTATCTGCATGTTTACAAAAACTTCCGTGTAATCCATTCGGACTTCATGGAGTTTGACACTTCCCTCCTTGAAACGGACAGGCTGAAAATAATCGGCAACCTGCCGTACAACGTGTCCGTGGACATCACAGCCAAATGTACTGAACTGCACGGCATAACTGACCGCATGATATTCATGTACCAGAAAGAGGTCGCGGACAGAATAGCAGCGAAATCTGGCTCAAAGGCATACTCATCCATAACCGTTATGACCGATTACTTCTATGATAAGAAGAAAATAAAGGACATTTCCGGCGGCAACTTTTATCCCAACACAAAAGTGTTTTCATCGATCCTGAAATTCACTCCCCATGCCAAGGAAAATGTCGGTAACGAAAAGGAGTTCCTCGCTTTCCTGCGGAGGTGCTTCACTCAGAAGCGCAAAACACTCCGCAATAACCTCATGGGGGTCGAAAACCCCGAAACGGTGATAGAAAAAGCAGGGCTTAAGCCTTCCATCCGTGCGGAGGAGATGAATCTGGAAGATTTTATACGCCTTTTCAGGATAATAAATGATTAATAAACCCATCGAGGAACTGACCTTTACCGTATTTGACACGGAAACAACGGGCATGTCGCCGGAAAAAGGCTCAAGGCTGGTTGAGATCGCCGCAGTGAAAATCGAGCCTAACCTCACACTGAACCTCCAGAACCGATTTGAAACCCTCATAGATCCCTGCTGCGAAATACCCTATCAGGCTTACAAAGTTCACGGCATAAGCCGCTCTATGGTGCGGGGCAAGCCCACTGCTGAAATAGTTATACCCGAATTTGTCAGCTTCGTGGGGGACAGCATAGCCATAGCCCACAATGCGGGATTCGACTGCAAATTTGTTTACCACACACTGGAAAAATGCCAGCCTTCACATAGTTTTACAAAAATAATAGATACAATAGGCCTCGCCAGACTTGCGTTTCCCGGACTGACAAGCTATAGTCTTGACAACCTGATGTCACAATTGGAACTGGATATTCCCGTTCCCGCCGCATACAGGCACAGGGCACTGTTTGACGCTGCGCACACGGCGCTTCTCACCGTGCGCTGTTTTGAGGCTCTCCACGCAAAAGGTGTGCGCACAATGAAGGATCTCCTCGGCAGACAGGGGAGACTGTTCTATAAATGGCTGTAATACAACAGGAAAAAACAGACCTGTTGCATAAAATACAAAAAAACAATAAAATCATCAGTTGTGTTTGATTGTTTTGAACACAGGATGCAGTTTTTGTATTATTACGGAAGGCACAGGAAGTGCCGCCGCCGTGCGAAGCGAAGGACGGTTCATCCGTCCGCGAGCGTGTATGCAAAAAACGCAGGACGCGGTTTTTTGCATTATTAAATCAGAAGGAGACTAACCCATATGGGAATAACCGACTTTTTGTTGGAAAAGATCACCAAAGTCAGCTCTCAGAAAAAGGACATGAAAGAAAATATATGGAGCAAATGCTCCGGCTGCGGGGAAATAAGCTACCGTCAGGAAATAGAGGACAACTACCAGTGCTGCCCCAAATGCGATTTTCACTTCCCCGTTTCTGCAATGCAGAAGATAGAGTACATCATAGACCCCCATTCCTTTATAGAGTTCGACGCAGGCATCCGCTCCCTTGACCCGCTGAAATTCAAAGACAGTAAAAAATACCCGGACAGAATAAAAGCCGCAGTCAAAAAAATGGACATGAATGACGCATTCGTGGGCGGCATGGGAAAAATCAACGGCCGCGAAGTGAATATCGGCGGTATTGAGTTCGGATTCCTCGGCGGCAGCATGGGCAGCGTTGTGGGCGAAAAAATCACCAGACTGGTGGAAAACGCAGTGAAGCACCGCAGACACGTTATCACCATATCCTGCTCAGGCGGCGCGAGAATGCAGGAGAGCATACTCTCCCTCATGCAGATGGCAAAAACATCCGCAGCCCTCGCCAAACTCCGCATGGAAGGTCTTGGGCATATATCACTCCTCACTGACCCCACAACAGGCGGCGTTACTGCAAGCTACGCCATGCTCGGCGATGTGATAATAGCTGAGCCCAAGGCTCTGATCTGCTTTGCAGGACCCAGAGTTATAGAGCAGACAATCAGGCAGAAACTGCCCGAAGGCTTCCAGCGTTCGGAGTTTCTCCTTGAGCACGGCATGGTGGACATAGTTTCCCACCGCAAACGCTGGAGAAAAGACATGACAAGGGTTCTGGACTTCTTCGGCTACAACTGACAAGGAAAAAGCCATTAACGCTTTTGAAGAATATTTCAGAAACACGGGTGAGTTCAAAAACCTTGAGCTCACCCTTTCGCGTATTGAGGGTGCACTGGCCGAAGCCGGTTTCAGGGAAGAGTCACTGGGCAGAATAATCCATGTGGCCGGAACAAACGGCAAAGGCTCCACATGCCGCTTCACAGCGGACATGCTCAAGGCATGCGGCTATAAAACAGCCCTGTTCACCTCCCCGCATATTCTCAAAGTCAATGAACGCATCGTGTCTGACGGGCGTGATATAAGCGATGCGGATTTTGACCGCATATTCGCCGGATGCGTACCGCTTATAGAAAAATACCGCCTCTCATATTTCGAAGCGCTTACCCTCATTGCTTTTATGTATTTCTCAGAACTTAAGCCGGATTTCTCCGTCATAGAAACGGGGATGGGGGGAAGGTTCGATTCTTCAAATGTTCTGAATGTCAAACTGCCTGTCATCACTGCCATTGCCAAGGATCACGCCGCTTTTCTGGGAAACAGTATTTACCGCATAGCTGATGAGAAGCTGGCGATAATTAAGGACAACAGAACCGTTATGCTGGGGATGAATACGCCCTCCGTCACGGAATACATCAGAAAAGCACTGCCTGATAAAAAAATTATATTCACAGAAGAGGCAAGCTCAGAAGTGCCTGCCCCATTCGGGAAAAACCTTGCTCTGGCGGAGAATATTGTGAAGGAGCTCACAGGGAAGCTGCCCCTGAACTTTGTTCCGGTGCTTCCTCCGTGCAGAATGGAACGGATAGGAAGATTCATCCTTGACGGCGCGCACAACCCGCACGGCATGCATGAACTGGTGAAGTCTGCCGATGCATCGAAGATAGGCAGTGTGCTTATCTCCTCCACTGCGGACAGGGATATAAAAAAGCTCGTCGCCCTTCTCTCCCCTAAGTTCCGGAATATCGTAATAACCGAAATTCCGGATAACGAAAGAAGCCTGCGCCTCCCCCTTGACATAGCGGGAACCGTGCAGGAAAAGGACGCTGCAAAAGCGCTCAACATAGCGGTTGAACTTGCGGGAAATGCTGATATACTTGTCAGCGGCTCACTTTATTTGTGCGCCCATATAAAAAAGCTTCTTTCGGATTAATATTTAAAACCTGTGTGCCGCCCCGGCGGAAATGTGTTAAGAAGGGAAACTCGCGTGATCAGACTATTGCTTATTATTCTTTTTACTTCATATATATCCGCAAATGCAGCGGAAATCTTTGTCCCCTCTGGCACTAAGGCGGACAATATCACCCTTGAGGCGGACGAAATGTTCGCGCCGGACAACCTTACCTTTGAGGCCACAGGAAACGTTGTAATCATGCGTGACAATTCCACGCTCACAGCAGACAAAGTTATATACAACAGGGAGACAGGCGTTTTTGATGCCAGCGGGAATGTCCGCCTGAGAGAAGGCGGCAACTTTTTTGACTGCACAAACCTCACATATGACTTTGCTCAGGAAAAAGGAACATTCATTGATGTCAAAGGCTTTGTTGAGCCCTATCATTACCTTGAGGCGGAAAAGTTTGAACGCACCGGACAGGATAACTTCCTGATCGAGAAAGGGCGCTTCACCACATGCCCCGGAGAGGTTCCGGACTGGTCATTCACTTCAAGCCGCGCCACCATGGACATAGGCCACTATATAAAAGCAACCAACACCACCGGCTGGATAAAAAGCGTTCCGGTGCTCTACACCCCCTACATGATTTACCCTATCAAAAAAGAGCGTGAAAGCGGCCTCCTTATTCCAAAAATAGGTTCAAACTCCGAAAGGGGAACCATGATAGGCCTCAAGTATTTCCGCGACATCAACATAGACAAGGATGCCACCATCGGCACAAATATATATTCAACTGGAATAGTCCACTATCTCGGCGAATACAGATACGCCAAGAGCATGAACGAGAATATTTACATTTACGGCGAATATATTGATGACTGGGAGAGCGAATCGGACAAAAGAAACAGGTATCTGCTTTATCAGGACTCCAACTTTAAAATAGGCGATAATACCGAAATGTACATTGAGATGGATTATGTCTCGGATTACAGGTATTTGAGAGATATAGCAGACACAGAAATGGTGGATGACTATGACAATCCGGATAACAAATTCTACGCAGATTTCAGGCTGATTCACAGAACAGAATATGCTGATTTCGGAATCCGCTTTAAAAACGACATGCAGTTCACAGATATAGACAACGGCTACAAAAAGACGGAGGTTTACAGACTGCCGAATCTTTTTGTAAGAAAAAACCTCCGCCAGGGCTTTCTCGGCCTCAATTACACAGCCGATCTTGACCATGTTCTCTACAGGGAAAAAACCATTTACCCGGCCTCAAGCAGTAATGATTTGATTGTGGAAGATGAATATCAGCGCCTGCACCTCACAACGGAAATTTATACCCCCATCAACCTCAGAGTAGCCACATTCAAGCCATATGCCGAAATAATGGCTACAAAGTGGGAGGGAATAGCCGAAGCTCCGAATGTGAAAAACAGCAGGGGAACAAGCATAGCGCAGATAAATGCGGATGACAGCTCAATAGAGCGTCTCTCATACAGAATCGGTTATGAAATAGCACTGAACGAAATCTACAGAAAATATGATAAATTCTCCCACTCCATATACAACACATTCAGGTACGAACAGATACCGGAGCTTGACCACTCAGCCATCCCTGAGAGAATAGAAGGCGACCTCATAGAAGGAACAAAAAGCTACACATACTTCTTTAAAAACTATTTTGACGCAGAAAAATGGAATCTGGATGCCTCCCTTGAGCAGACATACGATGCAATGCTCAGCGAAGACCGCCTGAGACCGATAATAGCCAAAATAAACTACAACTATGACAAAAGGCTGAATGTTTACCTCAGGCACGACTATGACCACAGCGATGCGGACACATCCCTCCTCAACCAGAGGATTTCCTTCTCCACAGGCTTAGTGACATTCAGCGAGGAATATCTTTACGAAGATATGGACTACACCGATGAAACCGAGAACACATCCCTTGAATTCAGCGTGAGTCTCAACTTCAGAAAATTTGAACTTGCTTTTCAAACCAAAACATCAGGTAAAAACGAACATATGTCACTCAATAACCTGCGCACAATAAGCAACTCCATCTACGGCACATATAAATCAGGCTGCTGGCACATGGGGCTTTCCGTCACACAGAAGGAGTATAACCCCATTGATGACAAAGGCGGCTACTCCGGCAGGGAGCAGATAATATACTTCGTAATCGGCCTCCAGGGGCTCGGCACTTTCAGAAGCCCTGTATCATCAACAAGATCTGCGGATAGAGTTGACAACTTCTTCTAATACGGGTTAATAATGAATCTTATGAAAAAAACAATTTTCTGCTTATTAATTATTGCGGCAGTATTTGCATCCGCACAAAACGCTCACGCTGTATTTGTAGAGGGCAGCGCCGGCGCTGTGATCCATGAAGGAAATGTAAAAGCTGCCGAACAGGCTGCCAGAGAAGGCGCACTAAAAAATGCGATGAGAAACTTTTTTTCATCCGCGGACAATACATCAGTTCCCGAAATCACAGCCGAGTTTCTGAAATTCATTACCAGATACAAAATCACAAGCCGCTATGTTAAGGACAATACAGTTTTTTACTCTGTTTCCGCAGATGTTGATGAAATTGCCATGGGCAACCTGAACTACTACATCAGGGAAGCAACCAACTCCGTTGTGTTTGACATAACCGGTAAACTTAAGGAAGACCTTAAACCGACCCTTCTGAAAACAGCATCAGAAGCGCTCCAGCAGTACAGGTTTACAGCGGGGAACAACCAGAATTTCCTTGCGGAAATGCCTGATAACCCCAAACAGACCGATATGCTGGCTGCTTTCTCCTCCGGTCCGGCGCAGTTTCTTTTCATCTTCACGCTCAATGCATCCACCAAACCCGAAGGCGAAATATTCAACTGCGAAGCTGAGCTCTATGTAAAGCCGTACTCAAGGGACAAAGAATTTACCGCCGTTAAAGTTACCGGAAAAGCAGTTCAGGAAACTGATGACCTCTGCATTACAGAAGCGTTCAGGTCATCTGTTCTCACCGCTGCGGATTATATAAGAACAAACTTCATCCCTCTCCCGGAGACAGTGAACACTGTTACGAAATACAGCGTCAGAGCAGTGCATTTCAGCAAGTTTGCAGACGTAAAAGCCTTCATGGACTTCCTTAAACGCAGGGAGATAGTTAAGGATTACAATATAAAAACCTTCTCCCTTGAAGAAGCTATATTTGACGCTGACACAGTGTTCAGCAGAGATTCGCTCCTGCGCAATCTGGATGAACTCAAAGGGAGATACGGCTACACCGCGCGGATCGAAGGGGATGAACTCCTTCTGGATTTCTCCGCCGGGACCGAGTAGAAACGCATATGATAGAAAAAATACTGCTGGACGTTAAGCCTTTCCGCAAGGTGCTGATTCTCACCCACAACAACCCCGACCCCGATACCATAGCGGCGGCTGCGGGGATGAAGATGATCCTCAGCAACAAGCTGAAAAAACGCTGTACCATAGCCTATCACGGTATTATCGGCAGGGCGGAGAACAGAGAGCTCATCAAAACATGTAAGATTGATATGCATCTCTCCACCAAGCTCAACTTCGCCAGATATGACTACCTCATAGTTGCGGACACTCAGCCGAACGCAGGGAACGTATATATACCGAAAAATATAATGCCCAATGTCGTTATAGACCACCACACTTTCCGCGCGCAGACAAAATCCACGGAGATTTACGATGTCCGTCCGGGCACGGGCAGCACAAGCACCATAATAGCAGAGTATATGAAGGCTCTGCATCTGGAACCTGATGCGAACATAGCAACCGCCCTTTATTACGGCATGAAAACAGACACCTTCGGCTCCGGCAGGAGCATAACCCAGCATGATATGGATATGATGGCCTACATATTCCCCCACATATCCACACAGAAGCTCCAGAAGATAGAAAACCCCGAACTTCCCCGCTATTACTTCAAGACCATGAAAAAGGCAATCGAACAGGCCGAAATAATAGACAATCTCGTATTCTGCGATCTGGGTGATGTTCGCAACCCCGATCTTATTGCTGAAACAAGCGACTTTGTTCTCAGAATGCGTGATGTGAAATGGACTTTCGTAATAGGCCGCATAGACAGCCAGTGCTACTTCTCCCTGCGCTGCAAGTCATCCAAACAGCTTGTGGGCAGGATCGCAAGCCGCATAGTGAAAGGCATAGGCACTGGCGGAGGGCACATGAAGTCCGCAGGCGGGCAGATAAACCTTGAGAACATGCCCTATGAACAGGCAGTTCCGGAACTCAAAGCGCGCCTTCTCCGCAGAACAGGCATAACCGACACCGAAGTCAAAAAGATTTAACCTTTTATCTGAAACCGCTGAAAACGAAACAAGGAAAACCTAAATAAATTACAGGTCGTATATCGGACTTGACTTGTACTAATTGACTATTATAGTTTAGGTATCATTTCTAATCCACAAGGAGGACTGCTATGAAATATGTATGTACAGTGTGCGGATGGATTTATGACCCTGAAGTGGGCGATCCCGACGGCGGCATCGAACCCGGAACAGAATTTGAAGACATCCCCGAAGACTGGGTCTGCCCCGAATGCGGAGTAGGCAAAGACAGCTTCGAGGTTTACGAAGACTAATAAACGAAATCACCGGCCGTCCGGCTTGTCCGGGCGGCTTTTCGTTTGCACCTCCTCTCAAAATCATTGCTTTTTCAATACCCATGAACTATTCTTTAAAAGATAAAATTTATCTCTTATACGGGAGGCCATATGAACTCATTCAAAGTTGCAGACAACGTCCACTGGGTCGGTGTCAGAGACCCTGAGCTTGAAATTTTTGACGTAGTAATCCCCACAGAACACGGAACCACATACAACAGCTACCTTGTGCAGGGTACAAAAAAGAAAGCGCTCATTGAAGCCAACAAGCTTCTTTTCAAAGATACATACATCCAGACTGTAGAGGAGATCTGCCCCGTCAGTGAGATCGACTATATAATCCTCAACCATAATGAGCCGGATCACTCAGGCTGTCTGCCTGTTCTTCTGGAAATGAACCCGAATATTGAAGTTATCTACTCCAAAACGGCTAAAACCTTTGTGGATAATATAGTAAACGGAGAATACAACGGCCGCGCAGTGGGTGATGATGATGTGATTGACCTCGGCGGCAAGACCCTCCGCTTCTTCCACACCCCCTTCCTCCACTGGCCGGATACCATGTTCACCTACCTTGTGGAGGACAAGATCCTCTTCCCGTGCGACTTCCTCGGCGCGCACTACTGCAGCGGCGAGAAGATATTTAATGATGAACTTGAGAGAAAAGATGATGCCATGGAGGCTTTCAAGTTTTACTACTCCATGATCATGCGCCCGTACAAGGAGCATATACTCAAGGCTCTTCACAAGATCAAAGACATAGAAATAACAATGGTCTGCCCCTCTCACGGGCCTATTCTCCGTGAGAATCCCGAAAGATATATCGAGTGGTATAAAAAGCAGGCGGACAGATATTATAAAAATATGCAGGACAGAAGGGTCGCTATAGTTTACGCCACCGCCTACGGAAACACAAAGATGCTGGCGGACAGCATTAAAGCAGGTGTGGAAGAGACAGGGGTGAAAGCTGTCCTTCTGGACGCTGCTGCCCTCCCCGTCGGCGAACTGATAGACGAGATAGAGATTTCCTACGGCCTTCTCATAGGTACGCCCACGCTTAATGCAAAGGCTCCCAAGCCCATACTTAACCTTTTTGCATACTTTGTGGTGCTTAACATGGTAAACAGACTTGCTGGCGCTTTCGGCTCATTCGGCTGGAGCGGCGAAGGTGTGAAGGTCAGTGAGGATATTATGAAAAGCATGAGGATGAAGCTTCCGATGGAGTCCTTCAAAGTCAAAATGACTCCTTCGGCGGAAGACCTCGAAAAAGCCTATGCATGGGGACGTGACTTCGGCATGGCTGTGCTTGAGGCCAACTAGAGACATTTAATTCAGTCTGAGATTCTTCACCCTTCGGGCTCAGAATGACGCTTGATATAACGTCATCATAAACGCAGTGAAGGATCTCGGACAGAGGTTTTTATTATGGATTTCATCAAAGCGGCAAAGACAGAGGACTTCTCAGGCACAAGCTGGAAAACTGTTAAGATTCTCGCCAAAAACATAGGCATATTCAAAAGGGAGGACGGCTCCTTTTATGCCATGGAGATAAGCTGCAAGCACCAGCAGGCAAACCTTCTGGCAAACGGACTCCCGAAGAGCGGCAGCATAATCAAATGCACACGCCACGGCTGGGAGTATGATCTTGCGACAGGCAGGTGTCTTACACATCCGGACGGACATGCAGATCTCCGCTTCTACGGCACAAAGGTTGAAGAGGGTGTAATTTTCATATCCGCCGCGCCTCTGCCCAAAGATTAGGCAAAAAAAGCCGGAACAAGCTGGGTAAGGAAAAAAGCCATGAGCACGGCGAGCGCCGCGCGGTAGTAAGTTATACCGTTAAGGTAACTGAACGCAAAAATGCCTATGCTGAGATACCAGCCCACATAAAGCCCCATAAAGACCTTAAGCATTACACCTGAAAGAAGAAAACTCACCGGACTTATGACAGCCGTCATCTCCATCGCCAGAACAATTCTCAGAAGAGGCAGAAAAGATTCCGCCTTGCGCCTGCACAGCATGAACATGAACAGAAAAAAGAACCCTGACATGAGGATTCCTTCCAGCATATTCTCAAAATTAAAGAACTCCGCCTCACCGGTAAACGGCGAACGGTAAGGGATAAGGTATGCTGCCAGCATGATGGTGATCAGGTTGAAAATATGGAGCCTGTTGAGGATAAGGTTGTAGAGCGCCCGTCTGTTAAACAGGATGAAATTGGCGGCAGTGTACGCCGTGTTCAGAAGAGAAGGATATTCTGCGCTACCAGTCTTTTGATCCGTTTTCCCATCCGTTCCCATCACCGTACCACCATTCGTAATATCTCGTTTCCAGAATGCTTTCCGCAAGCTGTATGCCCTTCTCTGTCTTAAGGCGCTTCACTGCTGATTTCAGCCAGTTTCCCGCCTGTTCGTTCCCTTTGTCGAGCTGCTCCTTGAGGAACATAATCAGTTCAAGAACATCGGCTTCCTTGGCGATTTTTGCTTCCAGAGTCTTCTGCTGTGCGTATTCATCTATGAGCTCCGTTACCTCCGCCTCAAGGGGAAGCCCCTTCAGAGCATCCCGCAGGGCTTTCTGATCGTCAGATTTGACATATCTCTGCTGGAGGTAGTTAAGGTCTCCGGTTCTGGCTTCCTCAAGGTCGTGAAACAGGCACATTTTCAGCACCTTGTTCACATCAGCGCCAAGCATGGCTGCCATTGTGTAGCCTATCACGGTGACGCGGAAGCTGTGCTCCGCCACGCTCTGCTTTCCGGAGCCGAGATATGGGATTCCAGTTCTCTGCAGGTTCTGGAGAAACCCCGCCTCAAAAAAGAAATTAATTATCCTCTGGTCGTCCTTCATGTTATTCCGGCTTGCGGTTGTCTATAACCCTTTTAGCTTTGCCTTCAAAACGCTCAAGGGTTTTGGGCATTACAAGCTTAACTCTGGGTTTTATGAGTATCGCCTGCTGGAAGACACGCACAAGCTCCTCCATCAGTGATTTCTGTTTTTTCATCTCATCAAAGAACAGCGCCTCGCTGACCTCAATCTGTATCTCAAGTTCATCCAGAACGCCCTTCTTGCTCACTATCATCATAAAGTGAGGCGAAGCGCCGCTCACCGATTCGAGAGCCTCGGCAACCTGTGACGGATAAACGTTCACACCGTTTATAATCAGCATGTCATCGGTTCTGCCTCTGGGCTTCTCCATCTTAATGAGTGTTCTGCCGCAGGCGCATTTCTCTCTGTAGAGTCTGGTTACGTCTCTTGTTCTGTAGCGTATAAGGGGCATTGCCTCCCTTTTCAGGGTGGTGATGACAAGCTCGCCCTTCTCGCCGAGGGGCAGAGGTTTGAGTGTTTCCGGATCTATTATCTCAACATAAAAATGGTCTTCGTTAACATGCAGGCCGCTTTTTTCCAGACATTCCCCAGCGATTCCGGGGCCCATAAGCTCGGAGAGACCGTAGTTGTCCACAGCGTCAATACCGAGTTTTTCCTCTATCTCCTGCCTTATCTTCTCACCCCACGGCTCACTGCCGAAGAGTCCTGTCTTAAGGTGCAGGTCGTTTTTATTCAGTCCCATCTTGCTGAGGGTTTCGGCTATGTGCAGGGCATATGAAGGGGTACTGACAAGCACTGTACTTCTGTAGTCCTGCATTATGCCTATCTGCCTTGCCGTGTTTCCGCTGGAAACGGGAATAACGGACGCGCCTATATGCTCCGCCCCGTAGTGAAGCCCGAAACCGCCTGTGAAAAGCCCGTAGGTGAAGGCAACATGAACTATGTCCTGCTCATCCGCTCCGCCAGCTATTATTATGCGCGCCACAAGGTCTTTCCAGTTTTCCAGATCCGCCCTTGTGTAACCCACTACTGTGGGCTTGCCTGTGGTTCCGCTGGATGAATGTATGCGCACTATGTCCCGCAGGGGCACTGCGAACATTCCGTAGGGATAATTATCTCTCAGATCCTGCTTCGTGGTGAAGGGGAGGTTCGCTATATCAGTAAGTTCTTTGACGGAATCAGGCTTGATACCTGTCTCATCAAACTTTTTCTTATAGAAATCCACATTTTTATAGGCACGGTTAAGGGTAGACTGAAGACGCTCAAGCTGAAACGCCTCTCTCTCCTCAACACTCATCGTTTCTTCACGTTCCTGCCAGTATTTCATTCTATCTCTCCCACTTCTCCTTGTATTCCTTTCCGAGGTAAGCCCGCTTAACCTCGTTGTCGCCGAGAAGCTCTTTAGCGCTCCCCTGAAGAACTATGCGCCCGTTCTCAAGCACATAGCCTCTGTCGGCGTATTTCAGAGCCATGGCAGCATTCTGCTCCACGAGAAGAATCGTAAGACCTGTCTTGGAGAGAGCAGCCAGTTTTTCATATACATCTTTTATCACAAGGGGCGCAAGCCCCATGGACGGTTCATCCATCAAAAGCAGCTTCGGTCTGCACATAAGCGCGCGCCCTATGGCAAGCATCTGCTGCTCACCGCCGGAAAGCATGCCCGCCTGCTGGCTTTTACGCTCCCTAAGCACAGGAAACATCGAATAAATCTCTTCGATTTTATCGGAGTTTTCCTTTGAGCTTTTGGAAAAGCCGCCCATAAGGATATTCTCAAGCACGGACATATTGGCAAAAACCCTGCGCCCTTCGGGAACAAGTGCTATGCCCTTTGCCGCCGCCTGATGCACCTTCATTGCCGCTATGCTCTCACCCATAAACACAGCTTCGCCCTGCTTAGCTGGAACTATACCCATCACAGAGTTCAGCAGGGTTGTTTTCCCTGCTCCGTTGCTGCCGATGAGGGAAACAAACTCTCCCTCGCTCACGTGCACGGAAACGTTGGAAAGCGCCTCTACAGCGCCGTATGAAACACAGAGGGACTTAACCTTAAGCATCTTCATCCCCCAGATAAGCCTTGAGAACAGCCTCATTGTTCCTTATTTCGTCATATGTGCCGCAGGCTATCTTCTCGCCGAAATTGAGGCAGACCACATATTCGGCAAGGCTGGAGATAAACTGCATGTCATGCTCAACCATGAGAATAGTTATGCCGTCGGCAGAAACCTTGCGCACTATGCCTGCCAGACGTTCCTTCTCAGCCATGTTCAGCCCCGCCGCAGGTTCGTCCAGCAGGAGAAGCTTAGGCTTTGAGATAACCGCTCTGGCCATCTCAAAGTTTTTCAGCACGCCGTAAGGCACGGAAGACGGCCTGTGGTGCTGAAAGTCCTGCACGCCCGCAAACTCAAGGAACGTGTCTATCTCTTCCGATGTTTTTTTCCAGTATGACTTATTCAGCCGGAATGCGCTTTTCAGCACGGAGGGTTTGTCACGGCCTATGATGCCGAGATACATGTTCTCACGCAGTGAAAGCTCAGGGATTATGTTCAGGTTCTGGAACGTGCGAGATATTCCGGAATTAAACACCCTGTGCGGCCTTGCCTTTGTGATGTCTTTATCCATAAACCGCACAGAGCCCGCGACAGGGGTCACAAACCCGGTCACAACATTAAACATGGTGGTTTTTCCTGCCCCGTTGGGGCCTATGAGTGCGGAAATGCTCCCGTTCTTCACAGTAAAACTCACATCAGTAAGCGCTTTTACCCCGCCGAAGCGGACGGATATATCCTTTACCTCAAGCATCTTTCTTCCTCAGTTTAGAGAGGGTTCCGGCTATGCCGCCGGGAACAAACATAACACAAACGGCCAGAAGCCCGCCGTAGATAAGCATTTCATAATCCTCGGCAGAGGCGAAAAGCTCCGGCACAAGCCCAAGAATCACTGCGCCTATCACACCGCCTGTTATGTAGCCGAGCCCGCCCACGGTGGCCATCGCCACAAGCTCTATGGAGTACTTGAGGCTGAAAGAGACAGGGCTGATGAAATGTGCGAAGAAGGCATACAGTGAGCCGTTAAGGGCTGTGAAGCCCGCCACAAAAGCAAAAACAAGCAGCTTGGTCTGCACAGTGTCCAGTCCGTAGCTGTTTGAGGCGGATTCGGATGATTTTATAAACTTAAGCTTGTAATGCAGAAATGACTTATCAAAAAGCTCCAGAAGAAACAGCACAATCACAAAATAAACGGACATCAGCACAAAGTAAGCCTGATCCAGCCCGAAATACAACCCGAAGAACTCTATGTCCCCTATCCCCATGAGGCCGGAGGGGCCGCCGGTTATGAAGTCCATCTCGTTCATGAGTATGTAGACGATCATTCCGAAACCGAGTGTAGCCATAGCCAGATAATGCCCGTGGAGTCTCAGTACCGGCCAGCCTATAACATAGGCTATGATAAAGCATCCGGCGAAGGAGACAGGGAATGTCATAAGCGCATTCCAGCCGTAAGTGGCTGAAAGAACGCCCGAAATATATGCTCCCAGACCGAAGAACGCAGCCTGCCCTATGGAGATTATTCCCGTGTAGCCGAGAAGTATATTAAGACCCGTAGCGTTCAGCGCATGGATCATTATAACCACCGCAACGCCGAGATAATATTCGTTGTCAACCGTGAGACCCACTGCGGCAAGCACAAAAGCCGCAATAAGCGAAGGAAAAGGATTTATCTTTCTCATACGCGCTTAGCCATCCTTTTTCCGAACAGACCCGCAGGCTTCACAAACAAAATCAGAAGTATGACCACAAAAGCTATGGCATCCTTATAACCTGAGGGCATTATTGTTGCGGCAAAGCTTTCCAGAAGCCCCAGAAGAACACCGCCCGCCACAGCGCCCCAGAAGCTGCCCAGACCGCCGAGAATGGCGGCGGCAAAGCCTTTGAGACCTATCATAACCCCGTCGTCATAGGTTACAAAGGTAATGGGGGAGATAAGCACCCCGGCGGCAGCGCCCACAGCAGCGGCCACGCCGAAGCTCATTACACGCACCATCACTGCATTTATCCCGCAGATTCCAGCCGCTGTCATATCATCGAAACAGGCGCGCATCGCGCGTCCGTATTTGCTTTTTTTAAGGAAAAGGTGCAGCACAAGGGCAATAAATGCGCCCACTGCGATAACCATTATGCTCTGGTTTGATATAACCCCGCCGGGAAGCTCAATGCTTTTCACAGGCATGAACTCGCCCACCGTCACCGTATCTCTGCCCCAGATGTGCATTGCAAAATCCCTCAGCAGGATGGACGCGGCTATGGTAACAGTAATAAGGTTTATATCGTTTTTCACCCGCACAAGATTTATAAACACTCTCTCAAAAAGAAGTCCGAGAATAAGTGCGGTAACCACAGCCAGAGGGAACGCCAACAGAACAGGCATGCCCATGACAGCGAAGAGAGTGTAGATCAGCATTCCGCCCAGCATGACAAATTCACCCTGAGCGAAGTTGATAAGCCCCGTCGTGTTGTAGATGATGTTGAAGCCGAGGGCTACCAGCGCATAAATACTGCCGCTGGTGAGCCCCGAATACAGGAATTGCATTATTTCGCTATCTCAAATTTTCCGTCTTTTATTTCGACCATAATAAACGCATCAGAGGAAAGACCGTTGTGATCCTGCTCTGTCATGTTGAACTCTCCGGCTGTGCCTTTGAACCCTTTTATTCCGGCAAGTGCCGAAACAAACTTTTCAGTATCTGCACCTGATTTTTCATAGGCAAGCTTAAACAGATAGAAAGCATCATATGCATGACCGCCGAAAGCGGAAACAGGCATGTTGAATTTGCCTTCGTAGTCTTTTTTATACTTCATAAGAACAGGCTTGAACGGGTCACTGTCTGCCAGTCTGTCGGCAACAATAAGCCTTCCGGCGGGCAGCCTGATTCCGTCAGCGGAAGCGCCCGCAAGCTCAATGAACTTCATTGAGGCAACGCCGTGGCTCATGAAAAGGTTCTGTATACCCAGATCTTTGGCATTTTTCGCAACAATTGCGGGAGCAGGTCCCACTCCCCAGCAGATAACGGCATCAGGCCCGGCAGCTTTTATTTTGCTGAGCTGGCTTGTCATATCCTTATCCTTGTCGCCGAACTTTTCATCGGAGACAATCTGAATCCCCTGAGCCTTGGCTCCTTCGATCAGCGCATCCCTTCCGGTCACGCCGAACCCGTTCTGAGCTGTGAGGATTGCGGCTTTTTTCATGCCTTTTGATTTCATGTATTTAAAAATTGTCTCAGCGGCGTGGATGTCGCTCTGAGGTGTTTTGAAAACATACTTGTTAACAGGAGTGACAATGGCTGCACTCGCTGCACAGCTTATGAGCGGGGTTTTAAACTTGTCCGCAAGATCTTTAACCGCAAGGCTTGAACCTGTGGTGGTGGGTCCGATCACGGCAAAGACTTTGTCCTTTGTCACCAGTCTTTTGAAATAGTTAATCGCTCTCTGCTCATCCCCTTGTGTATCGTAGGACACAAGAACCACCTTGTCTCCGTTGATGCCGCCTGCGGCGTTGATTTCAGCCACAAGCATTTCAGCAGTGAGCTTTTCAGGATGCCCCAGATATGACGCAGGGCCTGTTTCAGCAAACAGAGCACCAAGCCTGACCTCTCCGGCGAATGCGGTAACACTCACCAGAAGAAAGATTAAAACCGTCAGAATACGAACCATTTTCCACCCCCGATTTATTTTTATGAGTTTCCGTTTGGGAAACAACAACTTGCAGGTAAGTCTCACCTAATAACTGGCGTTCAGAAAGTCCTCATTCCGAACGCAGTGAAGAATCTGAAGCCTCAGCCAAAGCTTATACCTTAAATAGAGATCCTTCACCCTTCGGGCTCAGGATGACAAGCAACGCAGTTTGTGTTGCCTATATCTCGTAAATCTGTTCGCCCTTCATTAGTTTGTAGCCGTTTGCGGTGAGGGTGTCCACGGCCTTTGCCGTGTCATCAAAGCGGAAAATCATCACAGCGCTGTCTGTGCTTCTCTCCACGAGGGCGTACATGTATTCAACATTGATGGATGCCTTGCTCAGTGCGCCGAGGACACCTGCAAGCCCGCCGGGATTGTCAGGAACCTCAACAGCCAGAACCTCTGTCCTGCCCACAGTGAACTCATTCTCCCGAAGAAGACGGTAAGCCTTGTCAGGCTCATTGACAATGAGGCGGAGAATGCCGAAATCGGAAGTGTCAGCAAGGGATAATGCCCTGATGTTTATATTGTTATCTCCGAGGAGCCCTGTAACCTCGTGAAGTCTGCCTGATTCGTTTTCGATAAACACTGAAATCTGGGTGATTTTCATTCCTGCACCTCATATTTTCCTTTTATCGATAACACGCTGAGCTTTGCCCTCGCTTCTGGCTATCGATTTGGGTTCGACAAGGCGCACCTTGCAGGTGACGCCGATCATATCTTTTATATCTTTCTCTATCTCTCTGGTGAGTCTCTGGAGTTCCTTGATTTCATCACTAAAGAAGGAACCTTCCACCTCAACCTTTACTTCAAGAGTATCAAGATTATCAATCCTGTCAACCTCAAGGAGGTAATGCGGAAGCACGCCTTTTTTCTCCACAAGGACAGCCTCGATCTGCGATGGGAAGACATTCACGCCGCGGATTATAAGCATGTCATCACTTCTGCCCATGACTTTGCTCATGCGCACAAATGTTCTTCCGCATTTGCAGGGCTGGCGGTTGATGACTGCTATATCCCTTGTCCTGTAGCGGATAAGGGGTATGGCCTCTTTTGTGATAGTAGTGAACACAAGCTCGCCCGGTTCGCCGAAGGGAAGAACCTCGCCTGTTTCGGGGTTTATGGTTTCTATTATGAAATGATCTTCGTTTATGTGCATACCGTTTTTCGCCTCGACACATTCAAAGGCGACACCGGGGCCGATGATTTCACTGAGTCCGTATATATCAACGGCATCTATGCCCCATTTGGCTTCGATCTCATTCCTCATCTCGTTTGTCCATGGTTCTGCGCCGAAAACACCGACCTTGATAGGCATGCTTTTCACATCATACCCCTCTTCCTCCGCAATCTCGAAGAGGCTCAGTGCGTAGCTGGGCGTGCATGAAATGGCAGTGGAGCCGAAATCCTTCATTATCATAAGCTGGCGCTTTGAGTTTCCGCCGGAAATCGGGATCACTGACGCGCCTATTTTCTCCGCGCCGTAATGAGCGCCGAGACCGCCTGTGAACAGGCCGTAGCCGTAGGCATTCTGGAGTATGTCCCCCTTGCCTATCCCTGCGCCGCTGAGGGTTCTGGCCATCAGTTCAGACCATGTGTCAATGTCCCTGCGGGTGTAGCCCACAACTGTAGGCTTGCCTGTGGTTCCGCTGGATGCGTGGATTCGCACTACCTGCTCCTGAGGAACGGCAAACATTCCGAAAGGGTAGTTGTCACGCAGATCCTGCTTATATGTAAAAGGAAACCTGTTAAGATCACTGAGGGTTTTGAGGTCTTCCGGCTTTATTCCGCATTCGTCAAATTTGGCTTTATAAAAAGGGACTCTGGCGTAAACAGTCTCCAGCAGCGATTTGAGCCTGCGGAACTGTAATGCCTCAAGTGCCTCTCTGGGCAGTGTTTCGTACTCTTCGTTCCAGATCATCTGCACAACTCCGGTAAAAATGAAAACTAAAATCTGTGCCTGATTTTGTATCAGGTTTACATGGTTTAGTCAAACCAAATTTAACAAAGTTTAGCCTTTCGTAACAGGCACAAAGGCGTGTGTATATGCATAAAAACGAAAAACAGAGAGGGTTTACAGATTTCCAATGTCCGTAATGAAGACAGGCGGACAAACCCTGGTGTTCAGTTGTCCGCCTCTGATGATTTACTTATAATAAAACTGTTTATTTTCCGCAAAAATAGAGATTAATCTTCCGGGCTTTGTATTCCTCGGTGCAGGCATAGCCGTAGTTTTTTTCCGCTTCCCCTATGTCTTCCGGGTGAGCAATGATAAAAACCTTCCTGCGGTTACGGAAAAACTCCTCAGCGTCATTTTCGTTATCAATATAGTACTTTCTGTACTCACTGTCCTTTTCAAACTGGATTTCCCGCTCTCTGGAAAGTACCATGGGCACAATTTCCTGACGGTAAAAGCTCACCGAGGGGATAAAAGTCTTGTAGCATACAGCCTCAATCCTTTCACCGTACTTGTCTGTCATCGAGGCTTCCGAGAGGAGCCTGAACCCTTTGGCATTCTCCTCAACTACCGGAACTATGGCATAAACCGGAATACTTATTACCAGAACTGTCCATGCAGAAGCTATGACAAAACCTCTCCCGAATCTGTACCCGCCGAGAATCGTTATATAAACAGCCGCAGCCACAAGGGTGGAAAGCATAAGCGGCAGCCTGTAAGGCTGAAGATAGTCTAGAACATAGCCGGAAACGGCAGGGGTAAGAATAAGCGCCGACATATACAGATGACCGAAAAAAAGCGGAAGGTGCGATCTGAACCTCATCACCGCGGAAGCCGCAAGAATACCCAGAAGCGGGGTAAACGGAGCAAGATACGAAGCAAGCTTGCTTTCTGAAACCTGAAAAACTATGAAAGGCAGAAAAAAGAAGAGCCAGAGCGAATATCTGCCCGTAAACCTTTCGCTCAGCATGCCGTAAAAAGAATATATGAACATAGGACAGAGTCCGAAAAGCACAGCAAAGTAAAAATACCACGGCTCCGCACGGTTAAAAACCTCTGTGGTCATACGCTCAACAAGCTGATAGCCTACGAAATAGGACACTATTCCCTCATAATGAGCGGCTATGTACAGATACCACGGCAAACCGGCAATGAGAAACACAGCCAGAGAAGAGAAAAAGAAAACCGGATTAAAAAGATTGCGGTAGTTTTTATTGTAAAGCGCAGCAGCGCAAGCCGGAATAACAGTAAAAAGAAGGACAACGGGCCCCTTAAGCATAAAACCCGCACCAAGCAGCAGCCCGAACAGAATGCCCTCGAATATGCCGTTTGACCCTTTAGCAGCGGAAAAAATGACATATAAAGCGATTATCACCACCGTTGTCAGGTAAATATCAATGGCCACAATCCTCGAAACAGACAAAAACAGCAGGCTGGAGCCGGCTGCCAGTACAGCACAGTCGGAGGTGTTGTCATCCCTTGTGAGGAGGTAAGCGGTCTTTCTGGTAAAAACAAGTGCGACAGCCGAAAAAATAATCCCGAAAAATCTTGCGCCGAGGGCGTTTACACCGAAAATTTTCATACCCGCAGCTATAAGCCAGTACACAAGAGGAGGCTTGTGAAAATGGGTTATGCCGTTAAATTCCGGAATCATAAAATTACCGCTCACCAGCATTTCCCTTGCTATTTCAGCGTAACGGCCCTCTGTGGATTCAAACAGGGTCATGTGGTATGAGGTTATAAAAGCAAGGATTACAAAGACGGCTACAAAAAAAAGATACCTGCGTTCTCTACGTTCGTTAAGCAATGGCGGATGACCTCTCTTTATGAATAAAGTAAAGATTTCTCAAATAAATCAGAATACCGGCTATCTGACCGACGGTAAAAACTATATCATGCACAAGAACCGAATAAGCTAAAAGCAGGACACTCCCCGACAGGCTGAAATACCAGAATGCCACAGGGATAACGCTCTTTCTGAGTTTTTCGGTGTAAAGCCACTGAACAAAAAACCTCATGAAGAAAAAACACTGCCCACTTAAGCCCAGCGCATACAGCATAAAAACATGGGCTGCCTCACGTTCTGGCCTGAAAGCCGGAGCATACCAAGCCAGTATGCATGCTGCTGACAAGTATATTATAACAAAAAAAGCTGCGGAACAGGCAAAAACAGATTTTTTTACACCTTTTTCAACAGCTATAAAATACAGGTTCCTGAGATAGATTATAAAACCAGCAGACTGTCCGGCAATAAAAACCGGATCCTTCACCACAACGGCATACGCCAGAAGGATAAAGCTCCCCGCCAGACTCAGATACCAGAACGAGACAGGGACAACGCTCTTTTTCTCTTTTTCGGAGTTAAGCCACTGAACAATGAATCTGGAAAAGAATACAGCCTGTCCGGCAATACCTGCAAAAATAACAGCGCTTTCAAAGCTCATGGGAGGGAATACCGCTCTGTGAAATCATCATGCAACTCCTAACATAAATAGCCGAATCATTCAATATTTTATTAATTCATCTAAAAGGCTTTACAAACCTGTCGGCAATTATGCATACTTAACATGAAGATTCTATGAATGGGCGTCAAATTCCGGACAGGGCATGCTTAATTTAAAAAGGAACATTTTCACGAACATACTGATTTCCGCCGCAGTTCCTGCACTCATCTTCATTGCTTTTGCAGTGGGGGAAAACATGAGAGCAAAGGAAAAGCTCGCAGCCGGGGAATATTCCGGCGCCCTGAAAATATCCGCATCATACCTTGAAAACTATCTAAGCAGCCGCATAAACGATGTAACCCTGCTGGCTGAAACCCCTACCCTGAAAAGCATGGACTGGGAGTCCATACGCCCTTTTCTTATCAGTGAAACAGAGCGCCGCAGAGGGCGGTATGACAGCTTTATATTATCCCCTGCCGGAAACAGAGACGGAGCATTTTACTCCACCAAATACGGCAACCCTTTTCAGGGCGGTTTTGTGAGCATTGACGACTCATCCCCGGAATCAGAGCTTCTCAGCCTCAGAGATAAACAGTTCTGGAAAAGCACTGTGGGTGAAAACTCTTCCGGCAGAAGTGTTTATACTTCTGTCCCCGAAACATTCTATTTTTCGGATGAGCAATACCTGATCACCGCCGCTGCAATACCGGATAAAAACGGCAGCACAGCAGGGATGCTCGCCGGAAGCATAAATATGACCTCATTTACTGATGAGATAGAAGACAGCATACTGCACCCTGTTCTGTCCAAAGGAGCAGTCAGTGTAACAATAACCGATCTGGCGGGTAAAACAGTCTACAGCAACAGCAAAACTGAACCGGAAAATGAAATACTCCCCCTAATAGGCAGAATGTTCAAGGAGAAATCCGGCGTTATAAGCTCCGGCGGGAGCGGTGAAAAGCGCCTCCACTTTTTCGAACGGGTTGACAGTGCTGGGCTGGTCATAACAGCTTCTGTCCCTGCCGCATCCGTATTTTCCATGCAGAGAACACTGCTCACCTCTGTTCTGCCTTCTGCCGCTGCAATAATTCTCAGCAGTCTTCTCATTGCCTTTGTCATGTATAAACGCCTTGAGAGGAAGCTTTCAGCCCTTGCAAAAACAATCAATCCGGAAACACTCACACTTGATGACAAATTCAGCGAAATGGAAAATGAGCCTGAGTTTGCGGAGCTTGCCGGAACCATCAGAAAAATCGCCGAAACCGGGAAGGACTGCCTTTACTCATCCGGAATAATAGCCTCCGGCATTAACGGCATGGAATACTGGCTGGCCTCTGACGGCGGCATCATATTCATATCCTCCGGGTGCTATGAACTCACGGGCTATACAGAGGAGGAACTGCGCAAGACACCCTCTCTGGTGGACAAAATGATATATGAGACAGACACAGAAAAGTGGCTGACTCAGAAATACGGCGCGGTTTCCGTTCAGGAGCCCTTACGCATGAGGCTCAGAAGGAAAAACGGTAAAGTAATCTGGGTGGAAAGCACCGTAAAACAGGTAAAAAACAGACAAGGTCAGGCGGAAGGAGTCCGCGGCTCCCTGATAAATATAGACCGTTTTGTCATAGCGGAGAATATGTTTAATGAGAACGAACAGCTTTTCAGAAAGGTTTTTATAAAAAACACCGCCGTCATGATGCTTATAGACCCGGTAAGCGGGATAATACATGATATAAATAACGCTGCCGAAAAGTTTTATCAGACAGATAAGGACAGGCTGATCAACAAAAGCATAATGGACTTCATACACGGCAAGGATAAAGGATTCAGCTTTTCCCTCGAACGCTTCATGCATCGGGGCTCCGTAACTCAGGAACTGCCGGACGGAAGCCTGAGGGAAACGGAAATACACTCCACACTTCTTAAATTCAAGGATCATGTTCAGCTTTTCCTAATCATATACGACATAACCAACAAGGTGGAGCTCCAGAAAAAAATATCCGAAAGCGAACAGCTTTTCCGTACCCTTTCCGAAAAGGTTCCCGTCGGTATTGTGGTATTCAGCGACAAAATACACTACGCCAACCCCATGGCATGCGAAATTTCCGGTTTTTCGCACAGGGAGCTCGAATCTGTGAGTCTGTGGGAGCTTGTTTCTCCGGAGCAGCAGAATATAGTTAAAAACTCATGCTTCAGCGTAACAGGCTCAAAAGGTTTCACCAAGAAGCTTCAGGACATCAGGCTCAGCCGGAGGGACGGGGTTCATAAGAATATTTTCATGACAATAAGCGGCATTAACTATGAAGGCAAACAGGCCGCCCTTGCGACCTTCACTGATATATCGGAAATAAAGGAAGTTCAGCACCAGCTTGAGCGTAAAATAGCCGCCGAGGTTGAAAAACACCGTCAGCAGGAGATGGTGTTCATGTCTCAGTCACGTCTTGCCGCAATGGGGGAAATGCTCGGATCCATTGCTCACCAGTGGCGGCAGCCGCTCAACACCATAGGCCTTTATGTGCAGGATATGGAAGATGCATTTGAGCACGGGCAGATCAACCCGGAATATATCAGGGAAACCGTGCAGAAAACCATGCTCCAGATAAGCATGCTGTCAAAGACCATTGATGATTTCAGCGGCTTCTACAAACCGATGGACGGCAGGACTGTTTTCAGCGCTGTCACAGCAGCAGCCGATGCGGCAAGGCTGATCACCGGAAGGCTTATAAGCGACAAAATAGCCCTGAGCCTCATTACAAAAGGCACAGAACAGAAAACATACACCGACATAACCGCAGGAGTGCTCCTTGAGGATAATTCGTTTCTTGTGCAGGGCTATCTCTCCGATTTCAAGCAGGTTATCCTTACTGTTCTGAAAAACGCAGTTGACTCAATCAATGAGAAAAAGGCCGCCAAAGACCCCGGCTTCGCCGCTGAAATCATAATCGAAGCGGACAGAACCGACTCTGAGGTGATCATAAGAATAAGAGACAACGGCACAGGCATAGCACCTGAAAACATTGCAAAGGCTTTTGACCCCTATTTCACCACAAAAGAACAGGGCAAGGGAACCGGGCTCGGCCTTTACATGTCCAAAACAGTAATCGAAAGCAATATGAACGGACAGATCACACTTGAAAACACCGAAGACGGTGCAGTCCTCACAATCATCCTTCCCAAAGCCGCCTGAAAAACCTTCTTACGTTCTTTTTTTAACCATAACTGCTGAATTTTTGACCACCTGAGCCTCCGGAGCCCGCGAAAAACGCTGGCGGAACTTGGCACGTCTCTTGCATGGTGTTAGGGCGAACAGGAGGAGTTATGAAAATTTTAGCAGGTGTATTAACACTTCTTTTATCTGTAACGGCATTTGCGGGCGAAGGCGAAATCAATTCGGGCGATACTGCGTGGGTTCTCACGTCTGCGGCACTTGTTTTGTTTATGCTGCCCGGTCTTGCAATGTTTTACGGCGGTATGGTGCGTACAAAAAACGCCCTTAACACCATGATGTTTTCCTTTATAGCAATGGCGGTTATCGGCATTCAGTGGGTTCTCATAGGCTTTTCCATAGCCTTCGGCGACAGCGGTTCTTCCGTTTGGGGAAGCTTCCAGTATGCACTCATGGGCGGATCATTTGCGAGCGAGCTCAGCGGAACAATTCCGCTTTCAGTATTCGCCATGTTTCAGGGTATGTTCGCCATCATCACCTGCGCTCTGATAAGCGGAGCAGTTGTGGAAAGGATGAAGTTTTCCGCATTCATAGTCTTCATAGCTGTTTGGGCGACAATAGTTTATGCTCCCATTGCCCACTGGGTCTGGGGTGCGGGCGGCTGGCTCCTTGAAAGAGGCGCGCTTGACTTCGCGGGCGGAACCGTTGTTCACTTCTCATCCGGTACTGCGGCACTCGCACTGGCAATAGTTCTCGGCAACAGAAAGGACTTCATGAAGAGCGCAACAATTCCCCACAACGTCGGCTACACACTGATCGGCGCGGGAATACTCTGGTTCGGCTGGTTCGGTTTCAACGCAGGAAGTGCACTCAGCGCAGGTGAAGGCGCAGGCGTTGCTTTCGTGAACACTCTTGCTGCTCCCGGTGCGGCCGGTCTCGGCTGGCTCCTTATGGAAGCCCTTAAATCAAAACCCAGCGGTATAGGTCTCGCATCAGGCATAGTTGCTGGTCTCGTTGCCATAACTCCCGCAGCGGGCTTTGTTGAACCCTGGGCAGCCATAATAATCGGCTTCGTGGCAGGCATACTCTGCTTCTACGGATGCAGACTTAAATTCATCTTCAAACTTGACGAGTCTCTGGATGTTTTCGGCATACACGGCATAGGCGGCTTCTGGGGCGCAATAGCCACAGGTATCTTCGCCACTGTCGGTGCGGAAGGCCTCATAAAAGGGAATGCTTACCAGGTATGGCTCCAGTTTGAAGGCGTAATGGCAGCGGGCATATACTCTTTTGTACTCAGCCTTGTGATAGCACTGATAATAAAATATACAATGGGAATCAGAGCATCTGCCGAAGCTGAGACCGAAGGTCTTGACATCAGTCTCCACGGCGAACATGTAATAAAACTTTAAAAATCACCCGGATTTTTATATAGAAAGAGCCCCTTTGTCATCTGACAAAGGGGCTTTCGTATTTAATAACACCAAACTGTACATCCTGTCAGTTTGATGTACACGCTCGCGCCGAACCAGGTTCGGCTTCGCTCCGCACGGCGCAGCCCAGTCCTTGGGGCTGTTAGGGGTTAATGCTTTCAGACAAAGAAATTGATCGGCGGTACTTCCTTAATCGCCCCGTATTTACGGGCGTAGCTGTAGAAGCGCAGAAGCCCCTGAACATGCCTGTCAGACAGGCTGTAGTCCATCGTCTCCCAGTAATCAATAATCTGGTAAGAGGTAAGCCCTTTCATTGAATAATGATCCAGAAGAGCGGCGAGGTTTGACTTGCTGTCCTTCTTAATCTCCTCAAGCTGAGAGGCGAACAGCTCGAAATCCGCCCTTTTTGCGGCCACAGATTCCTTTCTGGCTATCCAGAGGGCAAAAACGAACGGCAGACCCGTGAAAGCGTTCCAGAGGGTGCAAAGGTCATAGATATACTTATTCTGCCCGTTATACAGCTCAAAAAGCGCCTTATCCCCGATGAGCACCTTTCCGTCCGCCCCTTCCTGCTGGTCGGTAAATTCCGGCTGAAAGCCGTACATCTCGCTAACCAGAATCCTGAACAGGACAACGCTTGTGCCTGATTCCCCGGTGAGGAAGACCTTGCGCCCCTTCAGTTCTTCAATAGGCACATCAGAGTAAAGCATTACACTCTTAACCCTGTCGGTGCTGCTGATTGAAATTCCGGGAATGAGGATGTAATCCTCAAATGACTTGGCGTATTCGATGCTGCTGCACGGTGAAAGGTCTATCACCCCTTCCCTGAGAGCCGTGTTGAGATAGGAGGGAACCCCTTTTACGAACTTGTATTCCTTGTGTTTGTTAAGCTGATGAAAAATGGGGTAGACATTTGCATAGTCTATCTGCCCGATTACAAGCATATTTTCCTCTCCAGCCCTGCGAAGTCCAGCCTCCTGAGTACATCGAAAGTGACTATGGAGACAGTATTTGCTATGTTCAGGCTGCGCACATTGCCCGTGGTGGGTATGCGGTAGCTTCTCTCAGCGTACTTCGTCAGGATTTCTTCCGGCAGCCCCACTGTCTCCTTTCCGAAGACGAGCACAAGGCTTCCGTCATTTTTTGCGGGTATTTCCGTGTAGATCTTTTCTGCCTTTTTAGAGAGAAATGCAAGGGTGTATTCGGGAGTATTGTATTTGTTAAAAAATTCACTAAGAGTATCAATGCGCTGCAGACGCACTTTTTCCCAGTAGTCCAGCCCGGCTCTTTTCATGTATTTGTCATCCATGGAAAAACCGAGCTTTCCCACAAGGAGCAGTTCGCAGTCCGCTCCCACGCATATCCTGCCTATGTTGCCTGTATTCTGTGGTATTTCAGGTTCGATGAGGGCGATTTTGATCATCGGGCTTATTTCTGCGGAGCCTCGATAAACTGCGAAGCGTCTATTTTTGAGCATCCGCCCCAGATAGCTTCAAGATTGTAATAATTTCTCTCATCCTCGCACATGATATTCAGAAGGATGTAGCCAAAATCTATGCAGATCCATTTTGAAACTCTGTAGCCGTCAAGCGCCTGAGGCTCAACTTTTTTGCCTTTCAGCTCATGGAGAATGAAATCCGCCAGAGAGTTTGCGTGTGTGTTTGAGTTTGCGGTGGCAATCACAAGAAAATCCGCCAGAGAGCTTTTCTCTGCGATTTTGTAAATCTCGATGTGCTCCGCCTTTTTGTCGTCAAGGTATTTTAATATGTCTCTTAAGAGTGTGTCCTCAGCCATTGGCTCTCCTGTATAAATTGTTTGTGCGTATAAACTCGTAAACGTCTTCCGGCAGGTTCGCCTTCCGGTATTCAGCGTCCAGCATGTCCCTTATCTCCGTGCTGGATATATCTATCTCCGGCATTTCGTAAAGGATTATCCTGCCGTATTTTTCCCCTTTGAAACCTGCCGGAGCAACCACCCTTTCATGCAGGGAAACGGGAATGCGGCTCATCAGTTCATCAAAGCTCACCGATGACCTGTTCACCACTATGAAATTGGAGAGACCGAAGAGATCCCGCCAGTACTGCCATGACTCTATGGTAGCAAATATATCAGTACCTGCAATGAAGAATATCTCCGCATCAGGATAATCTGTTCTGAATTTTTTCAGGGTTTTATATGTATAAGACACTTCCGGCGAATTTACTTCAAAATCGGAAACCTCGAAACCTGCTCCCAGTTTCTCCGCCACAAGCTGAACCATCTCATACCTGAGCTCAGGGGAGATTACACCCTTGTCCTTTTTATGGGGTGATATGCTGGATGGGATTAACAGAAGCCTGTCCAGCCTGAAATCCCTGAAAACATTGCCCGCAAGAGTAACGTGTCCCAGATGTATAGGGTTGAATGTACCGCCGAAAAGCCCCAGACGCATCTTATTCCCGGATGTGGCCGTCGCCGTAAACCTGATATTTTGTTGTTGTCAGGTCGAAAGCGCCCATAGGCCCACGGCAGTGAAGTTTCTGCGTGCTGATGCCTATCTCGGCCCCAAGTCCGAACTCCCCGCCGTCGTTGAATCTTGTTGATGCGTTCACGAATACGGCAGAAGCGTCCGCCCTGTCCATGAACTGTCTTGCGCTTGTGTAGTTTTCGGTAATAATCGCTTCCGAATGACCGGAGCCGTATCTGTTTATATGTTTAAGCGCCTCTTCCATGGACGAAACAACCTTAACCGACAGAATCAGATCGAGGTACTCCGTACTCCAGTCCGCATCCGTGGCAGGCTTGACATCTATGAAGCTCAGTGTCCTTCCGCAGCCTCTCAGTTCCAGCCCGTCCTTCTGCGTAAGCTCCGCAAACGCGGGGAGAAACGCTCCCGCCGCATCCTCATGCACAAGAAGAGTCTCCGCTGCATTGCACACGCCCGGACGCTGAACCTTGGCGTTACGGACTATTTTGAGCGCCTTCTGTATATCCGCATCCCTGTCCACATAAACATGGCAGATGCCCGCATCGTGCTTAACAAGGGGCACATGGGCGTTTTCAGAGCAGAACTTAATCAGCTCCGCGCCGCCTCTGGGGATGATTATGTCTATATATCCTTTAGCCTGAAGCATTTCCATTACCCGCGCCCTGTCAGTGTCCGGAACTATATTAACCGTTCCGTCGGGGAGCCCCGCTTCTTTCAGAGCCTCCTCCATTATTCTGCCGAGGCAGGTGTTTGAATGAATAGCCTCTTTTCCGCCTCTGAGAATCGAGACATTGCCCGATTTAAGGCAGAGAGCGGCAGCATCTATTGTAACATTCGGTCTGGATTCGTATATGATCCCGACAACGCCGAGAGGAACGCGCACTTTGGTTATATAAAGCCCGTTGGGGCGTTTGTAGCCGTCCACAACTGAGCCCACGGGGTCGGTCTGCTCTTTTATCTCATTTACAGCCTTTATCATGGAGTTCACAGCCTTGTCATCCAGCCTGAGCCTGTCAATAAGGGCGGAGCTCAGTCCGGCTTCACGTCCGGCCTTGAGGTCTTTTTCGTTTTCGGATTTTATCAGTTCGCGGTTTTCGTCAAGCTTACGGGCTATGGCAGCCAGAGCTTCATTTTTGACTTTGGTGTTCAGGTTCATCAGCTTATAGGAAGTGCTTCTGGCTTTTTCAAAAAGTTCCTTCATCCGTGCCCCCTCTCCGCAGATACCACAAGGTCGTCCCTGTGGATTATTTCATCGGAGAATTTATAACCGAGTATGTCAAAAATCTCTGCGGATTTTCTGCCCATGATCTGGCGCATATCCTTGCTGGAATAGCGGGTTTTTCCCTTTGCCAGTTCCCGCCCGTCCGCATCGGCAACGGAGATTATATCGCCTATACCGAAACGCCCCGTGACATTCACCACGCCGGAGGGAAGCAGAGACTTTTTCATATCCACTATAGCCTTAACAGCGCCCGCGTCAATGGAAATAGTGCCTTTGACACTGGCTGCGTGGGCGATCCAGAATTTCCTTATGCGGTAAACATCTTCCGTGTGGGAGAAATAGGTTCCCACAAGCTCGCCGTTGATGAATCTCTGAATGTTTGCCGTGTCCCGTCCGTTTATTATCCCCACGTGGCATCCTGCGTTCAGCGCCTTTTTAGCAGCCTTGAGCTTGGAGCCCATGCCGCCTGTGCCCACACCGCTGACGGATTCGCCTGCGGCGCTCATGAGGTTTTCGTCAATATACTGAACATCGTGTATCAGCTTCGCATCGGGATAAACCGAAGGATTTTTATCGTAAAGTCCGTTAACATCAGAGAGAATAAGCAGAAGATCCGCCCCTATCAGACCGGCAACCAGAGCCGATAGGTTATCGTTATCCCCGAAGGATTCAAAATATTTAAGCTCGTCCACGACTACGGTGTCGTTTTCGTTTATGATCGGCACAACACCTAATTCAAGCAGGCGGCGGATCGCATAACGCGCATTGAGGCATCTGCGGCTGTTTGAAAAATCATCCTTAGTGATCAGAATCTGCGCAACACTCTTGCCGAAGTTCTCAAACTCTTTCTCATAAAACCATATGAGGCGCGCCTGACCGATGGCTGCGCACGCCTGTCTGTCGGTGATGTTTTTCGGTCTGGATGAAAAGCCCAGATGCCTGAAACCAGCACCCACAGCACCGGAGGAGACGATTACAATATTTTTGATTTTTTTATTAACATCGGCAAGCACGGATGTGAGAGAACTGATGAATTCAAGGTTAACCCCATCGTTCTGTCCGAGGAGAACATTGCTACCAATTTTAATGACGAGGGTTTCTATTTCAGGTAAATGTCTCATACTTTATTATTTAAAACGTACATCCTGTGGTTTTTACAGCAAGCTCTGCGCATTCGCACCCTTGGGGCTGTTTGCGTCATTGCGAACCCTGAAAGGGTGAAGCAATCTCTCATTCGATAGCATCAAACTGCACATCCTGTCAGTTTGATGTACACGCTCGCGCCGCTTAAAAAGCGGCTTCGCTTCGCACGGCGCAGCCCCTTCCATGGGGCTGTATATCTCTGTATATTCAGAGACTGCCTCATAGTTTCAGCTCCTCGCAGTGACACAGCAGTGCGCCATTCCGGGGCATCAGCCGAAGAATCTATGACTTAACAGGAAAAAACCTGCACGTCCCTCAGTTTTCAGGCAGGTGCATACCGCCCCCTGCGCCATTGGGTTCTGTACCATTTATATCGGGCGTTTGTCAATAATTTAACCGCTCTCAAACCCACCCATGAAAACAAAAAAAGAGGAGTATGCAAATCATACCCCTCTTAAGGAAATATTTACTGAATATACGCCTGTGTCTATACTGATTCCCCGGATTCCGGAGGCCGGATTTGGCATACGCGGGATCTTGTGATAAAGTGGCTGTTTTCTCCCGCCGCAATAGAGAAGCCTTCCGGCTCCCCTTCCCCGACATCTAATATAAGCTGAGTATGCTTCCATACCTCATACTGACGGAAGTCAATATAGAACGGACAACCTCCGACCTCACCTAACAGGACATCGTTGTCGCCGATCATAAACTCCCCCTCTTCAAAGCACATAGGCAGGCTGCCGTCGCAGCAACCGCCGGACTGGAAGAAGAGAACAGATCCGCGCTCCTCCCGAAGGCGTTTTATTGCTTCAAGGGCTGCGAGCGTGGCCACAACCGCGGGTTCTCCGTCAGGCATTATTATCATACGGGTCTCCTGTTAAAAGAAACCAAGAGCATTCGGACTGTAGCTCACCAGCAGGTTTTTGGTCTGCGTGTAATGCTCAAGCATCATCTGATGGTTCTCCCTTCCGATGCCCGATATTTTATACCCGCCAAAAGCCGCTCCGGCAGGGTATAAGTGGTAGCAGTTAGTCCAAACACGTCCGGCTTTTATTGCCCGCCCCATGCGGTAGGCGCGGCTGGCATCTCTTGTCCATACACCGGCTCCCAGACCGTAAAGGGTGTCATTTGCTAACTCCAGCGCTTCGGCTTCGTCCTTGAAGGTGGTTACAGCCAGAACAGGCCCGAAGATCTCTTCCTGAAATACGCGCATCTTATTGTTGCCGCGCAGAACAGTAGGCTGAAAATAGTAACCGCCGGACAGTTCTCCGCTCATCATGTTGCGCTGGCCGCCTATCAGGCATTCCGCGCCTTCCTGTCTGCCTATTTCAACATAGCCTGTTATTTTCTCTATCTGCTGCACGGATACCTGAGCTCCGAGCATAGTTGATGTATCCAGCGGGTTGCCCTGAGTAATCTTTCTGATGCGGTCAAGGCAACGATCCATAAACTTATCATAGATTGATTCCTGAATGAGCGCGCGTGACGGGCATGTGCAAACCTCACCCTTATTGAAGGCGTAAAGAACCAAGCCTTCAACCGCTTTGTCCAGAAATGCATCATCCTCAGCCATTACATCGGCAAAGAATATGTTGGGAGATTTTCCGCCAAGCTCAGTTGTGGACGGAATAAGGTTCTGTGCCGCATACTGCATTATCAGCCTGCCCGTTGCTGTTTCACCGGTAAAGCCTATTTTGGCTATGCGCGGGCTGGTGGCAAGGGCTTTGCCTATTTCGCCTCCGGGGCCGGTTATGATATTGATAACTCCGGGGGGAACTATATCTGCGATAACTTCCGCAAATTTCAGAATTGACCACGGAGTCGGGGATGCGGGTTTAATCACCGTGCAGTTGCCGGCAGCAAGGGCGGGAGCAATCTTCCACGCTGCCATAAGAAGAGGGAAGTTAAAAGGTATGATCTGCCCCACCACGCCCAGCGGTTCATGAAAATGATAGGCCACGGTGTCTTTGTCGATTTCAGTGAGCGTACCTTCAAGTGAGCGGGTGGCTCCTGCAAAATAACGGAAATGGTCAACCGCCAGCGGAATATCAGCCGCGAGGGTTTCGCGCACAGGTTTGCCGTTTTCCCAGCTTTCCGCCACAGCCAGCATTTCCAGATTGGCCTCAATGGCATCAGCAATGCGGTTAAGAACTGCGGCACGCTCAGCGAGTGATGCTGAACCCCATGCGTCTTTTGCCTTATGTGCCGCATCCAGTGCCTTGTTGACATCTTCAACAGTTGATTTCGCAACTTCGCAGAAAGGTTTTCCGGTAACAGGGCTGATGTTGGGCATATACTGCCCTTTTTCGGGGGCTACCCATTCACCTCCGATGAAATTGTTGTAACGAGATTTTAGTGATACGATACTTCCTGCATTTCCGGGTGCTTCGTAAATTTTTCCCATCAGTAACCTCCAAAGGTTTTTACGGGGGGTTGACGCTGCCGCACTGAAAGCCAGTAGAATACATATGTCCGTAGTTAGCCATCTCGAACATAGTTATCATAGAATACTTAAAATATACTCCCCCTGTCTGCAAAGTCAAGGCATAGAGATTTACCCTGCTGCGGTTGATATTCAACGGAATACCGCTGATTTGAAGTTGAAAATATCCAGATACAGAAGGATGTTAGTTGTGATTTCCGGGGAAGATTTTATAATGAAAAAGCCAATCAAGAGATATGTAAAAAAATGTTAAATATATTTTGTGTCAACAGAACAGCGGCGGGTTGTTTTAAGAAAAATGGCAGGGGTAGAAGGACTCGAACCTACAATACACAGTACCAAAAACTGCTGCCTTACCAATTTGGCTATACCCCTGTAAGGAAAAAAGAACTTATAAGTTTTTAATGCATTTGTCAATATTTTTCACCGCCGGAGCAAAGCCCGCAGCGATGAATTACTTAATGACACGGAAAAAAAGAGAAGCAGGGGTGGAAGGACTCGAACCCACAATACACGGTACCAGAAACCGATGCCTTACCATTTGGCTACACCCCTGTAAGTTGGGAAATCGTATTTATAGCTTTTTTACTCCTGTGTCAACCAATTTTTATCAAAGACATTAAAAAAGATGCATCTGCTCTCAAAACCCTTGACTGAACCAGACTGTGTTTGTATGATTAGACGGAATCCTAAGTATTTTTATTTAGTTTAAACTGACACAGGGACTGAATCTTTTAATTTGATAAAAAGAAGGAGTTACATATGAAAGTTACCAGAGCCAGTGATTACGCGATCCGCTCACTCATCCACATAGCAAAAAAACAGGAAGGAACGGTTTTTATGCGCTCTGAACTGTCCAAGGCCTGCGATATACCGGACAGCTTTCTGGGCAAAATTCTCCAGAACCTCGCCAAGGCAGACATACTAAGCTCCGAGCGGGGCAAAAAAGGCGGATTCAGGCTCAACAGACCCACCCAGGACATCACAGTCTATGACATAATCAAAGCAATCGAAGGCGAACTCAGTTTAAATGAATGTATTTTTGATGACAGTTTTTGCAGCATAGTTAACACCTGCTCAGCACATAAAATGTGGGGCAGCATACAGGACTCCCTTCTTCAAAAGCTCAAATCCTATACCCTTAAACAACTTGCGGATGATGAGATGAGAGGGCAGAAAGAACACGTTCAGCCGTAAACGGCATTAGACGGGGCTTCCAGCATAAGTAGCTTATAATAATGAATAAATTTTATTATTTTTTTATTTGACGAACCCCCATTCATGCTTTAACATATATCTCATGGGCGGTGCGTATCTCCTTTTCATGCCCCCGGTTAGCACAGACTGCTGAAATATCCTTTACCTTTAGACCTGTTTATTTTTATCGGTGCTCAAGGTTGCGTTGCGGCTGTTTTGTTAACCCTATATCAACTTTTCTATGGTAAAGGTGTTGTTGTGGCTTATCACCATGGGGTCGGAAGCATTTCTTTTTTAAATTCCGGTAAGCAGTCTGCTTTTTCCCTGTTCGGGGTGATTATTCCTTCAATAAATTAAAAAAATACTTGGGAAAAATACTTTCCCCTATATTTTAATTAAAATGCGGATCTGCGGGTCTGCGTTATTTGTTTGTACAAGACGCTTTTGCGTCATTATTTGAAAAAAACGCTAACCCGCTGCCTCTCCAGCTGCGGGTGCGGAGGTTGTATGCTTAACACCGAGGAGATTGAAAAGGTTCTCTCCCGTGAACCGAAACTTTCGGCAAATGCTGTTACCGTTCTTAAGAAGAGGTATTTAAAGAGGGATAATAACGGTAATGCCACGGAAACGCCGAAAAAAATGTTCCAGCGTGTGGCGCTGAACATTGCGGAAGCCGAAAGAAAATTTGACGAGAAGGCGGATGTTCTCGCCAAAGCGGCTCAGTTTTACGATCAGATGATTGATCTCAAATTCCTTCCCAATTCTCCCACTCTTATGAACGCAGGAAGAGAGCTTCAGCAGCTTTCCGCATGCTTTGTTCTTCCTGTGGATGACACGCTCGAAGGCATTTTCGATGCGGTTAAGAACACCGCTCTTATTCATAAATCCGGCGGAGGAACAGGTTTTTCCTTCAGCCGCCTCAGACCGAAAGACGATGTGGTAAAAACCACCAAAGGCGTATCCAGCGGCCCAGTATCGTTCATGAGCGTTTTTGACGCAGCCACGGAAACCATCAAACAGGGCGGAACAAGACGCGGCGCGAACATGGGGATCCTCCGTGTGGATCACCCTGATATTATGGACTTTATCTACGCCAAGCAGGACAAAACAAAGCTCACTAACTTCAACATCTCTGTCGGCGCAACAGAAGCCTTTATGAACGCCCTTGAGTCAAGCGGCAATTTTGACCTTATAAACCCCAAAACCAAAAAGAAAGCAGGCTCCCTCAACGCGAAAGAAGTCTTCGATCAGATGGTTCAGCTTGCGTGGGAAGGCGGAGATCCGGGAATCATATTCCTTGACAGAATAAACGCCGAAAACCCCACCCCGAAAGAGGGTGAAATAGAGAGCACAAACCCCTGCGGCGAGCAGCCTCTTCTCCCTTATGAATCATGCAATCTCGGTTCAATAAACCTTGGCAGGTTTGTGGAAGACGGCAAGGCGGACTGGAAAGCCCTTGAAGAAACAGTGAAAACTGCCGTCAGATTCCTTGACAACGTAATCGAAATGAACAAGTACCCCATAGTTCAGATCGAAAACCAGACAAAAAGAAACCGCAAAATCGGTCTCGGCATCATGGGCTGGGCGGATATGCTTGCCATGCTTGAAATCCCCTACAACAGTGACGAGGCAATAGACTTTGCTGAAAAAATAATGAAATTCATCCGTGACAAGGCAAGGGAAGCCTCCGCAGAACTCGCTAAAGAAAGAGGAAACTTCCCCACTTTCAACGACAGCGTGTACCCTGCCATGGGCTTTAAAAACATGCGCAACGCCACAGTCACCACCATTGCCCCCACAGGCACAATATCGATCATCGCCGGATGTTCCAGCGGAATCGAGCCCTATTTTGCCATAGCCTTCTACAGGTTTGTTATGGATAACAACAAACTGCCGGAAGTATGCCCCGTTTTCAAGGATATAGCCAAGAAAGACGGCTTTTACTCTGATGACCTCATGGAGAAAGTGGCCGATACCGGGCATGTGCATGACCTTGAGCAGGTTCCGTCAAAATGGCGCAAAGTGTTTGTAACATCGCATGAAATAACACCCCTTTGGCATATCAAAATGCAGGCGGCATTCCAGAGATATACTGACAATGCAGTGAGCAAAACAGTTAACTTCTCCAACGAAGCCACAGTGGATGATGTACGGAACGCTTATCTCCTCTCATACAAACTCGGCTGCAAAGGAACTACAATCTACCGTGACGGAAGCCGCACGGGGCAGGTTCTTAACGTTGGCACAAAAGAGAAGAAGGAAGAAGCAGTTGCTGCTCAGCAGCTTCCCAATAAACCCAGACCCAGACCCTCTGTGCTGGTGGGACGCACTATAGAGATGATGACCGGCTGCGGCAAACTTTATGTAACTATAAATCAGGATGAAAACGGCGAACCATTCGAAGTTTTCACCAGCATGGGCAAAGCCGGCGGATGCGCACAGAGCCAGTGCGAGGCAATAGGAAGGCTTATCTCCCTCGACCTCAGAAGCGGCGGCGATATTGACCTGATCATCAAGCAGCTTAAAGGCATATCATGCCACATGAAATACGGTTTCGGCCAGAACACTGTGCTGAGTTGTTCCGACGCTGTGGGCAAAGCCCTTGAGCTTGCTCTCAAAGCCTCGGCACTTGAGATAACTGTTACGGGCAAGCAGGAAAAACTCAGCGTTGACAAGCTCCTTGAAACAGTGAGTGTTCATGAGGAAGAGCATAAGGTGAAAAACGGCGCCTGCCCCGAATGCGGCAGCCCCATAGAACACGTAGAAGGCTGCGATATTTGCTACTCCTGCGGCTATTCGCACTGCAGCTAAGGCAGGCAGTATATATTACCGAAGAATCTTCCGTAATCCAGACTCAAGGCCGCAGTATAAGACATGCTGCGGCCTTTTTTTTCATATTTTTCTCAATTTCGCTGTAATTCAGCAAAAAAATACTTTAAGATCCATTCATACGGACGATAACTATATCAGGTGGTTTTAGGGCATGGATGCCCGTTTTATGACTAGGAGGTCTTATGAAGTCCAGCGAAGAATTCCTGAGCAATGTTTTTGCCGTTCTCGGACATATAAATCAGGCTATAGAGCGCAATGTGTCCATTCTCCTTGAAAAGAAAGTCGAAGGAAAATCATCTCACTTCAATGTAATTCTCAAAGGCGAAAAAGAAGGCGAAGTATTTGTAATGGCTTCCGATCTCACCGAAGAACAGCTTAAATGGTATGTGTTCGGGCTGGGTGACGGACTGGGGCTTACCCCCGAACAGCTTAAAAATCACACAAAACAGCAAAAAACCGCCTGAAAAGGCGATTCCCTAAAAATTATTTATACCGCTTAAGTTCCAGAGAGCGGCGGGCTTCGAAAGAGCCCGCCGTTTTTTTATAAACTATTCAGCCGGTACGCCTCCCCTGCCCTGCATAGGCTGAAAAGGATACTGACCAAGCATTACACCGTTAGGGGTCAATGTAAGGCTCATTTTGTTGCCGCTTTTATCAGTAACCGGAGCCGACCACACTGTGAAGCCTCTGGGGGTTGTGAAGCCTTCCAGTTTGCCAACCTGATAGCCTTTCAGATTAGCCGCAGCGTAATCATTAATAATCTTCCCGGCTTCTGCCTCTGTGTACTGAGTAACTGCCTTCGGCCCTCTCTGAACATTAGCCTGAGCCATCATTTTTCTGCCTTTAAACTGACCGCCCTGATAATTCATGCCCTGATACTGTCCGCCAGCCTGAACACACTGTGCGTAGCCCATACCGCCGCCCATACGCGCGTATGCTGATCCGGCGAATGCTATCGTAAGAATTGCCGCCATTGCTATAACTGTTTTTCTCATTTTATGCCTCCTTAAATGAGCTTTTACAGTTAATAAAGCAAAGTCCGTTCCCAAAGTGCCAAACAGAAATTATCTTATATAACAGCACCTAACCCGAAACCATGATTTTCATCCGCAGTTAATATTCTGCACAGATGAGCAGAAACTGCACAATATCCCGTCTGCAGTCCGGATTAAAAAATTGACCCTGACTGCTTAGTCTGCTATCTTTCAAAATACTTGAAAACACGGTGTAAAATGAAATTCCTTCTCATACAGCTATACCAGACAGGAGACGTAGTTCTTACCACGCACATCCAAAGAGAAATAAAAAACGCGTACCCTGATGCGGAAATAGATTTCCTCACATTTACAGCCAACAAACCTGTTCTGGAAAACAGCCCCTATCTCAGAAATATCTTAACTACTGACAGAAAAAGCGGACTGAAAGGCCTTATTAAAATCATCATACAGATACGGAAAAATAAATATGATGCAGTGCTGGACTTCATGAACAATCCACGCACAGCTTTGATAAGCCTTTTCAGCGGGGCAAAAAACACAGTGGGCTACGCCACAAGCAGAAGAAGGCGGTTCTACAACACTCTGGCCTCCAGACTGGAAGGCAGCCCCGGAGAGACCAAGCTTTCGCTCATAGCTCCGTTTATCAGTGATTTCAGACCCGAAACCCATAACACACGCCCTGAACTTTTCACATCAGAAGCAGCAGATGAAAAAGCCGCAGAGGTTCTCAGCAGCTTCGGAATCAAAGACAGCGACTTCATAGTAACCATGTCCCCCACCCATAAACGTGATACCAGAAGGTGGAAACTTAAGCATTTCATGAACATTGCCTCTTTTGTCACCGAAAAATATGATGCAAAGGTGATTCTTACCTATGGTCCGGGCGAAAAAGGGTATATAACTGACAATGTACCGGTGATGCCTGAAAATGTTTATCTTATGCCGCAGCTTTCACTCGGTGAGTTTACAGCACTTATAAAAAGAGCAAAGCTCCATATAGGCAATGATTCTGCACCGCACCACATAGCAACGGCGTTCAAGATACCAACATTCATCATTATCGGTTCCTCCCATACAAGCTGGGTGTTCAGCTCTCCAGAGCACACCTGTATCACCAAAGGGATGGACTGCCAGCCCTGCGGCAAATCAGTATGTGCAATCAGCGGGGAGATACCCTGCATGGAGAATCTGACCGCGGACGATGTTAAGCCCGCGCTGGAGAGGTTTATAAAGAATGTTTTCCGCCTTTAAATCAGTACCTGTTTTAAGTTATACAAGTATTTCAGATAAAAGCGACATCACAAAAGAAGACTTCAGAAGGCAGATGAGGGTTCTGGCGCGCGGCGGGTACACCCCTGTTTCCGCAGTCAGGCTCCATGAGTTTATGCTCGGTGACGGGGATTTGCCCCGCAGACCTGTTGTAATCACCTTTGACGGCTGCCTTTTTGACAACTGGGTAAACGCCATGCCCGTTCTGGATGAATTCGGCTTTAAGGCGGTTTTTTTCTGCATAACTGGCTTTCTTCATGACACGCCCAGAAGACCGCAGCACGAAAACCAAACACTGCCGGACAGAGATCAGGCTTTTGAACAGGCGCTCTGCAACAAAGACTTTTCCGGCTTCATGAGCAGGCAGGAGGTTTATGAAACAGTCCACGGACTGGGGCATGAGGTTTACAGCGGCTCTGTCACACACCCTATGATTTTCAGTTCAGCCAGCCAGAACGGCATCTTCCCTGACAAGCAGCATTGGTGCTTTCACAGCATATGCGGCAAATTGCATAAAGGTGATAAGGTATATGACATAGGCTCCGCCCTTGCTTACAACGGCTACGTAATCAAAGACGGCTCACCCGTTCTGAGGGGCATGGACGAGAGGGCAAAGCTGTGCCGATTCGAGCTTGAGGAGAGCAAAAAGGAGCTTGAATACCTTCTCGCACGTCCCTGCGGATTTTTCAGCTGGCCCTGCGGTCAGTATGATAAGCTTTCGCTGAGCATTCTTGAGGAAACAGGGTATAAAGGAGCATTCACCTTTGACAGAGGCTCAAACGCCCGTAATACGGATGTACGGTATATAAAAAGAATAAAAGTCAAAGGAAGAAGACCGCTCATCTGGCTGCGCAAGAAACTCGGAATCTACTCCAACTCAATAACCGCCAGCCTTTTCGGCAGAAAATTCAAACTGAAAATCTAGATACAAAAACGCCCTCCTGAGGGAGGGCGCCAGGCTGATTACAAAAACAGCAACTGACTTGTTCATACATATAAAATCCCCCTCAATCCCCCTTTATCAAAGGGGGAAGTTACTGTGATTAAAAGCAGAATACCCTCCTTTAGCAAAGGAGGGCAGGGGAAGATTTATGCAAAGGGCGCTTAGCTTTACATAGTAGGAACAGTTTTGGAGGCGTAAGCCGCTTTTACAAGCACCTCATCCAGTCTGGAGGCGTAGTATTTTGTTGTGTCCTGAAACTCCGCGACTTCTGCCTTCGGAAGTTTCGGCGCTGGAGCCTTGAACGTCAGCGGGTTTATGTACGTGTTCCCTTTTCTCAGACGGTAGTCGACATGGGGACCGGTGGATATGCCTGTACTGCCGACATAGCCGATGACCTCACCCTGCCTGACATACTTGCCTACATTCATGCCGTTTGCGAATCTGGAAAGGTGGAGGAAAAGAGTGTGGTAGTCGTTAGTGTGACGGAGACCGATGTAGTTGCCGTTATATTTTCCGTAGCCTCTCTTGCTCACGTAACCGTCAGCAGTGGCGTATATGGGTGTGCCCACGGGCGCGGCGTAATCCACTCCGAGGTGGGGTCTGACTTTGTTAAGCACAGGGTGGAGCCTGTTGTAGCTGAATGTTGATGAAACCCTGCCGAATTTAAGCGGAGCCTTGAGGAATCCTTTTTTAAGAGCGTTGCCTTCGGGGGTGAAGTAGCCCCTTGTCTTGCCGTTTTCATAGTAGAGTGCGCGGATGTGACGGCCGTTGTTGAAGAAATCAGCCGCGTGAACTCTTCCGTAGCCTGCGAACTCACCCTTGATGAAGCGTTTGTCCACAAGGAGGGTGAAGCTGTCACCGTGGCGTATGTCTTTGAAGAAGTCGATCTCCCATTCGTAGATCTCTGCCATTTTCATAGCCAGAGAGAAGTCCTCCCCGGTTGAGGTTATGGCGTTGTAGAGGCTGCTTTCAATAGTGCCGGAAACATAGGCTGTTACAGTTTCCACGGGATATTTTACCGCTTCAACCCTGAAACCGTCGCCGTCTTTCTCTACACGAAGCTCTTTATCCATACTGAGTTTAAAAAGCACCGAGTTTTCATCGGTAAGAAGAGTGGCTCCCGCTTTCAGAGTAAAATCGGGCAATTGGCTTTTAATTTCTTTTACGATTTCCACAACCTGCGCAGAATCGAAAATCCCCCCAAGGATCGAGTACAGAGTTTCGCCGAATTTCACAGTCCTTTCAATATAAGGGGAAGCATGGGAAACCTGAGCCGTAAAAATAAGCACGGCGGTAAGCACGGAAAATACAAATTTTTTCATCATCACACAGCCTTCTTTCTCTTTTTTTGAAAATAAAAGTAGCACACAATAATAACGGCTACAAAAACAAGCAGTAAAATACTTATCGTCTTTAATTTACTGTGCATTAGCTCAGGATTGTTTCCGATGAAAAATCCCACCCACGCAAGCACGACAACCCAGATTCCCGCGCCCAGACCTGTGTAAAAACAGAACTTAGGGATATTCATCCCGGCGAGTCCTGCCGGAAATGAAATGTACTGTCTTATCACAGGGATGAGCCTTCCGGTAAAAGTTGTGACCTCTCCGTGTTTCAGGAAAAAGCCATCAACCTTAGCAAACTTTTCCTCGTTAAGAAAAAGATACCTGCCGTACTTTTTAAGAAGCCCTCTGCCCATGTAAACGGCAATAAAGTAATTTACCAGTGCCCCTATCACGCTCCCCGCCACGCCGGAGAGCACAACAAAATATATGTTCATCTTCCCCTGCGCCGCCAGATACCCCGCCGGGGGAACCACAACCTCGCTGGGAAAAGGAACAAACGAGCTTTCAAGAGCCATGAGGAAAACTATCCCCCAATAGCCCATGCCGTGAACGGCATCCAGAACAAAATTAACAAACGCGCTAAGCATTGCCACCCCTGCCTGTCAGAAGTTCTTTCGCCTGCTCAAGGGAGGAAGGGGTTTTTTCTCCCGCTATCATCAGCGCGAGAACCTCTTCCCTTTCATCATCACAGAGCGCTTTCACATCGGTTCTGGCCTTGTCGCCGTCTGTACCTTTTGAAATGTGGAAGTGTCTGTTCCCCTCTGCCGCTACAACAGGAAGGTGAGTGATAACTATAACCTGCTTGCCGCGGGCTATGCTGCCCAGTTTTTTTGCCACCTGCTTCGCCGTTTTTCCGCTTATGCCGGTATCTATTTCGTCAAACACCAATGTGCCTACACGGTCAGACTCGGCAAAAACATCCTTAAGCGAAAGCATAACCCTTGAAATTTCCCCGCCTGAGGCCACTCTTGCCAGAGGAGCCGGAGGAAAGCCGGGGTTTGTGGATATATAAAACTCTGTGCGTACACCGCCCAGTTCGTCAAGTTCGTCCTGAGGAAAAAACTCAAGTTTAAAGACCGAGTTTTTGAGTTCCAGTTCACTTAAATTTTTAATAATTTCAGCAGAAAGTTTTTCGGCAGCCTTTTTTCTGGCAGAGTTGAGTTCATCCGCCTTTTTCTGTGCCTCTGAGTGAAGCGCGGTGACCTCCTTTTCCATTCTAGACATTGAGTCCTCGTCCAGAAAAAGGTTGTCCAGCCGCTCTTTTATAACCTGCCCGTGGCGTATTACCTCATCCAGCGTACCGCCGTATTTCTTCATCAGGTTAGCTAAACGGAACTTCCTGTCCATGAGCCTGTTAAGCTCTTCGGGGTCAAGCTCCTGCATATCCAGCATCTTTTCCAGAAATGCGGTCACATCCGCTATCTTATATCCCACATCGGCAAGGCTGTCCGCGGCGGAAGCCAGCTCCGCACCGTAATCCGCAACAGAGGACATAAGGGAGGAGGCGTTTCCTATCAGCTCCGAGGCGTTTATTTCGCCGTCTTTCAGATAGTTCAGGGAAGTTGCCGCCGCTTCGCGTATCTTCTCCATATGGGAGAGCATCTTTATCTTTTCCTCAAGCCCTTCATCCGTACCGGGGTCGATACGCATTGATTCTATCTCGTTAAGCTGAAATTCCAGAATATCCTTTTCTTTCAGTGTTTTTGCTATGTCAGACTTGATATTTTCAAACTTTTTCTTTTTTTCCAGATATTTACCGTATGCCGCAAGATAAGCGTCTTTCGGCTTCTGCTCCACAGCGGCATCCAGAAACTCTATATGGCAGGCAGGGTTAAGGAGCCTCTGGTGCTCATGCTGCCCGTGTATATCGGCGAACCCTTCCGCAACTTCCTTAAGCTGAACAACCGTTGCCAGTTTTCCATTGAGATAAACACGGTTTTTCCCTGCGCTGTCTATCTCTCTGCGGATTATGACTTCGTCCTCAATTTCGAACTGCTCTCTGGTGTCACCTGTAAGGTGAGAGAAATCACCGCTGAAAAGCCCTTCCACCACAAGCTTTTTCTCCTCATCACGAAGAAGGGTTCTGGCGAAGCGTTCACCCAGCAGAAGCTTTAAAGCACCTATAAACACAGATTTGCCCGCTCCGGTTTCCCCGGTGATGATGTTCAGTCCTTCCCCGAACTCAACCGTGGCGGACTCAATAACAGAAAGATTTTCAACACGAAGCATATTAAGCATCAGGAATCGCCCCAGCCGAGTTTTTCCCTTAGAAGGGAGTAGTAGTTTTTATTTTTCGGAACCACCAGAACGGTGGGAGATTGAGCTTTTTTTACGGATATGGTCATTGTCGGGTCTATGGAACGCCACACCTGACCGTCATAGGTGATGGACACATTTTCGTCCCTGCTTCTGAGTTTTATGGTTATGTTGCTGTTGTCGCTTATAACTATCGGCCTGTTGGTGAGTGCATGGGGGCAAATGGGGGATATGATTATTGTCTCCGTCTCAGGGTGAACAATGGGCCCTCCGGCTGCAAGATTATACGCTGTGGAGCCTGTGGGGGTGGAGATAATCAGCCCGTCCGCCCTGTAGCGGTTCACGAAATCTCCGTTTATGTAGACTTCCATCTCTATTATTCGGGCAAGGTCAGATTTATTGAGAACCACATCGTTGAGAACTTCTATCTCAAGAGTCTTCCGCCCCTCCTCCTCGATGTGGCAGTGGAGCTTCATCCTCTTTTCCAGCCTGTAATTATCGTTCAGGAAATCATCAAGAGCCGCGACAGCTTCGTCCACCCTTGTTTCGGTAAGAAAGCCTAGTCTGCCGAGGTTCACCCCAAGCACAGGCGTTTCTTTGCTGCCCAGAAGGCGTGCGGCGGATATAAGGGTTCCGTCCCCGCCGAGGACTACAACAAGGTCTGATTTTTCTCTGATTTCATCATGGTCTGCGGGCTCAGCACCCATTACTGCGGCGGCTTTCTCCTCAAAGAGGATGCAGACACCTTTTTCGGCAAGGAAAGCGCATACTTTTTCAAGAGTCTGTCTGACTTTCTCCCCGTGAGGCTTTGCTATAATAGATATAGTTTTCATCCGCTACCCGTTTGATAATCTCCGTAAGTCCAACGAAGTCTGACGGGCAATTGTATACAAAATACGCAGGATATTCAAGATTTCCTTTTGCTCCGCGTATCGGGGACTGGACAAGCCCGCGGAAGAATAATGATGATTCCTCCGCAGCCCTTATCACGGATTCTATAACACGGACATGCACGGATGTATCTGATACTATTCCGTTTCGGCCTATTTCACCCCTTTCCGCCTCAAACTGGGGCTTAATGAGGAGCACAGCCTCAGTGCCTTCGCGGCAGAACTGTACGCAGGAGGGAATAATCATTGAAAGGGAGATAAATGATACATCGGAAACGATTATATCAGCCTTTTCGCCTATGGTTTCAAACGGAATTGTGCGGAAGTTGGTCTGCTCAAGGTTTATGACACGGCTGTCTTTCTTAAGCTTTTCATGGAGCTGGTTTGTGCCCACATCAACAGCGAACACCTTCTTTGCCCCCTTCTGGAGAGCAAGATCCGTGAAACCGCCGGTGGAGGCGCCTATATCCAGAACTGTTTTATTCTTAAAATCAAGTCCGAAGGCGCTTACCGCCTTCTCAAGCTTCAAACCGCCCCGGCTGACATACGGCAGGGTTTCCTTCAGCCTCAGCACGGCATCGCGGCTTATCATCTGACCGGGCTTATCGATCCTGTGATCGTCTGCGACTGCGAGCCCCGCCATTATCAGGCGTTTTGCATGCTCCTGCGATTCCGCCAGCCCGTACTCCACCAAAAGCAGATCGAGGCGTTCCTTTTTCATAATCCGCCGTAAACGGATTTCACTTTCTCAAACATCTGCTCAGCGGTTAAGCCGCAGATCTGTCTGAGTTCCTTCACTGAGCCGTGCTCTATGAATATATCAGGTATGCCGAAGCGGACAACCCTCGCCCTGCTTCCGCCGTCCATAAGGACAGACTGAACCTCTTCCCCTGCTCCGCCTTTGACGGAACCCTCCTCCACAGTTACCACAAGCTTTTTCGAGCCTATGACGCCGCACAGGTATTCCTGATCCAGAGGCCTGAGAAAGCGGAGGTTTATGAGTGATACCTGCCCGTACTCCTCTTTCAGGTTTTTCCAGAGCTTGTACGATTCCTCAAAAATATGTCCGACTGAGACTATTGCTATCTCCCCTTCCGCTTCTATCACTTCCGGTCTGCCGTATTCAACAGATGAAACGGGCAGTTCGGGATAATGGTGAGCCTCGCCTCTGGCGTATCTCACCGCTGAGGGGCCTTTGAGCGCCATTGTCATTTTAAGCATGGTCTCAAGCTCATAGCTGTCCTTAGGGAGCATGATGGAGATGTTCGGTATCATGCGGAAATAAGATATGTCAAACACACCGTGGTGCGTCGGGCCGTCAGCACCCACAAGCCCGCCTCTGTCCACACAGAAAACAACGGGAAGGTTCTGCACTGCCACATCATGAATTATCTGATCAAAAGCGCGCTGGAAGAAGGTGGAATATATGGCAACATACGGGCGTATTCCGCTTATGGCAAGCCCCGCGGCAAATGTCACCGCATGCTGCTCCGCTATGCCCACATCAAAGAACCTGTCGGGGCATTTCTGTTCAAACTCGCACAGCCCCGTGCCGTCCTTCATGGCGGCACTTATCGCGGCTATTTCTTTATTTTTAACGCCCATTTCGGCAAGAACCTTTCCGAAGACATCAGTGTATGATTCGGCGCTGCCCAGCTTGGAGGAACAGCCTGTACTGACATCAAACGATGAAACACCGTGAAATCTGGACGGATCTTTCTCGGCGTGCCCGTACCCCTGCCCTTTTTTGGTGGAGACATGGATTATCACCGGCCCGTCCTGAAGCATGGCGTTCTGAAACGCTTTGTCCAGATCTGCCACCTTGTGTCCGTTCACCGGGCCTATGTATCTGAGCCCCAGTTCCTCAAAGAGGATTCCGGGTGTGAAAAGGCCGACTATCCCCTCCTCCATCTTCTTGGCTATTTTCAGAAGTCTGGGACCGAGGGGGCGTTTTTCCAGCAGGCTCTGCACATCCTTTCTGAAACGGGTGTACATTTTGCCTGTCATAAGGTTTGAAAGGTAATGGGAGAAAGCGCCCACATTGCTGCTTATGGACATTTCATTATCGTTCAGGACAACTATCATCCGCTTGTCAAGATGACCGAGGTTATTGAGCGCCTCAAACGCCATACCAGCAGTCATGGCTCCGTCACCTATGACGGCAACGACTTTTCTGTCCCGCCCCAGTATCGAATCAGCAACTGTCATACCGAGACCGGCGGAGATTGATGTGCTGGTGTGCCCTACCCCGAAAGCATCGAATGAACTCTCGGAGGGTTTGATGAAGCCTGATATACCCTTGAACGTGCGCAGGGTGTGGAATCTGTCCTTCCTGTCGGTAAGGATCTTATAAGCGTAGGACTGATGCCCCACATCCCACACTATGCGGTCGTACAGGGGGGTGAAATTGCGCAGAAGGCTTATTGTAAGCTCCACAACACCGAGGCTGGGAGCCAGATGACCGCCGTTTTTTGAAACAGTGCCGATTATTATCTCCCTTGTTTCGGCGGCGAGTATTTCAGCCTGCTGATAATCAAGCTTTTTTATATCATCCGGAAGCTTCAGTTTTTCGATTGTCCCCATCTAGTTCTTACGCTCCAGTACGTACTTGGCTATCTCTATGCACGGCCTTGCAGCCTTGCCGTAAGGCTCTACTATGGCTATTGCCTCCGCTGTGAGTTCGGAGGCGATTTTCATCGACCTTTCAACCCCGTAAAGGGCAGCGTATGTCGCCTTGCCCTCTGCCTCGTCCTTGCCTATGGATTTGCCCAGTTCCTCGGACGTGGAGGTGACATCAAGCACATCGTCCACCACCTGAAAGGCCAGCCCTATTTTCCTGCCGTAGGCTTTCATGTTCGCTTTGTCTATATCTTCCCCGTAGCCGAGTATAGCGCCAAGCTCTGCGCAGTAGGCAATGAGGCTTGCTGTTTTGTGCATGTGGATATAGTCCACGGTTTCAGCCTCCGGGTCTGTTCTTTCTGCCTGCATATCGGCAAACTGGCCGCCCACCATCCCCTTGTCACCCGCGGCTAGTGCCAGTTTAAAGGCTGCTTCCGCCATAAGCGGGGCTTCAATATCGGGATTGATCTCTTTATTCAGCATTATCTCAAACGCCTTGGTAAGCAGCGCATCTCCGGCAAGAATTGCCGTAGCCTCACCGAAAACCTTATGGTTAGTGGGCTTGCCCCTGCGGAAATCGTCATTATCCATAGCGGGAAGATCGTCATGAATGAGGGAGTAGGTATGCAGAACCTCAACAGCAGCGGCGTACGGGGTTACTTTATCAAAATAGTTGTCGAATATGCCGAAGGATGAAAATATCACCGCGGGGCGCATACGCTTGCCCCCTGCGGACAGGCTGTAGTTCATGGATTTCAGAAGTCCTGACGCATGAATATCAGCGGGAACCATATAGCTTTCGAAAAATTTTTCAACACGCTCCGCCCAGAAGCCAACATAGCCTTTCAGGTTGAAATCATTCATCGGCGGGCTCCGTGCGGATGTTCCCTTCGCTGTCAGCGCTGAGAACCTTGTTGACCTTTATCTCTATTTCATCAAGCATTTTGCGCGATTCCCTGCCAAGCTGCATCCCTTCCTGAAAGAGAGCCAGCGTGGTTTCTATATCAAGCTCAGAGTTCTCAAGCTTTTCCACTATTTCCTCAAGCCTTTTCAGCTTGGTTTCAAAAGCGCCTGTCTCTTTCATCTCAGTTCACACAGCACTTTTTCCGCGTGCCCTTTTGCCCTGACGTTTTTAAACGCCTTAAGCACTGTTCCGTCAGTATCTATGACGAAGGTGGAACGGATTATACCCATATATTTCACACCGTAGTTCTTCTTTTCACCGTATGCGCCGAAAGCCCCGGCGCACGCTTTATCCGGATCGGAGAGGAGCAGAATCTCAAGCTCATATTTTTCCTTGAATTTCTTGTGGCTGGCTGCGCTGTCCGGACTGACACCGATTATCCTGTAGCCTTCTTCGGCGTATTCCTTAGCAAGCGCGGTAAATTCGCGGGCTTCCGTTGTGCAGCCCGGAGTGTTGTCCTTGGGGTAGAAATAGAGAACGATTTTTTCTCCGCTGAAATCAGAGAGTGAATAAGACCTGCCGTCATCACCTTCCAGAGAAAAATCCGGGGCGGGATCACCCGCTTTGAGTTCAGCCATTGTCATCACCTTTTTCCTTTGCCGTTTTGGCGTAAAGCTGCCCGCAGGCTCCGTCAATGTCGCTTCCGAGGCTCTTTCTGATAAAAGTACCGATCCTCTCTTGTATCAGATATTGCTGGAATTTTAAAGTTTCTTTTTCCCCGGAGCTTCTGAACTCACCGTCCTTGGAGTTGTTGTATGCGATGAGGTTTACCTTTACAGGCATGCCTCTGATAAGCTTTGCAAAGGCTCTGGCATCCTCCTCGGAGTCATTAAACCCTTTGAGAAGAACATACTCTATCATTATCATTTTGTGCTTGCTGACAGGAAGTGACCTCACCACACGCATAAGCTCATCCAGAGGGAACTTTCTGGAAATGGGCATTATCTTCTCCCTCTTCGCCTGAGTAGGCGCATTGATGGAAACGGCAAGATTCACAGGCTTATCAAGCTCGAAAAGCTTCGGCAGCTTATCGGTGAGACCGGAGGTGGACACTGTTATCCTGCGGTATGAAAAGCCGTAGCCGTTATCATCCAGCAGAACAGTAATCGCAGGCAGAAGGTTTTCAAGGTTGTCCAGCGGTTCGCCCATCCCCATGAAAACAAGGTTGGTCAGCCTGCGCCCCTCAGCACGGAGCATGTTGTCCATGGTGCGTACCTGAAGGAGTATTTCCCCCACAGTGAGGTTGCGGATGAAGCCCATCTTCGCCGTGGAGCAGAAGACACACCCCATGCGGCAGCCAACCTGAGTGGATATACAGCCTGTGGCACGGTCAAAATCGCGCAGGGTTACAGCCTCAATCATGTTTCCGTCACTAAGGCGGAAGAGGAGCTTCATGGAGTCGTCCTGCATGGAGCGCTGCTCTTTTATCACCTCAAACTGAGTGAACCCGCATTCGGCTGTGAGTTTTTCACGGAGCTTTTTTGAGAGGTTCGTCATCTGCTCAAAATCGAGCACACGCTTATTATGAATCCAGTCGAAAATCTGATCGGCACGGAATTTTTCAAAGCCGATCTCCGCGAAATATTCGCGCATCGTCTCTTTGGACATAGAGTCCAGCATTATTAAGTCAGTATTGATTTGCGGCATCAGCCTTCCAGAATAGTACCTGCTGTTTCGTCCGTGGGATGGATGCTGAAAAGTCTGTGCAGGTTGGTACTGTCGAAAATTTTATTAATCTCTTCGCTTAGGTTGGTGAGGAAAAGAAGCTTTCCCCTTTCTTTCAGAAATTTTAATATCTGAATCAGCTCACGCAGCCCTGAACTGTTAAGGTAGTTTACTCTGGAAAAATTGACTATAACGGCATCATACGAATCATGTTCGATGATGAAGGTTTTCATTTCCTCCCCGTTATAAGAGTCAATTTCGTGGAGAGGGTACAACACTTCCACCGTTTTTCCGCTAAAATCCTTAATTTCTCTGCTGAACGCCATTATTAGCACCTAGCCTATGAGTTTTCTCAGTTCGAGCTGTCTTTTAAAAACATATTTAATTACTTTATCTCTGTCAACAGTGTTCATTCCGAGGAACTTAAGCCCGGCCTCATATCTCTGGTCCTCATGAGCCACACTGCGCATTACAGCTGCTCTTGCAGATTTAAGTTCAGGAACCATATCACCGAAGTATATCTCAACTTCCTGCCCGTGTTCAAGCCTGTATCCGGCAGTAACCCTCATTCCGCCTCCTGATATATCCTGCACGTAAGCATCAAATACATCATCAACGGGATTGCCCCTGCCATCCTCATATGAAGCGAGGATTTTCACCTTGGCTCCTGTGTTTATCCTGAAAAACTCTCGCAGTTCCTTCCTGAAAACAACCGAGGGTTTCTCTAACTCAAGCATGGGGATCTGTTCCTTAAGCCTTGACAGCACCTTGGACTGAAAGCTGAAACGGCCGCCGTCGCCGACGTATGAAACATTTACACTGACCCCGACTGCCAAAGGCACAGGAAAACCTTTTTGGCTGGGCATGGTTATATATATACTTTTATTCTTAATATCCTCAATGCGGGAGTCAAACACGCCGGGATACTCCCCAAACTTTACGTCCAGAATAATTTTCTGATTTATTATCAGAAATTTGTCAACATTTGTATATTTTTCCACTGATACGTCACCGTCTATTTAAAACGAAACTGGTATGATTTATATTAGTCTATACGATTTATTTGTAAATTAAAAATATTAAGGAGGGGGAAGAGCCTCCTCCTTAATATATCGGTTTGTTTTTAAAAAAATTTAAGCCTTGAAGTTCCTGCTGCCGGGTTTTATGGCAGGAGTTCCCTGTCTGCACAGGGGACAGTCCGCAGGGTCGTATGTATGAACATCTATCTGGAGAAGCGAAATGAACGGAACATCAAACTGGGCTTCGCCGCTGCTTCTGTCAACAAGGCTCACAACAGCCTGAATATCCCCGCCGGCATCACGGACAGCCTTCATGCATTCTTTTGTGGATTTACCTGTGGTTACAACATCTTCTGCTATAACAACCTTTTCATTCGGCTTCATGACGAATCCCCTGCGGAACTGCACGACATCATCCACCCTTTCAGTGAAAAGAGAACGCTTCCTGAGCTGTCTGGCAAATTCATAACCGAAGCGTATGCCGCCTATGGCGGGGCTTACCACCGTGGTAAATTCCAGATGATAGGTCTGGAGCACGAGATCGTTAATGAGTCTTTCGGCTATTGCCGGATACTGCATGATCAGCGCGCACTGGAGATACTTGTCGCTGTGGAGGCCGGAGGAGAGCAGAAAATGCCCTTCAAGGAGTGCGTTGTGCTTGTTGAATACTTCCAGAATCTGTTCGTTTGTCATTATCTCATTTCCTCACTTATTCTGACTGCGGCAAGATACGGATCTTCCGCTTTGGTTATGGGTCTGCCGACCACAATATAGTCTGTACCTAGTTTTTTCGCATCAGCAGGGGTTACCACCCTTTTCTGATCGTCCGCAGAAGAATCAAGAGGTCTTATACCCGGTGTGACAGTTATGAAATCTGCCCCCAGAGCTGTTTTTATTATTCCGGTTTCCCTTGCGGAGGAGACAACTCCGTCAAGCCCCGCTTCCTGCACTGTTTTTGCCAGATGCAGAACATAATCAGCGGAACTGCTGAAACCTATATTGTATTTTTCGAGGTATTTTTCATCCAGACTGGTCAGGAGAGTTACAGCGATCACAAGAGGAGCCTTCACGCCTCTCCTGGCACATTCCTCTCTCATGGAATCAGCGGCGGTTTTCATCATCTCAACTCCGCCCTGCGCATGCACATTCACCATATCCACGCCGTATTTCAGGGAGGAGTGCATCGCACCTGCAACGGTATTCGGGATGTCATGAAACTTGAGATCAAGGAAGATGTTTTTGTTCTCACTCTTAAGAAACTCAAGCGCTTCCTGCCCGTGTGAAACAAAAAGCTCCAGCCCTACCTTATACCAGCTTACGGCGCTGCCTATCCTTCTGACTATCTCTTTAACTGGTTTAATATCGCTGTAGTCCAGCGCTGTAATAATCTCCGGTTTCACATAATCACCTACATCTTAATAATACGTCTGAATTTATTCTCTGTTTTCAGCGGTACGCACATGGTTTTTATTATGTCGGAAAGAAGCTCCTCCGGATGGGCGGCTTCCTTGCGGATCTTGTCCGGTTTGGAGCTTTTCAGAATCTCCGCCGACCAGACCACCTCGCCTGTTTCTATTCTGATGAGCTTTGCGGTGAGGTGGGCTTCGGAGTACACCCTTTCCCGCCCCTTAAAGTCCTGATTAAATGATATAAGCTTTCCTGTGAGGAGAGTGTCGGCTCCGATCTGCTGGAGTTTCTGGACTGTTTTATCATCCAGAGTGCCTATCTCGGAATTTTTAAACTGGTAACCCACCTCTTTCATAACCTTGTCCACATCTTTTCTGTCCACAACGGTGAAAAGCTCGGAGCCCACAAGCTCCGCAGTGAACCTGTCAGCTATGTTTGATGAGTCATACCTCAGACCGTTAACAACCGTAAAATCAAGCACGGCAACCCTGCTCATAATCGACGGGGAAAAGTTTTTTGAATAGTTGACTTTCTCAACATTGGTTTTTGCCCCGCATCCGAAAATGAACAAAGCAAGAGCAAGCAGAAGGATTTTTTTCATCCCCGTTCCTCCGAAAAAAAGGTTAAATAACGATGGTTAAAACGACTTATGATAGGTCAGCGGAAGGGGTTACGTCAAGGTACTTTTTTACTCTTTTTCCATAGTGAGGCGAATCAGTTTTTTCTTTAACTCATTCTTTTTTCTGGAGTTTTCGGAGCCGTCCTCAACTGCGCTCTCTAAAAGGTTTGTATTTTCAATAATGCGTTTTATTCTTTCGGCAAGGATTCTGCCCATGGTTCCGCCCGTACCGCCGGAGGAATCCTCTGCGTACTGCTCATTCGCGGTGATAATCATATCGCTCCTGAGATTGAAAAAAAGACTGCTGACCTTATAAAAATTACTGAGCCTGTTCAGAAGCGCAATCTTGTTTTCCAGAATGAGTTCCCTGTCTAAATATTCAGTCATATATAACGGCCGCCTCCGTGCATATCCGTAAAGAGCTAAGAGGATCATCGAAAAAAACAGCCGATACTTGAGGAAAAAAATGAAAAAGCCGCCGGAAGGCGGCTTGAGGCTGATTGCAAACGATAGTTTCTTTTTTCTGTCATTCTGAACGCAGTGAAGAATCTCTTATCAGACATGTTCGTGAGAATCTTCGCTTCCGATCAGAGCAACGCCGCATAAGTTTACTGTCACTGCGAACGAAGTGAAGCAGTCTCAAAGCGGTTTAAAACTTTTTTATCGCCTTCGTGGGGCAGACTTCCTCACACTTTCCGCAGTTTATGCAGATGTCAGGGTCTATCACGGCAAGGAAGTTCTCCACCTGGATAGCAGTCACAGGGCAGTTTTTAACGCAGAGTTTACAGCCTATGCAGCCCACAGAACAGGCTTTTTTAACGTCCCCGCCCTTGTCTTTTGACATGCAGGTAACTACAAACGGCTTGTCCTGCTCGATAATGGTTATTATGCTTCTGGGGCATGCCTTTACACACATACCGCAGGAGGTGCATTTTTCCTCTACTATAACCGGCAGACGGTTTTCGTCCATATACATGGCATCAAACCCGCAGGCCTTAACACAGCTTCCCTCACCCAGACATCCGTATGAGCAGAGTTTGTTTCCGCCCGAAAGCAGATTTACACTGTGACAGTCACGGGGGCCGTAGTAATCATATTTTTCAGGAGCTTCCGCCCGGCCGCCTTTGCAGCGGACTCTGGCGACCTTCCGCACACTTGAGCCAAGCTCAATCCCCAGAAGGGCGGCTATCTCCGCAGCACTTTCAGCGCCGAGAACCGGGCAGGAGTTCGGGGCGGACTTGCCCTTAACTATGGATTCAGCCAAAGCGCCGCAGCCGGGAAATCCGCAGCCGCCGCAGTTTGCCGCGGGGAGCAGGTTAACCACCTGCTCAATGCGGGGGTCTTTTTCAACGTGGAACTTCTTTGAAGCTATCATAAGCCCGAAACCGGCAACAAATCCGGTCGAAAGCATTGTCAGTATTGCTGATGTCATATCTTCACCTACTTAACCAGTCCGCTGAAGCCCATGAAGGCAAGCGCAAGGATTCCCGCCGTTATGAAGGCTATGGGCACTCCTTTGAACAGGTACGGAATGTCTGAGAGCTCTGTTCTCTCCCTGAGTCCGGCGAAAAGCACAAGAGCAAGCCCGAACCCCAGAGCGGAGCCGATGGTGAACACAAGCATTGTCACAAAGCCGAAGCCTGACTGTATGTTAATGATCGCAGCACCGAGAATTGCGCAGTTAGTTGTGATGAGCGGGAGGAAGATGCCGAGGCTCTTGTAGAGATCAGGCGAAGTCTTCTCTATAACCATCTCAACGAACTGCACCAGAGATGCGATCACCAGTATGAAAACTATTGTCTGGAGGTAGCCTATGCCGAATTTATCCAGCACTGTGTACTGTATAATCCATGTTATCACACCTGCCACTGCCATTACGAAGGTAACGGCAAGGCTCATGCCTATTGCAGTGTCTACCTGCCTTGAAACGCCGAAGAACGGGCATATTCCGAGGAAGCGGCTGAGAACGAAGTTGTTAACCAGTACCGCCCCGACAAATACCAGAGCAAGCTCAGCCATTTGTCACCGCCCTGCCCGCTTTCGCGCGCTTTCTTTCCTCTATCCAGTTGTTTCCGGCCAGTATGAAGCCGAGAACGATGAATGCGCCCGGAGGCAGAATCATCAGTATCGCCGGGCTGAACCCTTCGGGGAACAGACCGAGACCGAAGAAGGAGCCGTTGCCGAGAACCTCTCTCACCGCACCGAGGAGAAACAGGGCAAAAGTAAAGCCCAGTCCGGTTCCCACAGCATCAAGGAAGGAATCGCCCACGCCGTTTTTGGAGGCGAAGCTTTCCGCCCTGCCCAGAACCACGCAGTTAACAACTATCAAAGGAATGAAAAGCCCCAGAACCTTATGAAGGTCATGCACAAAGGCGTTCATCATCAGATCAACCACCGTAACAAAGCTGGCGATGATAACGATGAAAGCCGGAATACGCACCTTAGCGGGGATAACGCTTTTTATCATCGAAACAACCGAGTTTGAACCGATAAGGACTGCCGTTGTGGCAAGCCCCATGGCTATTCCGTTCACAGCGGAGGTTGTCACCGCGAGGGCAGGACAAAGCCCCAGAACCTGTTTGAGAACGGCGTTGTTCTTAAATATGCCGTCTGTAAGGCTGGAAAGTCTCATTTTTTCACCTCCGCAAGCGCTTTGTCCATAAAGGCGAGTCCCGCCGTAACAGCTTCGCAGACAGCGCGCGGTGAAATAGTCGCCCCGCTGAACTGCTCTATGTTGCCGCCGTCTTTCTTAACGGCGATGTTATCATTTTTACTGAGTCCCTTAAAGCTGTCCCTGAACTCCGGAAACTCTATCTTGTTGCCGAGTCCGGGGGTTTCAGCATGTTTCAGGATCTCAATGCCCGTGACCTTGCCTTCAAGATCCACACCCATCAGCACGACTATGTCGCCGCTGTAGCCCTTGGGCGAAACACTCTGCACTGCGTATGCCAGAAGCTCACCGCCCATTTTAGCCGGATAAAGCATTCTGCCGTCCACTTCCACTGCCTCTTTGTCAGGCTCATTGTCAAACTCAGGCAGAACAACAGTAAGCCCCTTGAGGAAGTCTTTCCTGTATTCCTCCGCTATGCGGTCCTTTGTGAAATCATAGACAAAGGCGAGTATGAGAGCGGAAATCCCTGCGATTACAGTGAGCACCACAACCATCATAACTGAGTTACGGTTCATGACTTCACCTCGCCGAAGCTTGCGGGACGCATGTAGTTATCTATGAGGGGCGTTACAGCGTTCATGATAAGGATTGAGAACGCCACACCCTCCGGATAACCGCCGAAAAGCCTTATCACAACAGTGAGAAGCCCGCAGCCGAAGCCGAAAAGCACCTGACCCTTAATGGTCATGGGGCAGGTTACGTAATCAGTGGCCATGAAGAAAGCGCCGAGCATAAGCCCGCCCGCCAGAAGGTGCTGAACTGGGTTGAGCGTTTTCTCAGGGGATATGAGCCAGTAAAGCCCTGTGAGTACAAAAACAGTTGCCAGATATGTAAAAGGTATATGCCATTTTATTATGCGCTTCCAGATGAGGAAAAGCCCGCCTATGAGAACAGCAATTGCGGAATCGCCGCCGAGACAGCCGCTGACTGTTCCGAGGAAAAGATCCGTAACATCCGCCATTCCGGTGGAGACTATGTGCCCGCTGCTTATGATCTCGGATTTTATCTGCCCCAGAGGAGTGGCAGTGCTTACGGCATCGAACATAAAACCGCTTTTCAGTGTGGAGGCCTCAATCCATGAGGTCATCTCAGCAGGCCATGCGATAAGCAGGAAGACCCTGCCCACAAGCGCCGGGTTGAACGGGTTCTGCCCCAGTCCGCCGAAAACCTGCTTGGAGATAACTATCGCCACAAAGCTGCCCGCAAGCACAAGCCACCAAGGCGGCGAGGGGGGCATGTTCATGGCAAGCAAAATTGCCGTGACCAGTGCGCTGTTGTCCCTCACTGTGACGGGGAGTTTGCGTATTTTAAGGAAAAGAGCCTCAAGCCCCAGACAGAATATAACCGTCAGAGCGTAGGTTTTAACCGCGTAAAAGCCGTATACATAAAAGGAAACAAGTATGCTGGGCACAAGCGCCAGCACCACCAGCATCATAACCTTGTCGGTTGTCAGCGGGTCTCTTGTATGGGGGGAAAAGGAAACCAGAAATTTATTGTCAGCCATTTTTCTGTGCCTCCCGTGCCTTAAGCACCTTCATAACCTCACGCTTGGATGTTTTGAATCCGCCCGCAAGGTTGCGTCTGGACGGACAGTCGTATGAACAGCAGCCGCATTCGATGCAGTTCATCACATGCCAGTCAGCAAGGGATTCATACATCTCTCTGATGACAAACCTGTCCATAACGGAAGGAATGAGCCCCATGGGGCAGACATCCACACAGCGGCCGCAGCGTATGCAGTTGCACTGTCTTAAATCCGGCAGGTCTTCACTGCGGAAAACCAGAATGCCGCTTGTTCCCTTCATCATGGGTACATCAAGGGTGGAAAGTGCAAAACCCATCATAGGCCCGCCCATAACCACCTTGCGGGGTTCGCCCAGAAAGCCGCCGCAGTATTCTATAATATCCTTGACGGGTGTACCGATGCGCACAAGGAGGTTCTTGGGCTCCTTCACGGCTCCGGTTACCGTAACCACTCTCTCTATAAGGGGTTTTCTGTTTGCAACCGCCTCAAAAACGGCAAGACAGGTTCCCACGTTATGTACAATTACACCCACCTCAAGGGGGAGCATGCCTTCGGGAACTGTCCTGTTGAGACAGGCTTTTATAAGCTGCTTCTCGCCGCCCTGCGGGTATTTCACCTCAAGGGGGATAAGCTCAAACTTATATGCCGAAACGAACTTGCCGAAAGCGGCAAGCGCATCGGGCTTGTTCTCTTCTATGCCTATGATAAGATTTTCGATATTGAGCGCTTTGCGGATTATGTCCGCGCCTTTGATTATCTCTTCCGTTTTCTCAAGCATAAGCCTGTGGTCACAGGTGAGGTAAGGCTCGCACTCAGCGCCGTTAAGCAGCAGCGTATCCACCTTCTTGGGCGGGCTGAGCTTCACGTTTGTGGGGAATGTCGCCCCGCCGAGGCCGACTATCCCTGCCCTCAGCACGGCATCCTGAAACTTCTCCGCAGCTTCCGCCGGGAGGATTTCATTCTGATCCCCTGAGGCCTCGATTATAACCCCTGCCGTCTTCCCTGTGACGGGATGAGGCAGATCCTGCAAAGCCACAACCTTTCCTGAAACGGGAGCATGGATATTCGCACTGATAAAGCCTGCGGCCTGTCCTATCAGCTCTCCCGCCTTCACTTCCTGATTTTTAGCCACCAGCGCCTTTGCCGGAGCCCCTATGTGCTGCGCGAGGGGAACCCCGTACAGCGCACCCTCTTTCACGGGCATAACCTCAATTGGTTTGCCCGACGTCGCACCCTTATTGTAGTCAGGGTGAACGCCTCCTCTGAATCCAAAAAACGGCATGAGCCTACCCTTTATTAAATTGTTCAACTATTATATTGGTTTCCGCCAGAATCTCGTCCGCAAGAGCGTCCTCGTAATAGAGTTCGTAAACTATGCGTACTATGCCGGCATTTATGATCATTTTGGTGCAGATTGAGCAGGGTTTGGTGTTGCAGTAGAGAGTGGCGCCCTTGATGGGCACACCGTGGTAAGCAGCCTGAAGTATTGCGTTCTGTTCGGCATGGAGCCCTCTACAAAGCTCATGCCTCTGTCCGGAGGGCACATTGAGTTTCTGCCGCAGACACCCGACAGCCTCGCAGTGGGTCACCCCCGCAGGGACTCCGTTATATCCGGTGGCAAGTATATGGTTATCTTTAACAAGGAGTGCTCCGACCTGCCGTCTCAGACAAGTGGAGCGCTGTTTGGCTATATTCGTGATTTCAATGAAGTACTGATCCCAGTTAGGCCTCAATACCCTGTTCCCGTAAGAAAAAACCCTCTGATGAAGCCTTTTCCCGACTTTTTGAGCATGTTATTTTTCCTCAGATAAATATTTCCGCCATCTTTCAGCAGCAAGAGCATCAAGCTTGTCTATGCGCTTCTGGTGTCTTCCGCCGTCAAAGGGTGTGGTGAGCCATAAATCAACCATGTCCACAGCACGTTCAAAGGTGATTATTCTGCCGCCGAGGGCAAGAACATTTGAGTCATTGTGCATTCTGGACATTTTTGCCGTGTATGTGTCCCAGCAGAGGGCAGCCCTTATGCCGGGTATTTTGTTTGCTGAAATTGAAATGCCTATGCCGGAGCCGCATATCACTATGGCTCCGTCCGCTTCGCCGTCCGCAACGGCTATGCCGGCCTTTGCGCCGAAGTCGGGGTAGTCAACGGAGGCTTCGTTATCTGTTCCTAAATCTAGAACATCCACACCGTATTTTAATATGTAATTTTTTAACTGTTCTTTAAGTTCAAATCCGCCGTGGTCACTGGCTATTGCTACTTTCTTAAAGACTGAAAGACGGCTGCACATATTATCTCCCGAACAAAGGTTCGCTATATTAGCACTTATGTTCTAAAATTCAACAATTTTCGGAACCGCTTCTGAAAATTGTCAGATTATTTTAAAATATTAGTAGTTTCTGGGTATATCAAGCATCTTCTGAATACAGCGGACACCCTTCTCCCTTATATCCTCCGGCACAGTTATTACATGCTGTTTGTAAAGCAGTGCCTCGTAAAGGCTTTTCAGTGTGGTTTTCTTCATATTCTTACAGATGAACCCGTCATAAGCGAAAATAAATTCCTTATCAGGGTTCTGCTTTTCAAGCAGGTAACGCACGCCCTCTTCCGTGGCGATAATGAAACGCTTGTTGGAACTCTCGCGGCAGTATGTGTATATACCCGATGTGGAGCAGACATGATCAGCAAGCTCCACCACAGAAGGCGGGTTCTCAGGGTGAGCCACAACAAGCGCATCGGGATATTTTTCCTTAAGCTGCCTGACTTCAAGCTCGGTTGTTCTGTTATGTATGGGACACCAGCCCTGCCAGAGAATCATCTTTTTATCGGTAAAGCGTGACACATAGTGACCTAAGTTACGGTCAGGCACGAAGATTATCTCATCAGCGTCCACATGCCTGATCACGTTGACCGCGTTGGCGGATGTACAGCAGATGTCGCTCTCTGCCTTAACATCGGCAGTTGTGTTCACGTAGCAGACAACGGCGGCTTTCGGGTGCTGCTTCTTGAACTCGCGGAGCTTATCCGCAGTTATCATGTCCGCCATGGGGCAGCCCGCATTTATCTCAGGCAGAAGAACGGTTTTCTGTGGTGAAAGCATGTACGCGGTCTCAGCCATGAAGTGAACCCCGCAGAAAACTATTGTGCTTTTGTCGGTCTGTGCCGCCTGTATACTTAAACCGAGGGAGTCCCCGGTGATGTCTGCAATTTCCTGAATTTCCGCAGGCTGATAGTTGTGAGCCAGAATAACAGCGTCCATTTCTGCGGCAAGGCGCTTGATCTCTTTTCTGTAGTCCATTTACTCCCCCGATATTTCTGATATTTTTGAATAACGGACAATTTTACCGAGCGAATCATACTCGAAAAACAGGGCATTAAACACCATTTTACCCGCTTTTTCAACCTCATATTTCCTCGGCACACCGCCCAGAAACCGCTCTATCGGCGCACCCGCACTCATCCCTATGACTGAGTCAAGCCCGCCGCACATGCCCACATCGGTAATATACAGAGTGCCGTTCGGCAGTACCCTGTCATCGTTTGTCTGTACGTGAGTGTGGGTTCCGAGCACAGCTCCGGCTCTGCCGTCAGTGTACAGCCCGAAGGCGTTCTTCTCACTGGTGGCTTCCGCATGGAAGTCCACAAGGACAAAGCTTCTGCTTATTTCAGGGTAGACTGAGTCAAATTTCCTGAAAGGGCAGTCGGAAAGGGGCATGAAGACTCTCCCCATGAGATTGAACAGGGTGAATCTTTCGCCGTTTTTTTCTATGGTTATGTGCCCTTTGCCGGGGGTTCCATCCGGGTAATTGGCAGGGCGGACGAGATTTTCCAGATTTCTGATGAAATTTTCGGATTCCTTCACATCGAACACATGGTTTCCGGTGCTCATGAGATCAACGCCGTATGAAAGGATGTCTTTATAGAGAGCCTCAGTGATACCGAAGCCGTTTGCGGCGTTCTCAACGTTTGCTATTACAATGTCAAGTCCGAGTTCCTCTCGGAGGCGGGGTACGGCGGAGCGAAGCAGGCTTCTGCCTGCTTTGCCCATTATATCGCCTATATGAAGTACTTTCATTTAACTGTGTTATTTAGCATATCCCACAGAGCGGGCTTCTCTGATTACAGTAACCCTGATCTGTCCGGGGTATGTGAGTTCTTCCTCTATCTTTTTTGATATGTCTTTGGAAAGAGTCACGAGCCTTTCATCGGTCACTTTGTCGGGCTCAACTATTATGCGAACTTCCCTTCCCGCCTGAATAGCATAGCATTTGCTGACACCGTCAAACGAGGAAGCGATTGTCTCAAGGTTTTCAAGCCTTTTAAGGTATGACTCAAGAACCTCTCTCCTCGCACCCGGTCTGGATGCGCTCATGGCATCCGCGGCCTGTACAAGGACAGATTCAACGCACTTGAACTCCTCTTCACCGTGGTGCGAGGCGATGGCGTTAAGCACTCGCCAGTCCTCTTTGTATTTCTTGGCGACTTCCAGACCGATTTCGGTGTGTGAGCCTTCGCTTTCGTAGTCTATGGCTTTTCCTATGTCGTGGAGAAGGCCTGCACGTTTGGCTATTTTCTCGTTCAGTCCGAGTTCGGCTGCCATTGTTCCGCAGATTTTCGCGACTTCTATGGAGTGTCCGAGAACGTTCTGACCGTAGCTGGTTCTGTATTTGAGCCTGCCGATAAGCCTTGAAATATCTTTGTGAACGCCGTGTATGCCCAGATCAAAGAGGGTCTGCTCGCCGACCTCAAGGACATGTTTCTCAAGCTCCTCACGGCATTTGTCGTGAAGCTCCTCTATCCTCGCCGGATGAATGCGGCCGTCGGTCACAAGCCTCTCAAGGGTCATTTTGGCGATCTCTCTTCTGAACGGATCATAAGATGAAAGAATAACCGCTTCAGGAGTGTCATCCACTATGATGTCAACTCCGGTAACACTTTCAAATGTGCGGATGTTTCTTCCTTCACGGCCTATGATTCTGCCTTTCATCTCATCGCTGGGAAGGCTGACAACAGAGACGGAAATCTCACCCACATATTCGGGGGCGCATCTCTGGATGGCTGTTGCGATAATGCTCTGGGCTTTTTTCTCGGCATCCATTTTGGTCTGCTCTTCGATTTCCCTGAGCTCACGCGCCGCATCTATTTTTGCATCCTCAACAAGTTCGGCGATAAGCATCTGCTTTGCTTCCTCCCTTGTCATGGCGGCTATCTTTTCGATTTCGGCTATCATTCTGTTGCGGATCTCTTCCGCTTCTTCACGGAGCCTGTCGAGAACCTTCTGTTTTTCTTCAGCTTCCTCGTATTTTTTAAGGAGCGCATCCTCTTTCTTGGTAAGCTGATCAAGCTTGCTGTCGATGGATTCTTCTTTGGTGATAAGCCTTTTTTCAAGGGCGGCTATCTCTTTTTTCTTTTCTCTTGATTCCCTTTCAACTTCCTGCTTGCCTTTATAGACATAATCCTTGGACTCAAGTTTGCCTTCCTTGATTATCTCATCGGCTTCCTTTCTTGCTCTGCTTAAAATATCTTCGGCTGTTTTGCTGTTTCTGATATTCTCATTATCATTCTTTCTTTTCTGATATAAAAGTCCCGCGAACATACCTACTAAAAGGCTCGCGAGGGCAAGTAACGCATGCAGACTGCTCATCTGCTCCTCCTGTATATGTAATTTTCAGTTATCAGCGCATCCAAGGGGAAATCATGCTCTTCCCTGTAAACCGTGCCGACAATCTGAAATCCGTAACCCAGACCGGCTTTGACCGAAAGCTTCAGTCCGGGCAGTAGTCTGTCGTAGTAGCCGCCTCCGTAGCCAAGCCTGTACAACCCGCTGTCAAAAGCAAGTCCCGGCACAGCAACCACGTCAAAATCTGTTCTGTCATCTATCACAATCGGTTCCCTGACTCCGTAGGGTCCCGCCTGTAATCCTCCGTCATAGGGTCCGGTAACCAGCCTGCCTTCTTTTAATGCGGGCAGGTAGACTTCCGTCCCTCCGTTCATTAATTGTAGCGCAAGATTTTCCGTTTTCACCTCGTTATTTATATCGGAGTACAAAAGTACCCTCTTTGCCGATTTATACTCGGCCAGAAATTTAAGGCATATGCTGCGCGAGGCCTCCTCCACAAAGGGAACAGCCAGCTGACAGCGTTTTTCCTTCATGAGCTTTCTGAGGGCGGCTTTATTCATATTTCTTTACGCCGTCCCAGAGCCTTTTAAGGCGTTCAGCAAATTTTGCCTCAAATCCCTGTTCGGAAGGATTGTAAAAATTAAGCGTTTCCTCCGCATAATCCTGCTTCACAAAACTTCCGTGATCAAACGGATAAACATATCCGCTGCCCCCGCTTCTAAGATGGTCAGGCACTTTGGGGTTGTGTGCCTGAAGGTAATTTTTTACTTTGTGCAGAGCCATATAGCTCCTGTTGCTCTTCGGGCAGGATGCAAGGTAAGTCACCGCCTGAGCGAAGATAATGTCCCCTTCGGGTCTGCCCACGTTTGTAAACGCCTGATAAGAGGCATTCGCAAATTCCAGCGCATCGGGATAGGCGTTGCCTATGTCCTCACTGGCGGAGATGAGCAGCCTTCTGAAAACAGTTTCCGGAGCCACTCCGCTTTCCATAAGCTTCATGCCCCAGAGAAGAGCCGCATCGGGGTCGCTGCCCCTTATGCTTTTTATCATGGCGGAAAGCAGGTCGTAATGCTCGTCCGTATCGTAGCTTCCGCCTGTGACGTAGTCTTCAATGCCCTGAAGACCCAGTGTGACGCTCCGCCCGCTGAAAACACCCTTTATAACGGAGAGTTCCAGCATGTTCAGAAAGCGTCTGCCGTCGCCGAGGCTGACACGTTTAAGCTTTGTCAGGCCTTCGTCATCGGCTGTCACTTCTTCAACCCCGTAGCTTTCTTTTATGTAGGAAACAGCCTTTTCATAAAGCTGATCCAGAGCCCTGTCCCCAAGAGGATTGAACTCAAACACAAAACTCCTTGAGCGGAGCGGCTGAGTGAGGTTGAAGTAAGGGTTCTCCGTGGAGGCTCCTATAAGCTTCGCATGCCTTCCGTCGATAACTTTCAGCAGGAGATCCTGCTGGGTTTTGTTAAACCTGTGAAGCTCATCGATGAAGACAATGGCCTCTCTGCCGTAGTGCTTCGTGGATTCGATTATGTTCTTTATGTCCGAGGAACCGGAAGTGGAGGCATGCAGCCTGAAGAAGGGTATAGCAAGGTATTCTCCCACCAGTTCCGCCGCGGTGGTTTTGCCGCAGCCCGGCGGGCCAATCAGGATCAGCGAGTCAAAGTTGCCTGACTTCACCAGCTTTAAAAAGAGCGCATCCCCTTTAAAAAGATGATCCTGCCCTACTATATCTTCAAGCCCTTTCGGGCGGAGTGCTTCCAGTATCCTCATAAAACCAACCCCCGCATGCGCCGTTTGTGGAAGAAACCTAGTAGCCCTTACAATAAGGGCGGGAGTATCACGGGCGCTTCAGGCTTCCTGCAAGCAGGCATGCACACTGCGCCCAGTATCAACCCCCAGGTTAAAATTGTTGGCTGCAGTTTTCTTCCATCTTACGAACGCCGCAGGGGATCTTTATATATCTATCTCGTTCAGCCGTTCGCTGAGCTTGTCCACTTTGGCCTCGGCTTCGGCCATAAGCTCTGAAAGCTCAACACTGTCAACGGCGACTTTTAAACCTGCCATAACAACGGCACGGTGAGTATTGACTATCTTGGAGGAACCGCTCGATTCCTGAAACTTGTCCTCCAGAAGCCCTGCTGCTTTTTTCAGCACCTCTTCGTGCTCAGTTCTCAGGGAGTAGTGCCCGCCTGCGACGGTTATGTGAACTTCCTTGCTTTCAGGACTCATTCTTTTACCCTATTTTAGCCAGAAGGCTCTCCACTTTTTCCCTGACCGTTTTCCTTTCCTCAATAAGGGCGGACATTTCCGCTTCCAGTTCCGAAGCCCTCTTTCTCAGGGCTTCGTTTTCGTTTTTCAGGTTTTCCCTGTCATCTATGAGACGTTCTATCTTACTGCTTAAAATATTCAGTTTCTCAAGTAATTCCATATCAAAATTATGTCAGAGAAGCACAAGTTTGTCAATCCTCAAGAGACAAGGGGCTGATTTGCGCAAACTGTTTTCACCTCTGCTCTTTCCTGTCCTGCTGCACGCAGGTTCCGGTTATACTGTTATGAGCATATCGGAAATATTAAAACATATGCTTTTATTTTATCTGAAACTAGTTACTTTATATGATATATTATCTAAGAAGCATTTACAAAGGTAATTTTCACTTGATATTTTTTATCCTTTTGAGTAGTCCGGTTAAAAACATATCACCGGAAAAGCGGAAAAGAGGTTTATGAGCGACAGAATTTTTGTCGGAAGACAGCCGATACTTGACAGCAACGGAAACATATATGCTTATGAAATACTTTTCCGTAACGCAGAGAAAAATATAGCGGAGATAGACGACAATCTGTCCGCAACTTCATCCGTCCTGCTGCACCTTTTGCAGAACTTCGGCATAGAAACCCTTCTGGGAGCGAAGAAAGGCTTTATCAATATTGATGAATCGGTGATTGATGAAGACATAATAGCCCTTCTTCCCGCTGATAAAACTGTCCTTGAAATACTGGAAACCACAAAAGTTACCGATGATTTGGTTGATAAAATAAAAGATTACGGCAAACAGAACTACAGCTTCGCACTGGATGACTTCATATTTACCGCAAGCCATGCGGAAACCTTCCGCCCGCTCTTCGGGGATGTGAGCTTCATCAAGGTTGATATACGCTCTGTCTCCAAGATGCAGATAATAAAGAACATGGACTCGCTGAAAGCGATGAACGTCCGTCTTCTGGCAGAAAAGGTTGAAACAAGGGACGAGTTTGAGTTCTGCAAAAAACTGGGGTTTGAATACTTTCAGGGGTATTACTTTGCAAAACCCCTTGTTGTATCTGCAAAAAAAGGGATAGACCCTTCAATGGCAGGAGTGATAAGCCTGATCAACATACTGAGAGATGACAACAGCACGATGGAATTTATAGCGCGGGAGATGAAAAACTATCCGGCAATAAACCTCAACCTGCTTAAATTCATAAATTCATCCGCATTCTTCCTGAAATCTGACATAACTTCTATAAAACATGCGGCGGCGCTTCTCGGCAGAAATAATCTTTCAAAATGGCTTACCCTTCTGCTGTATGCCTCAAAAGGCAATATGGACCCCTGCGAAAACCCTTTGATGCAGACCGCCCATGAGCGTGCGTCCACCATGGAGAAAATAGCCGAAAAATCATGCCGCGATCTCAAAGAGAAGGCATTTCTGACCGGTCTGCTCTCTCTTCTGGATGTGATTCTGGAGGCTCCTTTTGAAGCGTTTATTGATCAGTTCAACGTAAGCGCGGATATAAAGGAGGCTGTTATGGGTGCGGAAAACAGGCTGGGCAAGCTTCTGAAACTGGCGGTAATGCTTGAACGGAACGAAATTGACGAATCAATACCGCTTCTCAGAGAGTTCGGACTGACCCTTGCCGATGCTGCAGAGGTGCGCATGGAAAGCTTCGTAACCAAAGATAAAGGGCTGCTGGGGTAAGTTCGCAGTTCTGTAAAGAGTTACAATTATCGGAAGCCGTCTGAAATCCTGTGCAACGTTATAGACATAAGTAACATGTTACCTGTGTCACCGGCTGATTCTGTTACCATTCTCAACGTTGCACATAATTTTACCTTGTTCTCCGGTTTTCTATTACCGGGGTTTCTCCTTTCGGGACTGTTTTGCGTCATTGCAAACCCTGAAAGGGTGAAGCAATCTCTCAGTATATTTTAGAGACTGCCGCGTCGCGTCGCTCCTCGCAGTGACACGGTAACACATCATCCGGTCAGTTTGATGCACACGCTCGCAGAGGATATAACAAAAAAAGGCTTCCATAAAGGAAGCCTTTTTTCAACGCGCCCGAAGGGAGTCGAACCCCTAACCTACAGATTCGTAGTCTGCCACTCTATCCAATTGAGCTACGGGCGCAGCAAGGAAGATATACTTAATAAATTTTTGTCTGTTTTGCAAGGTAAAATTTTAAAAAACAAAAACTTTCTATCTACGGACTATTTGCCGCAAACGGTGTTGTTGAGAATCTCCATATCCTCCCTGCGGTTAATATTTGAGAATATGGAACCGTCAAAACCTATGGAGGAAAAGAAAGCATCGTCCAGATAACGCGTATTCAGCGCGGAGAGAGCATCCCTAAGGCGGTAGTTGCCTGTTTCAAACTGGTTTACAAAAACATCCAGACAGCTCGGTGAGTAAGCCGCGATGAGCGGGTGTATTTTTCCGAAGGCATCCGGCACTGCGGCATCATAACCGCTCAATGAACCGAGAACAGCCTTTGCCGCATCAGCAGGCACACCCGGTGCATCGGTGGAGATCACAAACACCGGCGCCCTGAAATGACGCAGAGCAGTGATAAGTCCCGCCAGCGGGCACTGCTGTTCGTAAATATCCTCCACATGCTCCACAGAACCGCTGAGAACATTAAGGTACTTTGTAACGTCTTTAGAGATGACGGAAACATTGAACCCTTCACGGACAAACTTTTCGGATATATACTCAATAAGAGGTTTTCCGCGGAAGAGAGCCAGAGCCTTATCGGAGCCGAAGCGCCTGCTCTGCCCCCCCGCAAGGAGAGCTACGTTCAAAAGCATTGTAAAAAGAGATAGCACTTCTCTTTAAACATGGCAACTGATATATTGAGCATATCTAACAACAAGGTGACTGATGGAACAAAATAAAAACGGATTCGCCGAAAAGCTCAAGCTGGTGCTTATCGCAGTGATACTGCTTAACCTGATACACGCGGTAATCCATATAAAATCCTACACGAGAAACATAGAGACATACAAACACCACATAATAGACATGGGTATGAACTCTCTGAAATCGCTGGAAGGCGGAAGGCGGGCGTTCATGGTTTCCAGATATGCCGGAATGGACAGGCTGATACGCTTTGTTGAGGAACTCAGCACACAGAATTCAGTGCTGAATATGGTTATTTTCGATGAAGACGGCAAAATAATAGTCAACCCCTCCCCTGCCCACACGCCGCCTTACATGGGGGAGATAAGCGGGTACTCCATTGTTGAGAGCGGTGAAACAATAACAATTTATACATCATTCAAGACATTCAGCAATCCTAACCACGGGCACATGATGGAGCGAAGATCCGGACAGAGGATGATGGGGGAACCGCCCAATCCCGAAAACCTACAGGATATAACAGTTGCTCTTGTTATGGATTCCTCCGCTGTTGCCCTCGCAAAAAGACAGATGTACACAGGGCTTGTTCAGATAGGGATTATACTTGTTTTCCTCATAGTTGCATATGTGCTGGTAATACGCTTCATCAGGCTGCACCTGCTCCAGATTGAACGGTTCAAAAAGGTTGAACAGGAAGCAGAGATGGGCAAAATGTCCCACATCCTCGCCCATGAAATAAGAAACCCGCTGAGCTCAATCTCCGGTCTTATAAGCTTTGCCGCAAAAAAGGAGCAGAGCCCCGACATAAAAGACATTCTGGCTCACACAACAGACGAAATAAACAGGCTGAACACCATAGTAAACGACTTCCTCACTTTCGGCAAAGAGCTCAAGGCGGACATGCAGAATATTTCCGTCGGCGCGCTGGCGGATAAGACGATTAACCTTCTTTCCGCTGATTTTAAAAGCAAATCAGTCCGCATAGCGATCAACGGCGAGGATGCCCTGATAAAGGCTGATGCAGACAAAATGCTTCAGGTGCTGTTCAACCTGCTTCTTAATGCCCTGCAAGCATCGCCGGAGCATGGAACAGTGGAGATAGACTACAGCGAGAAAGGAATCACAGTGAAAAACGATGTGGCCGGAGAAGCACCAGAGAAAAACAGGCTCTTTGAACCATTTTATACCACAAAGGCAAAAGGTTCGGGGCTGGGGCTCGCGGTGGTGAAAAGGATATGCGCCCTCCACGGGTTTCAGGCGGACGTTAAAAGCACAAACCCTTTTATTATAGAAATAAAATTCGGCAGGTAACTAGAAATGGCTGGCAGAATACTTATTGTTGATGACGAATCCAACCACAGACTGATGATTAAGCTTCACCTTGAAGACAACGGATATAAAACCGAGGAAGCAGCTAACGGAGCTGAGGCTCTTATTAAGCTTGATGATTTTGAGCCTGATGCAATCCTCCTCGACATGAAGATGGATATAATGGACGGCCTTACCTTTCTCACCCATGTGAGCAGAAGGGGGCTGACTGTGCCTGTCATAGTGATAACCGCATTCTCCAGCGTTAAAACCGCTGTGGAGGCCATGAAACTCGGCGCTGCGGATTATCTCACCAAACCTGTGGATATAGACCACATGCTTGAAACAGTGGCAAAAACACTGATTGAGAAAACTGTTATACCCCCCCTTGAATACGCTGAGGAGTACAGCTTTGAAGGTGTTTACTCCGCAGACGGACTGGGGAAAATCATAGAACAGCTTAAGATGGTGGCTCCTCTGAATGCAACTGTTCTGATCCTCGGAGAATCTGGCACGGGGAAAGAGCTTATTGCCCGCTCAATACACGCCAACTCCCCCCGGAAGAATAAGCCGTTCGTAGCAGTGAACTGCGCCGCACTGAATGAAAACCTCATAGAAAGCGAGCTCTTCGGCCACATGAAAGGCGCATTCACCGGAGCATCCGCAAACAAAGAGGGACGTTTTGAGCTGGCGGACGGAGGCACAATATTTCTGGATGAGATAGGCGAGCTTCCCCCGCAGGTGCAGGCAAAGCTGCTCCGTGTACTTCAGGACAGAACATTTGAGCGTGTTGGCGGAATCCGCACACTGACCACGGATGCGCGCATTGTGGCGGCTACAAACAAGGATCTGAAAACACTTTCGGAAAGAGGGGAATACAGGGAGGATCTGTATTTCAGGCTGTCGGTGTTCCCTGTGAATCTCCCTCCGCTCAGGGAAAGAAATCAGGAGATTGAGCCTTTGGTGAACTTTTTTATATCAAAATACGCCCAGAGGTTCGGGAAACTGATCAAGGGAGCGGAAAAAAGCTATATTGATAAGCTGAAAAAATATCCTTTTCCCGGCAACATAAGGGAGCTTGAAAACATAGTGGAAAGAAGCGTTATTCTCTCAAAATCAGAAAGGCTTACCCCTGACACCCTGCCGCCGCTTGAAAACAGAAACGGCTGCGGTTCGCTGGACATGCGGGACAACGAAAAGGATCTTATAATCAAGGCGCTGGAAAAAACAGGCGGAAACAAAACAAAGGCGGCTGAGGTTCTGGGAATTTCGCGCAGAACACTCCACAGCAAAATAAACGAATTCGGCATTAAATAATGCCTGTATCTGTTACACCTGTTCCGGGTGTAACAGTTGCTTTAAGCTTATTTTACTGGAGAATGCCCATCAGGCAGAGAAAACCGAGCACAGCCAGACTGAAAGCGAATATGCCAAGCCTTACTTCATTATGTTCGTTGCGCACTTTATAGTTACTGTTCATATCATTCCTCCGGATAATCATTGACTCTTTCTGCTTATTATAATACTACTTTCCTGATACAATAACAGATGCAGATAACAGAAATTTCAGGTATAACAGATGGGTGATATATGACGGCTGATGACGGAAAATTCCTTTACGAAGAGATACAGGAACTGATCCTTGAAATGGTGAAAACAGGCAAACTGCAATCAGGAGGAAAGATTCCCTCCCTGCGGGAAACAGCACAGAAGCTGAAAACCAGCGTCACCACCGTCATGAAAGCTTATATGGAGCTTGAGCGCAAGGGCTTCATAGAATCACGCCCGAAATCAGGCTACTTTCTGGTAAACACTCAGATGCGCAGACTTCCTCAGCCGGAGGCCACAAGCCCCTCCCCCGTGCCCAACCCTGTCAGCAAGTTTGACCTTGTCATGCAGCTTTACTACACCATGGGGAAGACCAGCAAAATCTCATTCGCAGTAGCAGAACCATCCTCCAAGCTTCTGCCCACTGACGAACTGGCGAAGATGATGAAAAAAGCCATGGCACAGACACCCAACCATTCATCATACGAAACAATAGGCGGCCTGCCAGAGCTCAAAAACCAGATAGCCTACCACATGCTCTCCAGCGGAATCACCATGCCAACGGACAAAATGATCATCACCTCCGGCGGTTCGGAGGCGATTTACCTTGCCCTCAAAATACTCACAAAGCCGGGGGACAGCGTTATTGTGGAATCACCCTGCTATTTCGGATATACAAACATTCTCCACGCCCTTGGGATATACGCCCTTGAGCTCCCTACCCACCCTGTAACAGGGATAGACAAGGAAGCGCTCCGCCGTGCCCTGATGCGGGATGATGTGAAGGCGGCGATAATTCAGCCTAACTTCAACAACCCCCTCGGCTGCCTTATTCCTGAAAGCGACAGGCAGGAGATAACAGATATGTTCCGAAAAAGCGGCGCAGTTATAATAGAGGACGACATATACGGCGACCTGCCCCACGAGGGAGAGCGCCCCTCCACACTGTACCAGCATGACAGGGAATCTGTTATATACGTCTCCTCCTTCTCAAAAACAATTGCCCCCGGATACAGGGTTGCGTGGATGTGCTCCGAAAAATACCTCACCCCTATGTTCAAGTACAAAGCCTCCACCACAGTGGACACAGTGCGCCCCACCCAGCTTGCGCTGGCGGAGTATCTGGCATCCGGTAAATACACACGCCACCTCAAGAAATTCAGAGGCACATGCTCATCACTTGTGGCCTCATTCACCAACGCCATTTCCAAATATTTCCCCGAAGGAACCAGAATCACCCGCCCGAAGGGAGGGTTCATCCTCTGGCTGGAGCTTCCCGAAACAGCAGATACTCTTGCCATATACCAGCGCGCCTCGCACGAAGGCATAGGCTTCGCACCGGGGACGGTTTTCTCATCGCAGGATAAGTATAACAACTGCATGCGCATTAACTGCGCCGTGGTGTGGAATGATGAAACGGAGATGTATCTGAAACGTCTGGGTGAACTCTGCCACAAGGCGCTTAAGGGATAAAAAAAACAGCCCGGAGAAATTCCGGGCTGCCTTTTTTGAAGAAAGATTATGAAAAAGTGTAATTGCTTATGTTATTCAACTATGCACTGAGCATTGCTGAATTTCACGTGAGCGTCAAGGAAGTGGAGTCTTTCCTTCTGAGCAAACTTGCAGTCCTCTATGAGGCCGAAATACATTTCGCCCGCTCTGCCGCCTGAGGCGCAGTGGAAAATCAGATCCCCTTCTTTCGGAAGAAGAGAAGTGACAGCCTCGCAGCCTTCTTTGTACATTTTGTTCACGTCAATGTTTATTGCGCCTTCAATGTGGCCGTTCTGGAATTCAGCGGGAGTCCTTACATCAACAATAATGATATTAGCAGGTCTGGAAGGAACAAGTGTTTTGAAGTAATCCTTGTCAACAGAGCCGGGTTCAGCGCCCTGCTTGATTCCTGTTGCGGGAGCAGCAGCGGCAGCGGCTTTAGGAGCGGCAGCAGTCATTGTTCCGCCCATTTTTTCCCATTCGGGAAGGCCGCCCGCGTATATAAGCGGTTTTTTATAGCCGAGCTTCATAGCCTCTTCTGCAACAACGTGCGATTTAACGCATTCGTAACCGCCGCAGTAAACAACGAATGTCTCGTTTTTGTCAGCGGGAAGAAGGTGTTTGAACTGCTCAAACTTGTTGTCCGGAACATTTACGGAACCGGGGATTGTGCTTTTTTCAAAAACTCTTTCGGGACGGGCATCAACGAAAAGCGCTTTGCCTTCGGCCTGAAGTTTTTTTGCTGTTTCAAAGCCTATTTCGATAGCCTGACCTTTTTTTGTCCAGTCGGGCATGCCGTCAAGATAGATTTTTATGTTAGTGTAGCCTTTGTCTTTGAGCATTTTAGCGTCATCAAGACTTTTTATGCAGTCCACACCGCCGCAGTAAGTGATTATGTATGTGTCTTTTGTCACTTTCTTTTCAGCGAGAACAGGGAAAAACTGCTCAAATTTGTTGTCAGGGATGTTGACTGAGCCGGGGATGTGACCCTGATCAAATGTACGCTCAGGTCTGGCATCCACAAGAACGCCTCTTGAAGCGTTGAACATGCCGTCGCCGACAACTTTTTTAACTTCGTCAAATTTGACCATTTCGAAACCGGATTCGGCTATCTGCTCCGCAACAGACTTAGCCTTCACTGCCTCGGCGGGGGCTGCTGCCTCCTTCGTTGCCGTTCCGCAGCCAACAGCAAAAAGAGCCATGCTGAGCACGGCAGTCATGAGAATTCTGCTTAACATACGCATTAAAAAATACCTCCATCGGGGTTAATTAAAATTTATAACTCTGCCTGCCCCTTCACTCTTCCGCTTGATGAATACACGGGAACAGGTCTTTGTTATCAAAGGCTGCATCTGCATTTTTCGTAAAAGTTAAACTAATAAATTATCAACAAACAACTAATTTATTATACTCATTTTTACGAAATTTACAATTTTAAAATCAAATAATGAATACAATTTAACCAATAAGCATTCTAACTATTTGAAATTAAAAAAGCAAATTACCAAGTAATTAGCTATGATATATATCCATAGATAAAATCTATAGTACTGACAAATATTTATCTATACACCTGTATATAGCAATTAATAAATATCTGCCATCCTCCATAAGCAGTATTGCCCGCACAGCCCCTTTTTTCAGTGAGCCGTGCGGGCAGTTTTCAATCTCTAATGGTGGCTCTCCGTCTCAAGATTCAGGAACTTCTCCGCTGAGAAATACAGCAGGAAAAACACACCGAAGCCGAACATATAAACAAGCCATTCAAGTGCCGAAGGGCTGTACATAGCAAGTCCGAGCGCATCGGTAACTACTCCTGAACCGGGGAAGCCTTCCCTCATAGGAGGAAGCTGACCCGCAACCACAAAGTCAAACCTTGTGAAAAACAGGCCGATGAGGAAAATGAATCCGGCAAGGCTCAGCTTTTTCACGCTGCCTTTAGCAGTCACTATGAGCGCGAGGGGCAGAACAACCGCCAGAAGCATTTCGCCTATCCAGAAGTTGAACGCTAAAGGCCCGGAAACAAGTGCCATGACAGACATATAAGCGTCCCCCGGCTCAGTGAATATTGATGAAAGCATCTTCCACAGGTAAAGGAACATCATCACCCCTATTCCGCCGCCCATGAGCTTGCCGAGGGAGAGCATAGAGGGTTTGAGTTCTTCGGGAAGGCTGCCTTTATAAACTATATTGTGCACGAGGATAAGCAGTGCTGCCCCGGCTGTTACCCCTGAAACCACAAGGAAAGTGGAGAAGTATATGCCGTGATACCAGTCCCTGGCGTTAAGCGAACCGAAGACATAGCCAAGGTTGCTGGTCGCAAGCACACCCACAAGAAGAGCAAGAAAGCCCGCAACAGCAGCAAGCTTATGATCGCTTTCTGTCTGGTTCGGTTTGAATATCAGGTAAAGCTCAAAGGCGAGTATCACAAGCTCAATACCGTAGAACATACCCATCCAGAAGATGGGAGCCTTGAAGTTCGGGCTTATCATCATGTAAACCATTCTCAGCGGGTTGCCTATCTCCATAAGGATCTGCGTGAAGCCCGCAAGGAGAACAATTGTAGCCAGAACAACTATCCTTTTGCTTATCTTCGCATATTTTTCATATCCGAAAGCATGCCCCAGACCGCCTATAAAAGCTATCCCGGTGGAGATGATAACAAAATAGGCATATGAGGAGATCAGAAGCCCCCACGGAACCTGTCTGGTTACGCCGTAGGATTCATGGTGTCCTTTTACGAACACTGTAACAACCGCAACCGCCCCCACAGCGCAAAGTATAAGGCCGAGGACTATGAAAGGCATGGCGGGAATGTCCTTATTATTAACTATAAGGGACTTCAAAAAAGATTTTCCGTGGTTTTCCGTATGTGCTGCCATCAGAACATCCCCCTTATTTTATATAGTGCAGCCGGGGTCTGGTATTCTTCTCCGGCTTAAGCTGATAAGAATGGTTACGCGCAAGCACTTTGCTTGCTTCACTTTCGGGATCGTTAAGATCACCGAAAACCCTTACCCTTGTGGGACATGTTTCCACACAGGCCGGTTCCCTGCCTTCGGGCTGACGCTGGTAGCAGAATGTGCATTTGTCTATGGCGTGAAGATGAACGTTCTCGTATCTCGCGTCATAGGGGCATGCGGTCATGCATGCTTTGCAGAGAATGCACTTATCATAGTCTATAAGCACAACACCTTCCGGCGATTTATAGGTTGCCTTGGTGGGGCAAACGCTTGCACAGGGTGTGTTCTCGCAGTGCTGACACTGTGAGGGCTGGTATTCCTGCGAGAGGTTCGGGTAAGTGCCCTTAAGCTCAAGCTCGCTGACCCATATTCTGTATTCGCTGTCACCGGGGTGGATCATATTCTCAAACTTGCAGGCAACGGTGCATGCCTTGCAGTTGAGGCATTTTCTGGCATCAAGAACAATGCCGAATTTTTTGGTAGCCATCTGCCGTTACCTCCTAAGCCTTGCTTACGGTTACAAAGGTTTCATGCATAGCTGCATTACCGGAAATGGGCTCTATGTAGTCCTCAAGAATTGCTGCCTGTGAGGCGCCCTTCTGATAAACAAGGCTCATCCCTTTTGAAACGCGGCCGAACCCATGTGCGTAGTAAACGCAGTCGGGGCGGATCTTCTCTGTAACTTCGGCTCTGAGCGTCTGTTCGCCCACTGAGCTTTTCACAACAACTCTGTCACCGTTTTTGATGCCGAGTCTGAAAGCCTCCTTGGTATTGATCCAGAGGGTATTTTCCTTCTGTATCTCCCAGAGGTATTCGTTGTTCTGTGTCCCGGTGTGGGTGTTCCAGCCGTGTCTGCCGAGGATAAAACGGAACTGACCGTTCTGGGGCTGTCTTGCTTTTCTGTAAACAGGAAGGGAATCAAGCCCTTTTTCGGGGTATTTCACGTTGGTGAATTCTATTTTCCCGCTTCTGGTTTTGAAGCGGAAGCCCTCTCCTGAGGCTGTGCCGTAAACGCCTTTATCGGTTTTGTAGATCACGCCCTCTTTAAGGAGCCTTTCATAACCGTTTTCATAGCCGCTGACCTGATACTTGATGTAATCCTGTATCGGGGCATGGAGAATAGCCTCAATGAAGTCTTCCTTGAAGTACTCAAGTTCTTCCTCGTCTGTATCATCCCAGAGCTCAGGAATTTTCAGCATCTCATCCACTATTCCCGCTGTTATCTCAAACATTGACTTGGTCTGGTAAACAGGCTCAATACACGCCTGACGGAAGGTAGCTATGGGCCAGATTCCCGCAAGACTGTGCACCACGTCCCATCTTTCCAGATAGGTGGATTCGGGAATAACCAGATCCGCGTAGTAGGCGGTGTCTGACATCTGAATATCTATCATGCAGATAAAGTCCATCATCTCCATCATTTTCAGGGTTTTCGCCCTGTTTGGAGCAGCTTCCACAAAGTTCTGCTTGTAGATCATCATCATTTTTACGGGATAAGGCTCACCCTTAAGGACAGCCTCGCGGAAGCGAATCCAGCTTCCGTCCTTCTCACCGAGGTACGCAACGGAATCAAGGGGAAGTCCCGCCTCTTTTCTGGCATCATCCGGGAGGTTGTTGTCAAACTCGCCGAAGGATTCCACATCGAGCCTTTCCTCAACCATATCGTAGAAAGGATACATGACATCAGGGGTCTTGAGGGGAACACCGGCTTTGGGAACTATGCCGCCCGGAACATCCCAGCAGCCGCAAAGGGCGGGGAGGATGGCACAGGCTCTACGGAAGGCAACGTCATCCACATACCACGATGTTCTCCTGCCGGGGTAAACCACGGAGCGGGGAGCATATTTTGCAAATTCGCGGGCGCACCAGCGAATCTCAGAGGCGGGAATTTCGCACTCCTTCTCTGCCCATTCCGGAGTATACTGCTGAACATGAGCCTTGAGTTCCTCAAAGCCTTCGGTCATATTCGCCACAAACTCTTTATTATAAAGCTCTTCGTTGATTATCACGTTTATCATGCCGAGCATGAAAGCCATGTCAGTGGCGGGCTTAACCGGATACCACTTATCAGCTTTCGCGGCAGTGTTTGTAAATCTGGGGTCCAGAACCACAAGCTGCTGACCTTTGGGCCTGTAGCGGAGGAAGTCCATAGAATCGGGTGTGACAATCGCTTCCGCCCTGTTGGCGCCGGGCATTATAACAAACATGGCATTAGCCAGATCCGCATCAGGATAAACTCCGTAAACAGATGACCAGCCCTGAATTGTGGATGAGAGACAGAGCGAAGGGTGACGCACGGTGTTGGTTGAGCCGTAGGTCTGTGCCAGCATATGGAAGCTGCCTTCCTGAAGCCCTTCTGAGGAGAAGAAGGCCACGGATGAGCGGTTTTCATATTTTGCCTTGGCCTCTGCGAGCTTCTGAGCGACGATCTGGAAAGCCTCTTCGTATGAGATTTTTCTCCATTTATTCTCGCCTCTTTCACCGTCCCTTACGAGCGGTGCTTTAAGCCTTTCGGGGTTGTAGGGTTCCTCCGCGCCTGCATTGCCTCTTGCGCAAAGCATTGAGCGGCTTTTAAAAAAATGGGGGTTGGGGTTAAGCTTTTTGATGCGCCCGTTAACCACGTGGGCATAAAACCCGCATTTGTTAACGCACATTTCACAGGATGAAGCGACGTGTTTTTCGCCCTTTTCCCCTGTCTGCGCATCACCGTGTCCGCTTTCCGCAACCGCCGTGAGGGATGAAAGATTCGCTGCCGCCACTGCCGCCGCGAATGCCCCTCCGGAAGCTGCAAGAAACTTCCTGCGACTGAGCTTCATATGAATGGACCTCCTGTTATATCACTAATCTAACCGACAAGTTCGTTTACTAACCGACTGTACACTGTATACAATATACACTTATATCTATATCTGTTTTCCCTAATATTCGCAAGTATAAATATTTAAAAATTATAACATCGTTAGAATACTATCTGTCTACTGGGAAAAGGCGCTAAATTCTCTATGACCAAAATCTTATGTGCGGACATGAAGCGGAACAAAGTTTGCAGCAAGGTCATTTATAAGCCTTAAAGCGGGAGCCCCGGAAAGAGCCCCCGCATAAAATTTTTAGAAACTGTAAGTAAAGGAGCCGTAGAATTTCTCAACCTTATCAACAACAGGCATCATAGCGTGAAGACCGTTTACGTCGTCAATCTTGGTGGGCGCACCCATGGGGTTGCCGCTGCCTGTGTATTCATAGTCGAAATACTGATAGCCGATTGTGGCGAACAGCTTGTTGTCAACTATGGGCTGATGGTAGTAAACCTCGTAAACCTTACCTCTCACTGCGAGTTTGCTGCCCACAATGTCATCCTCGCCCGCGGTGAAGTTTATCCAGTTTTTGCTTCCCTGGTTGTATTCAAACCCAAGCTTGCCGCCTGTTACGGGGAGTGCGGGAGTTGTCACGCCCACCCATACCATGTTGCCGTGCTTGCTGCTGTCTGAACCGAGAAGCTTGTCCTGATCCATAAACTGGAACATGGGGTTGTTTGACCTGCCGTCCGGGTGGGTCTGGCTGAGGTTGTATGAGGCAAACCAGTTAAAGCCGAAGTTCTCACCCTGAACAAGGAAGGCGTGCATTTCTATGTCGCCTATTTCCGCTGTGGGCTCAAACCTTGAGGCGTAGCCGCCGTAGTTGGGGTTAAACGAATATTCGTCGTACTGTCCGTCCATGTTGTAGTCTTTGCCGCTTATATAGAAGGGCATAGCTACCATTCCGGTGAAGCCGTCTGTCACGCCGAATCCTCTGGCGTAGTTGTACCAGACTTTGTACTGCTCATCGTCATAGAACTTGACAATGATTCCGCCGAACTCAACATCGTCCACATTAGGATTGGAAATGAGACCGTTGTTGGCAGAAAGAGCGTTTGCTGTACCCCACTGACCTTCAAATCCTTTGCCGTAGCAGAATTTTATGAAGGAGCCGGGAACCCATTCATCAAAGTCAAACTGGAGTGACGCGCCGTCGAAGTTCCACTGGATGATGGAAGCCACGGGAGAACCGCCGAGAACGGAGTTCTCATGGTTTTCATAACCGGGGCCGTAGGTGGAGGGGCGGCGTCCGAATGAGAAGTGGTAACCCACATCGCCTATATTGTTTTTGTAAACAAAGTAGGCTCTCTCAACATGTACAGAGTCATCCGTGGGAACAGCAGCGGAGTTGCCGTCAAGATACATGCTCTTGAATGTTCCGTCGAAGAACCTGATGTTGTTGGAATCGCCCCATGATTTATACATAACAAGCCTGCCCGCGAAGCTGAGGTTGTTGTTGACCTTGCTGTTGAGACGCAGACGGAGTTTGTTGGTGAACATAGAGCTGTTTTCGGCGCTGTACTTTCTGGGTTTTACACCCTTGAACATAGATTTCACTACCGCAGCCTCTGCAGAGGAGAGAGTGTTGTCGTTCATAAGGTAAGCAAAGGCCATCATGTTTGCCATCATCTGCGCCTGAGCCGCCTGAGCCGGGTCGTTCAGATCCAGACTGTTCATGGTGGCAACGGCTATAACAACGTCCTGATAATCCGTAACGCCGTTCATGTTGCCGTCTGCGAGGCCTGTCATGCCTGTAAACTCAATCATACCGTCTACCCAGTCGGTATTGCTGAAATTACCCATGCCGTCACTGCCGATAAGAGCACCGAAATTCATCTGGAATTCCTGCGCAACCGCTGAGGTTCCCATAAGCTCGCTGTAAAGAGCTCCGAATTCCTGCTGATAATTCTGCATGAAAGCATCGTTCCAGAAGTCGCCGTTTGTGTCCCATGCGGAACCGCCGGCACCGGAAACCAGTGTACCCTGAAGCCAGAGGCTCATCATGTCGTTGGCGTATGCGGGAAGCGCACGCACATCGTCATAGCTGATGGAGTCAAGCCTTGTCCTCAGTTCAACACCGAGAGTTGTTTTGTCAAGCGCCGTGTGACGTTCTGTCACGTCCACACGCTTGCTGATTGTGTCTATCTCCTGCTGGAGTGCGGTTATCTGGTTTTTGAGATCCTCAAGGGAAGGATCGGCCGCAAAAGCAAGAGAGACAGACATGAATACTGTTAAAAGCGCAACGAGAAGCTTATTCATAAACTGCCCCCATAAAAGGAATGAAAATTTATATAAACCGTGCCGAAGGGAGCACAGGTCTATACCTAAGTGCTTATGCACTTAAGGCAGGCATTGAAGGGAATGCCTGCCGTGCACATATATTTTCCTTAACCGCAGGTTTCAGGCTGATCGCTGTCCAGCGCGTGGTTTTTAAGATATTCGTACATATCTTCCCAGTCGCTGGGCTGAAGAGCTTCATGAGAAGCGCCTTTTGCCTTGTGAGCAGCATCAATCTTAGCGTGGTTGCCGTCAAAAAGGGCTTTCCACTGAGCCTGTGTTTTTGAAACGGGAGAAAGATCAGAAGCTTTGCTTCCGTCATGACATGCCGTGCGGCAGCTTTTCTTCCATGTTCTTTTACCTTTTCTTTCATTTCCCGCAGCAAAAGCGGTAGCAACCGCAAAAGCGAGAATCAGAGCCACTGTGAGAGCCATAACAGCTTTTCTTTTCATACTAGACCTCCAAAATTTAACGGGCTTTAACCCTTTAGTTTTTATTTTTATCCGAAGATAAGCTCTTCGAAAATCTGTTCTGCATCAGCAAGAAAGCCCTGAACAAGCCTTCCGGCGGTTTTGTAAAACTCCTGCTCTGCCTCCTCTGTCACCTTAGCGGCAAAAGAGCCTGCAAAAGCAGGGAAAAAATCCCTCATGATCTCAAGCAGGGTAAAAAAACTGCCGACACTGCATGAACCGGAACCGGCGGCTATCTTTTCTGTCAGCACGGAGCAGAACTCAAGCACAACACTGATATGATCCTCAAGCTCGGTCACTGGCGCACTCATAACGAAACCTTCCGCCTCCATAAGCTCTTTCAGGCGCATCATTTTATCGCCCCAGAGAAGCTTTTCCTCGCTGAGCCAGCAGGAAGCATAGGGATTGGCTTTCATGCCGCCGGGAGCGTTGATGAAAAGACGCACGTAGTCATATTCCATCTCACGCCTGTCAGTGAGCTCAAGGGTTCCGGCGGAATATTCATCAGCAAAAGACTGAAAATCAGAAATGTATTTCAGGAGAGTGTCGTATACAGGCGCATCCGGATACCTGTAAACAAGGGAAAGGAACATAAAAGCGGCGGAAAGGCTCACCAGACCGTCATTATCAGGGTTTGTGCCGGAGAGAACATCAGTGGCTCTCTCATAGTTATTTTCCGCAAAAGCGTTTTTCAGACCTGTCATTGAACTCATAATAAAAAACCTCAGGACTCAACTTTGATTAATCTATATTATCTATCTGATATTCACCATATTCTAAGATTGGAATATAGCTACTATACCTATGTATTAAAAAATGTAAAGAGTTTTTTGTATACAATATACATTTTAATTCATCTCATAAATTATAGTTACATAATATGTTTTCCTGATATTTAAAAGACTAATTCCGACATATGTTACTTTTTTGTTACGTAACTTATTTATCACTAAAGAGTTTAGCATGGCAATATTTTAGAAATAAAACATCAAAATAAGCTGTCTGAACAAAATCAATGTCAATTCATAGTAAAGTTGAATAATCAAAATATTGTGTTTTTTGAATCAATTTCTTTTTTACAGGATTCGGCAAAAAAAAACCGCCGCGGAATGCGGCGGCTCATTAATTCATTTTATCATGTCAGTATATCCGACCAGATACTCAGCGCCCAGTCATCCGCATGCTTCGCATAAAGCTCGGAGCGCGCAGGAGAAAGCCCGCCGCCTCTGCTGGTTATCAGCTTTGTGCTTTCATCATAGTCGTAAACACCGGAGATGAATATGGCTTCCCTGTCGTTAACCATGCTGTAGCAGGTATTCACAAGGTTAGGTTTCAGCGGCTCCCTGCCGTTCAGCTGGCTGACCACAGCAGCGGCGGCCACCTTACCCATGGAGTTGGCAACAAAACCGGACTTTGGCACAGGCCCCACAGTTCCCGCATGGGTGGAATCGCCGAGGACAAACACATCCTTAAGCGCCTGTGATTCCAGAGTAAACGAATTAACCTTAACCCAGCGTTCCGTTTCAGGCAGAAGCCCCGCTTTATATGCGAATAAACCTGCCTTCATGTCGGGAATTATATTCGCAACCCCGCCCCTGAAATCCCCATTGGTGGTTTTCACGGTTCTGCTCTTAACATCCACACCCTTCACAACTGTATCGGGGACATACTCTATCACATCCTTATAATAGTCATCCCACGCGGCGTGGAAAAGCTTGCCCTTGGAGGCTATATCCTCATTGCCGTCAATAACTATCAGCTTTGAGCCTTTCTTATTGTTCTTAAGATAAAAGGCTATCTGGCATGCCCTTTCGTAAGGTCCGGGCGGGCATCTGTACGGCGCAAGGGGTACAGTGAGAAGCACATTCTCACCGTTTTTAAGATTTACAAGCTGTTCACGGAGGAGGATAGTCTGTCTGCCAGCCTTGTAAGCATGGGGGAAAACATCCTCAGCCGATTTTGACCAGCCCTCAATCTTTTCATACATAAACTCAACACCGGGGGAAACGATAAGCTTGTCATACTCTATACGCCCTGCCGCGGTGTGAAGCTGCTTTGCGGCGGCATCAAGCCCAGTGGCCTCGGTCTTAATTATTTTTATGCCGTAGTTTTTTGACAGGCTGTCATAGGTGAAGGTGATCTCCTGAATAGTTCTCAGACCTGACAAAACAAGGTTGCTCATCGGGCAGGAGACAAAGTTGTCCAGCCTCTCCACAATAACAACCTCAATGGACGGATCGCACAGCTTAATGTACTTTGCCGCGGTCAGTCCGCCCCAGCCGCCGCCAAGCACAACAACCCTTTTGCCGGATTTAGGCAGGATGACCTGTTCCTGCTGTTTATTTATATTGAGGCTCAAACCGCCCGCACAGCCGGAAATGCCCGCAGCGGCTATCACTGCGGCGGAAGCCTTGACAAAGTCTCTTCTCGATAAACCGCTCATCTGTTCCTCCCCAGTTCTGTGAGATAGGAAACCATGGCATCTATCTCAACTTCGCTGACATCCTTAAGGAAAGCCATTTCGTCCGAGGGGATAAGCCCTGCCTTATACTTCATCAGCACATTTTTGAGGTAGCCGGGAACCTGACCTGCTATTGCGGGTGTTTCCCCCTCCCCTTTGCCGTTGTCAGTGTGACAGCCGAAGCAGGAGTAATCCTCAATGAGCCTGACAGTTGCGCCCATATTGTAGCTGTTTACCTTAACTCTGGAATCGACCCACTTTTTATCTGCCATCCATTCGGATATGGCGGCAAGCTGTTCCTCTGTGTAGCCGGAGGCCATCAGGGACATCTCCACACTGTGGGAGCGTTTCTTCTCTTTCAGTTCAAGGAGAACTTTTTTAAGATACTCGGCATTCTGCCCGCCGATAATGGGAATGAATGCGCCGGGCGAGGCTCCGTTTGTTCCGTGACACCCTGCGCACGTTTTCGCGGTTCTTTCCGCGGTGTCTCCTCCTGCTGCTGCCCACACACTGAGGCTTGAGAGCACAAGGATAGAGAGCAGATAAAGCGCTGACCTCTTCATTAATACCTCCGTTCTTCTTAAGGGAAGAAGACAGGTAACCGCCTGAGACTATTTCAGAAGTTTGGTGAATGAGCTCCCGTCGGCATATCCGTAAACATCAGCCGAACGGACAGCCACCACACCTGCAACACCTGCTTCGCCTTCAAGAATTTCCACCAGAGAATCGCGTGACATCTTCATCACCGGTTCGCCAGCTAAACTACGGTTCCCATACAATGATACACCTTTATTTGCATAAGCCAAATTCTTTGTGAGAGTAAAATTGTCCACTTTTGTATTTATCGAGGTCAAAGTCTCTCTGTAAGCCACGAAGAGATCTATTATCTGCTTGTATTTTTCTTCTATTGCTGCGTTTCTGCGGTTTATTATCTCTATATTCTGCTTCACCTCATCAAACTGAACAGTGAGTTCGCCCAGACGTTTTGAGTTCTCCGTTTCACCGCCGGAGGAGAACCCGGCAAGGATTGTCTGCCCTGTTTCAACCTTCGGCTCCTTGGCTCCACATGCGGCTAAAAGTGTTGATATACAAATAACATAAGTAAGTTTTCTCATATAAAGACGCTCCGTGACACAAAATATTTTAAAATACGGCCTTTAATAATGCTCAAACCCCTTGACTAAAGAGGTTTCTTTTGATATACATCACCTCTTACAAAAATACTAGAGGTGAAAAGTGGCCCACACACTTTGTGCTAACAAAAGAATCAGACAGGACAGAAAAAAAGCTCTGGCTAACAAAGCTTATAAATCCAAAATGAGAACTGCCGTTAAAAAATTCCTTTCGGCTGTTTCAAGCGGAGATAAAACTGCGGCGGCAGAAGCTTTTAAAAGCGCTGAAGTTACAATAAGAAAAGTCACAACTAAAGGCGTTATTCACAAAAATCAGGCTTCCAGAAGAGTTTCCAGACTCGCTGTCCGTCTTAACGCGATGGGGTAGTTTTCAGATAATATATACCCCGGCTATCATCAGATGTCGGGGTTGTTGTCTGATTTCTTCTCTCCCTACTCAATCCCTACGTTTACTTTAACAGGCTTAAGCACTCTTTCCATATCCTTGGGATCAATAATAACCAAGAACCCTCTTTTTCCCCCGTTTATCAATATTTTATCAAGCTCGAATATACTTTCCTCAGCATAAACGGGCATCTGTTTCTTTGTGCCGAACGGGGACGTTCCGCCGACCATGTAGCCGGTGTGTTTGTTCGCGGTGTTCGGATCGCAGGGATGGAGTGTCTTTGCCCCTATGAATCTGGCAAGGTTTTTCAGGGAAATTTCCCTGTCTCCGTGCATCAGGACAACCATTGGCTTCCTGTTTTCATCTTCCACAATAATGGTTTTCACCACTATGTGCTCCTCGACTCCAAGCTCCTTTGCGGACTGAGCAGTGCCGCCCTTTTCAACATATTTATAAAGATGCCCCTCAAAGGGAACCTTTGCCGCTCTCAAAACGCGTATCGCCGGGGTAACGGGTAAATCAGACATTATGCGCCTCTCCAAACTGAAATAATTAACAATATAGCAGATTTTAAAGACTATGACAAAAAAACTTATGATTGCCGCGCAGCGGTTTGGTTTTTGAGGAGGTTCGGGGGAACTTTTGCCTAAAAGTTCTCCTTTCTAGGCTGAAATTATATCAATACTTCCTGAAAGCATCCAGAAGGCGGCGTGAGGCGGCGGAGGGGGCGGTTATCCCCTTGGCTACAGCCTCCTGCACCTGCGGGAAGATGCCTTTTACGTTTTTGTTACTGAGAAAGAGGGTTTTGAGGTCGTCCATCAGCAGGCTCCACATCCAGTCCACAGACTGGCTGCGGCGTTTTTCCTCAAACTCGCCGGATTTTTCCATAGCCTCACGGAAGCTCATCAGCATTGTGCGTACGTCCTCCATCCCTTCGTGTTTAAGGGCGCTCACTGTGAGCACCGGAACCGACCAGTTCCGGCTTTTTGGGCGGAGGATATGCAGAGCGGTAATGTACTGTGATTTTGCGAGTTCCGTCTTGTTTCGGTCGATGTCCGCCTTATTGATCACCACAGCGTCCGCAAGTTCCATTACACCTTTTTTGATCCCCTGAAGCTCATCCCCCGCTGTTGCCAGCTGGAGCAGCATGAAGAAGTCCACCATCGATGCCACAGCAGTTTCCGACTGTCCCACACCTACGGTTTCGACTATGACTATATCATACCCTGCCGCCTCGCAGAGGAGCATTGTCTCCCTTGTGCGTCTGGCGACTCCGCCAAGTGTATCTCCGGCGGGTGAAGGGCGAATGAATGCGTTAGGATCGCGGGAGAGCTCCTCCATTCGCGTTTTATCGCCGAGGATGCTTCCGCCTGTTATCTGGGAGGAAGGGTCAACGGCAAGCACCGCCACTTTGTGCCCCAAAGAGGTGAGATGCCTGCCGAAAGATTCGATGAACGTGCTTTTACCCACACCGGGAACACCCGTGATCCCTATCCGGAGAGACCTGCCGGAATGCGGCAGGAGCCTGTCCAGAAGCCCGGCCGCCTTTTCGGCGTGTTCGGGCTTGCGGCTTTCGATCAGGGTTATCCCTTTGCCGATAGCCCTGATGCTGCCGTTTAAAATCTGCTGTGTGAGTAAGTCCAAATCCATTATGAGACTTTCTTTTTCCTTATGGCTTCCAGAGTTTCTCTGGCTGATTTTGTTATGGGCGTACCGGGGCCGAATATGCAGGACGCTCCGGCGGCATACAGCGCGTCATAATCCTGACGGGGGATAACCCCTCCGCAGACAATGACAACATCATCAGCGCCGAGCTTGCGAAGCTCTTCTGCGAGGTGAGGCACAAGGGTTTTGTGCCCTGCCGCAAGGCTTGACACACCAATGGCGTGAACATCGTTCTCCACTGCCATTTTTGCCGTTTCAGCAGGTGTCTGGAACAGAGGCCCCACATCCACATCAAAACCGGCATCAGCAAAGGCCGTGGCAACAACCTTCGCGCCTCTGTCGTGTCCGTCCTGCCCCATTTTGGCGATGAGGATTCTGGGTCTGCGCCCTTCCTCTTCGCTGAATGAGTCTATATCTTTTTTGATTTGCGCAAAATCTTCACTTTCTTCAAACACTTTGCCGTATACTCCGGATACAAGCTTAATCTCCGCCTTGTGCCTGCCGAAAACCTTTTCCATCGCGTCTGACATTTCGCCCACTGAGGCACGTTTTCTGGCGGCATTCACACATGCCTCAAGGAGGTTGCCCTGTCCGGTTTCCGCTACCCTTGTTATCTTCTCAAGGGCTGCGCGGCACTCCGCCTCGTTACGCTCCGCACGGAGCTTATGAAGGCGTTTTATCTGAGCTTCGCGCACCGCAGTGTTGTCAATATCAAGCACGTCAATGGGATTTTCCTTAGTGAGCCTGTACTTATTCACACCGACTATGACATCATCGCCTATATCGATCCTTGCCTGTTTTCTCGCGGCGGACTCCTCGATCTTAAGCTTAGGCATACCGGACTCGATAGCCTTGGTCATGCCGCCGAGGGTATCTATCTCTTTTATGAGCTTACGCGCCTCGCTGATCAGCGATGCAGTCAGTGATTCAACATAATACGAACCGCCCAGAGGGTCAACCACATTGCATATGCCCGTCTCCTCCTGAATAACAAGCTGAGTGTTTCTGGCTATGCGGGCTGAGTGGTCGGTGGGGAGAGCTATTGCCTCATCCAGTGCGTTGGTGTGCAGAGACTGGGTTCCGCCCAGAACAGCGGCCATGGCCTCTATTGTGGTTCTTATGACGTTATTATACGGATCCTGCTCCGTTAGGCTCCAGCCGGATGTCTGACAGTGGGTGCGCAGAGCGGATGAGAGTGCGTTTTTCGGGCTGAACTGGCTCATAAGCTCCGCCCAGAGGAATCTGGCTGCGCGGAGTTTGGATATTTCCATGAAGAAGTTCATGCCTATGGCGAAGAAGAACGAAAGCCTCGGCGCGAACTGATCCACCTCAAGCCCTTTAGCGATAGCGGCTTTCACATACTCAACACCGTCAGCGAGGGTGAAGGCGAGTTCCTGAACATTGTTCGCTCCGGCCTCCTGAATGTGGTAGCCGCTGATGGAGATTGAGTTGAACTTCGGCATGTATTTGCTGGTGTACTCGATGATGTCCGAAATGATGTTCATGGACGGTTCAGGCGGATAGATGTAGGTGTTGCGCACCATGAACTCTTTGAGAATGTCATTCTGGATTGTGCCTGAGAGCTTATCCTGAGTTACGCCCTGCTCCTCGGCGGCGATTATGTAAAGCGCCATTATGGGCAGAACCGCTCCGTTCATTGTCATGGAAACCGAAACATCCGCAAGGGGGATGTCCTTGAACAGAATCTCCATATCCAGAATGGAGTCGATGGCAACCCCTGCCTTGCCCACATCACCCACCACTCTGGGATGGTCAGAGTCGTAGCCTCTGTGAGTGGCGAGATCGAATGCAACGGAAAGCCCCTGCTGCCCCGCAGCGAGGTTGCGGCGGTAAAAAGCATTTGACTCCTCCGCAGTGGAAAAGCCTGCATACTGGCGCACAGTCCACGGGCGTCCGGCATACATAGTGGCCTTCGGACCCCGCATAAATGGGGCAAAGCCGGGAATTGTATTTATATTTTCGAGTTTTTCAAGATCTTCAAGCGTGTACAGCGGTTTTACTCTTATGCCTTCCGGAGTGTCCCACATGAGGGATGAAACGTCTTCCTTCTTGATCTCCTTGGCGGCGAGCTTTTCCCAGTCCTGTAGGGTCTTTTTATCAAAACCTGCCATGTTGTTTTCTCCGTTTAAAAAAGCGATGGGAGAACCGTTCCCGGCTCTCCCTTCAACTATATCATTACAAGTTTAAATTTTAAACTCCGCCTATTCCACAACCGCGAGCTTATCTCCGGCTGCAACAGTCTGATCCGGCTTAACGAAAAGCTCCTGAACCACTCCGTCCTTAGGTGCTTTGATCTCGTTTTCCATCTTCATTGCAACGAGGATCATAAGCGGCTGCCCTGCCTTGACTTCCTGCTCAGGCTCCACAAGAACCTTCCAGATCATTCCGGGCATCTGCGCCTCTATAACCTGACGGCCTTCAAGCCCTGCCGATGTGCGGAGCTTCATGAGACGCTTCATCTCATCCAGAACCTCAACATCAAAATGGTCGCCGCCCATGAGAACAGAGAAGTTGTCTCCTTTTTCGGTTATGTCTATATCGTAAGAGCGTCCGTCAATAATGATCGAGTACAGATTGTCGCCCATGCGCGCGAAGTCAACCGTGCTTGTTTTGCCGTCAATACTGACGGTAAACACATTCGAGGTTTCCTCCACAATGTCTATGGTGTATTCCTGCTCGCCTTTATCAACCGTTGCGAAGTACTGTCTTTTAGTTATCATTATCCACCCCTTATCCGAGCCTGTTTCCGAGGCTTGTCAGCCTTCCGAAGCGTTTCCAGTTGCTTTCGCCCACATCCCTTCTGGTGACGGAGCGCTGGGCTGAGATCTTCTCACTCAGAAGCTGCTTGATAGCAGCAGCGATGAGCGCAACAGAGGGATCCTTCTGTTCTTTACGCTGAAGATCTTCCATGTCGAACTTAGAATCGATGAAGCCGGTGTCATAGTTGCCCGCAAGGAAAGTTTCGTTCTTAAGCACACGCTGGTGGAACGGTATGGATGTTTTAATGCCCGATACCTTGTATTCTGTGAGTATCCTTTTCATGGCTATGATAGCGCTCTCTCTTGTTTTGCCGAAGGAGCACACTTTAGCTATCATAGGGTCATAGTAAAGGGGAACTTCGTAGCCAGCGAAGGCTCCGCTTTCCACCCTTACGTTCGGACCGCCCGGAGTTTCGTACACGGTGATGAGCCCCGGTGAGGGAGCAAAGTTGTTGCTGGGATCTTCTGCGTAAATCCTGCACTCAATAGCGTGTCCGTTCCTGACTATCTCTTCCTGCTTGTAGGTGAGGGTTTTCCCTTCGGCAACCTTGATCATTTCGGTCACTATATCGACCCCTGTGATCATCTCCGTTATGGGGTGCTCAACCTGAAGCCTTGTGTTCATTTCAAGGAAATAGAAGTTCTGATCCTCACCGACGATGAACTCCATGGTTCCTGCGCTGTAATAGCCGATAGCCTTAACAGCCTTCACCGCAACATCATACATCTTCGCCCTTGTGGCATCGTTTATGAAGGGTGACGGAGCCTCTTCTATGACCTTCTGGTGGCGGCGCTGGATTGAGCATTCACGCTCAAAGAGGTGAAGCGCATTGCCGTGCTTATCGCCCAGAACCTGTATCTCAACATGGTGCGGGCCTATGATGAACTTCTCAATGTACATATCCCCGTTGCCGAAGGCGTTTGCAGCCTCGGAGGAGGCCATACGGAAAGATGACTCGAAGTCTTCCTCACTCTTAACAAGCCTCATCCCTTTTCCGCCGCCGCCGTGAACGGCTTTCAGCATTATGGGATAACCGACTTCGCGTGCGGTTTTCTTTGCCTCTTCAACATCGCGTATGGCGTTCTTGGTTCCGGGAACAACAGGCACGCCCGCCTCAACCATTGCGTTTCTTGCGCCGGTTTTGGAGCCCATGAGCTTGATGTGCTCGGCGGAGGGGCCTATGAAGATTATACCTTCCTCTTCAAGACGCTGAACAAACGTGGGGTTCTCAGAGTAAAACCCGTAGCCGGGGTGAATTGCCGCACCGGCCTGCTTTGCGATTTCGATTATTTTATCAGCTTTCAGGTAACTGGTATCATTATCAGCCTCAGAAATGCAGTAAGCCTCGTCAGCATACCTTACGTGGGGGGCTGTTCTGTCTGCGTTGGTGTAAATGGCAACGGTTTTTATGCCCAGCCTGCGGCAGGTTCTGAAAACCCTTATGGCTATTTCGCCTCTGTTGGCGACAAGTATCTTTTTAATATCAGGCATTTTGTCCTCCTCTTAAAGCGGCAGATTGTCGTGCTTCTTGGGCGGGTTAGACTGCCTTTTGTTCGCAAGAAGCTCAAAAGCCTGAATTATTTTCGGTCTGGTCAGTTCGGGCAGAATTATTTCATCTATGAAGCCCAGTTCCGCAGCCCTGTAAGGGTTGGCAAAGGTTTCCCTGTACTCGTCAACCTTCTGTTTCTGCAGGGCGGCGGGGTCACTGGCACTGGTGATCTCTTTTTTATAGAGAATCTGCGCCGCGCCGTCCGGCCCCATAACTGCTATTTCCGCTGTGGGGAAGGCATAGTTAATATCGCCTCTTACATGCTTGGAACTGAGAACGTCATATGCGCCGCCGTAAGCCTTTCTGGTGATTACAGTAACTTTCGGCACAGTTGATTCGCAGTAAGCGTAAAGGAGTTTTGCGCCGTGGCGGATGATTCCGCCGTATTCCTGCGCCACGCCGGGCATGAAGCCGGGCACATCCACAAGGGTAAGCAGAGGAATGTTGAAAGCATCGCAGAAACGGACGAACCTTGCCGCTTTGACTGATGAGTCGATGTCAAGAGCACCGGCCATAATCGCAGGCTGGTTGGCAACTATGCCCACTGTCCTGCCGTTGAGGCGGCAGAAGCCTATGATGATGTTTTTCGCAAAATGCTCCTGTATTTCAAAGAAGTTGCCGTCATCCACAATTTTCTGGATGAGTTCATGCATGTCGTAAGGTTTGTTGGCATCAACAGGTATTATATCGTGAATTGAAATTTCGGTTCTGTTGGGGTCGTCCTTAGTGGGGACGATAGGTGCTTCCTCCATGTTGTTGGAGGGGATGAAGCTGAAAAGCTCTCTGATTTTAAGAAGACAATCCTCATCATTCTCAGTGGCGAAGTGAGCAACCCCGCTTTTTGAGTTGTGGGTCATTGCTCCGCCAAGCTGCTCTTTTGTCACATCCTCACTGGTAACGGTTTTAACAACCTCAGGACCGGTGATGAACATGTAGCTTGTGTCCTTAACCATGAAGGTGAAGTCCGTAAGTGCGGGAGAGTAAACCGCGCCGCCTGCGCAGGGCCCCATGATAGCGCTTATCTGGGGAACAACACCTGAGGAAAGGGTGTTTCTGAGGAAAATGTCGGCATAACCGGCAAGGGACATAACACCTTCGTGAATCCTTGCGCCGCCTGAGTCGTTAAGACCGATGACGGGGCAGCCGAGTTCGATGGCTTTGTCCATGATTTTGCAGATTTTTTTGGCGAACATTTCGGAAAGAGAACCACCGAGAACAGTAAAATCCTGAGAGAAAACAAAGACAGTTCTTCCGTTGATCTTTCCATAACCTGTAACAACACCGTCGCCGAAGACTTTGCTCTTTTCCATGCCGAAGTTGGTGCATCTGTGAACCACGAACTTATCAAGCTCAACGAAAGTACCTTTATCAAGGAGTTTATCGATCCTTTCGCGGGCGCTGAGCTTGCCCTGCTCGTGCTGTTTCTTGATCCTGTCCAGGCCGCCTCCCAGTTCTGCAATACTGTTAAGCTCCTGGAACTTTTTGATTTTCTCTTTCATGAAAGTCCCCCATTTTTTTCTTATATGGCTCAAATATAAAAACATAATTTATTATAAGTGTCAACTGGCAATATAAGTTTTCATAATATAATCAAACACTTTTTCTTTGTTTATATACCAGTTATTTATGGAAACCGATCATTCATAACGTCATTATGAAAGAGGATAAGTTAAACTGTTATTATGGTTTTTAACACCGGAAAACAGCGATATTTTCCATAATCTGAAATGGTTTGCAGACTTTTTAAAATAGCACAAGAGTTATTGTTTATCAGGTTTTTAGAACTTAAGGACTGTTTTAGAATGTACTTTGAAAAAAGGAAGCTAAAGAACGGAAAGCGGACTTAATATCCCATTCCTGATTTATTCTTTCACCGCAATAGTTTGAAACACTTCTTGCCTGCATGACCTTCACACCGCAGCGCAGAGCGGACAAGCCCACCGGAGCACCCTCCATATTCTCCACTACTGCATTTGTTTTATTATAATAGATATTTGCAAGCAGATCACACGAACTGAGAAGTGACACAGTATTGGATTCGGCATTGCTCAGAGAAGGTATTTTTTCAAATTTAGTAAAATTATTCTCACATACCGGAAAGCCCTCCTCACCAAGAAGCCTTATTTCAGAGTCTATTAACAATGCCTCATCCGCAAACCAGTCTTTAACTACGCTCACAATATCCCCCGTTTTCAGCCCGCTCTGCCTGTAGGCGCCGCATATTCCCGCCAGAATAGCCTCTTCGGGATGTATTTCAGAGAAAATTAAGGCAGAGGCGAAGGCAGCATTAGTTTTGCTCACCCCTGTGACAAAAACACGCATCCCGCGCCACTCGCCGCATGGAATGCCGTATTTCCATTCATTAAGAGTGATTTTGCCCAATGAGCCGTATAGTTCGTTCACCGTGGGAAAAAGCAGAATCATTAAAACTCCTCATAAAAATCAGGGTATTTATCAAGCATACCGCGTGTACGGAGGAATTTCTCTGTTTCATCAACTCTTGCAAGAAGTTTTCCCTTATCCCTCGGCAGAACGCCTTCAAGGGGTACAAAGTTTGACACATGGTTGGAGCGGAAAATCATTGCGCCTTCATTAATACCGGAAACGAAACGCCTGATTTCATCAATAAGATCACCTATGCGCGGTTTTTCTATGCTGTCAAAATAGTCGCGTCTGCGTCTCAGGAAAAGTGTCAGGAGCGACACATATTTAGGCTTCGCAGCGTTCAGCCATGCCGTAGTTTCTTCCATATGCTGACGGCTGAGTATTCTTCCGCCGCCGCCAAGAATAACCATGACCGAAAAATCGATCCCCTGCTCTTTAATTAACTGAACCTTAGGGAGAAGTTTGTCCGCTTTCATCCCTTTATTCATCAGTTCCAGCACTCTGTTGTCAGCGCTCTCTAGACCGAAATAAAGAAGCCTGAGCCCTTTCTCCCTGAGAAGTTTCCATTCCGCAGCGCTCTTTTTCATCAGAGCCTGCGGGCCTGCGTAGCTGCTTATTCTTCGTAAGGAAGGGAATTTTACAGTGAGAGCATCCAGAATCACAGCCAGTTCAGCGGTGGGGTAAATCACTCCGTCACCGTCTGCAAGAAAAACCCGGTGAACATGGCGGGAGTAAGATTCGGGTATTCTGTTAATCTCTGAGAGAACATCATCCAAAGGCTTTATGCGGAAAGGCTTATCAATATACATGCCGCAGAAGGCGCACTTGTTGTATGAGCAGCCTTCCGTTATCTGAAATATAAGGGAGTCCACCTCGCTGGGCGGCCTGTAGAGGGGTTCGGTATGATGGGGCATGTTCATTAAAACAGCCTCTTGAGAACCTCTTCCGTTGCGCCGGAGCGGTTTAGGGTATAGAAGTGGATGCCCCTCACACCGTTTTTCCAGAGGCATTCGCACTGTTTAACAGCATAGTCCACACCTAGGGAGAACATATCCTCATCGCTTTTCCCCTCCATAGCACTGACAATTGAGGAGGGAACCTCAACACCGCACATCTGGGTAAAACGGATGACCTGTGATATATTGGTGATAGGCATAACACCTGCAATTACCGGGATGGTTATCCCTGCCTTTTCACACTTTTCGATGAACCTGTAGAAGTAGTCATTCACAAAAAACAGCTGGGTTATTGCAAAATCTGCACCAAGATCCTGTTTAAGCTTAAGATGTTCCAGCTCCTTATCCAGATTTCTTGTCTGCACATGCCCTTCGGGGTAGCATGCCACGCCGACGCTATAATCCCCGCTTTTTTTCAGGAATTTAACCAGATCTGATGCGTACTCGAACTCCTTGCTTATCTCATCCGGGTTCATATCCTGCGGAACATCGCCCCTGAGAGCCAGAATATTCTTAACGCCTATTGAGTTAAGCTCGGATGTGACAGACTGTATCACCTCACCCGTTGCGGCTATGCATGTGAGGTGCATCATAACCTCAAGACCGTAATCCACACGGGTTCTGCGTATCCATTCCACAGTTTTTTCAGTGGTGCTCCCCCCTGCACCGTAAGTTACGGAAACAAAATCGGGGTTGTATTTTTTTAACTGAGAAATTGTATCAAAAAGAACTGATTCCGCCTCCTCTTTTTTTGGGGGGAAAAATTCGAAAGATATTGTGCGTTTTGAATTTATTATATCAATAATTTTCATGGGACTTCTCCGGATGTTTAATGAAAAATAACCGCAGAATGCGTTGACTGCAAGAAATATTTATGAAATAGTCATTACAGATGAAGCTTATCTCTATTTATAAAAAAATCCTGCTGGCGTTTATCCTCTATGTCTTCCTGCTGAATACATGCACATTTCTGACCACCCTTAACCCCAAAGCGTTTCTAAACCCTTTTCATATAAAGACAAGAACAATCAGCGTGTATCATCTTGTCCGTCATGTCGTGCTGGTTTCGGGTGTGGCTTTCAGAGAAATACCCAGAGAGCTGATAAACGAAAAAGCTGAACATTATTCCGATAAATACGGGGTAGACCCTGACCTTGTTAAAATAGTGATCGATGTGGAATCAAAGTACAATAAGTTTGCAATATCCAGAACCGGAGCTATGGGGCTTATGCAGCTTATGCCTATAACCTTCGGCGATATGGGCGGGCAGGATCCGTTTGATATGGACACAAACCTTGAAGCGGGGATAAAGTACCTCTCCATCCAGCTAAGAAGGTTCAATAATACAGAACTGGCTCTTTCCGCATACAATGCAGGGCCTTACACTGTTTCATCCAGAGGCAACAGAGTGCCCGATTTCGGGGAGACGCAGCGGTACGTCAAAAAAATAATGTACCGCTACAGTCAGGTTGCAGGGCAGGACTAAACCAGTTTCCTCACCACATAGTCAGCATCCGCCTCAAACGGGGTGGACTTCATATTCGGTTTACCCAAAGCATAAGCGGCCATCACAGACTTTTCCTCCATACTGAGAACGCTGCTGAGAGACTCAGCACCAAGCCTTTCCAGCCAGAAATCCAGATCAAAGCCATGCTTCTCAAACAGTGACGGAATAACACCGAACTTCTGCACGCCTTTTTCACGGAGCATTTCCATAAAACACGGAATCAGCATTGCGTTTGCTGTACCGTGATGGATTTTCTTATTGTTTGTCAGGTAATAACCCAGACTGTGCAGGAGGGTGGTTCCCGTATGCAGAATCACAGTGCCCGCAAGGGACGAAGCATACATAAAATTAGCCAGCGCACGGTCGTCCTTGAGATCTTCCGCCGCCGAAAGAGTTGCCAGAATGAGCTCCATTGAAGTCATGGCGCACATATCGCTGAAAGGGTTTGCACGGAGGGAGATAAGCCCCTCCATTGAGTGTGTGAACGCATCAAACACAGTGGCAAGGAGTGTGCGCTCATTCAGGGTTTTCAGCAGTCCGGGATCAAGCACAGCCCATTTTGGGAACATGCATGGCTTGGTGAAATTTATTTTATCGGTCTTCTCGGCATCGGTAATGATGGAATAAGCGTTCATCTCACTGCCTGTGCCGCATGTGGTGGGTACGGCAAGCACGGGCAAGGGTTTGTTGGGCATATCTTTTTTTGCCAGAAGCTCATAGAAGCTGTCGTTATTTGCAGCAAACACCGCTATCGACTTCGCAGCATCCAGAGGGCTTCCGCCCCCCACTGCTATCACAGCCTCGCATCTGGCGCTGCGCATGAATGTGCCGCCGCGTATTATCGTATTTATGGACGGGTTTTCCTCCACCTCTGAAAAAAAGTGAAGCTGCTTACCCGCAAGCTCAGCCTCAAGAAACGCCCTCATCCCTGTGGCATCAAGGGAAGTCCGCCCTGAAACTATGCCTATGGTTCTGAATGGCGCCATCAGTTCTTTGATTTTTTCTATGCTGCCGAAGCCGAAAAAAGCCTCCACAGGGCTGTGGAACGAAAATATATAGCTCATGGCTTACATACCCGTAAATTTTCCGTTTTCAAAAACAAGCCTTCCGTCCAGATAAGCCTTTCCGTCTTCCATAGCCTTTATCATGTCCCAGTGAATGCCGGATTTGTTTTTCCCGCCCGCTTCGGGGTATGAGGCTCCGACAGCCATATGGATTGTGCGGCCTATTTTTTCATCAAACAGGATGTTTTTTGTGGGTTTGGTGATGGATTCGTTAAGACCGAAGGCTATCTCGCCTATGAAGCGCGAACCTTCGTCTGTTTCAAGAACAGACTGGAGAAAGTCGTTCCCTTTTTCGGCGTGAGCCTCCATGATTTTGCCTTTTTCAATTTTGAGGGTTATTCCGCCCGCTTCCACACCCATGTAAGATGTGGGTACGTCAAAGTATATGGAACCGTTTACTCCGTCCTCCACGGGGCTGGTGAAAACCTCTCCGTCCGGCATGTTGTGGTGTCCGTTGCAGTTAATCCATTTGCGGCCGTCAACATTGAATGTGATGTCTGTCTTGTTTCCCACTATGCGGAGCTCCTTAGTTCCGTTGAGGAGGCCTGTTATTTTCTGCTGATATTCATCAACGGATCTCCACGCGGCTACCGGGTCGTCCTCGTGCAGTCTGCATGCGCGGTAAACAAACTCAGTGTACTCATCCAGAGACATTTCCGCATCCTGCGCCATCGCTGCGGTGGGATAAGGGCAGAGCGACCAGCGGAACTCACCTTTCTGTTCCCTGTCCATAAGCACCTCACGCACTTTTGCGTATGATTTGGCGTATGCGGCTATCTTCGACTTATCAGCCCCAGTAAGCTGCTTTGTGTTGTCAGTGGCATCGATGTATATTGATGCGGTTACATTGTGAGTATCAGCCCACACACTCTGCGGTATGAACTCAAGCTGGTCTTTTTCCGCATGTTTGTAAAAAACAGACTGCTGACCGGAAAATGCCAGACGCAGAACAGGATAAGCTCCGGTTTCAAGGGTTTTTGCATATATTTCCTTTATAAGAGGCTCACTCACCGTTTCCGCACGGATGAGAAGTATATCCCCTTTTCTTAAGGACAGGCTGTATTCGCATATAAGTTTGGCTAATTTCTTTTCAAGACTCATTGTAAGCTCCCCGTAGTTTTTCTTCTGACATAACATAATCCATTTTGTTTAATAAAAAAAGGGAAGGCTGAAAGACAGGTGCAGTCGTACATGCTTTATTAAAAAGAAATGGATCTGTTTTTGAGGGGACTGGTTTAATCATGCCTATCAAAATCCCCCTCTGCTCCCCCTTTGCAAAGGGGGAAGTTATTGCTGATAAAACAAAAAACCCCTCTTTACAAAGAGGGGCCTAGGATATTTTCAGCAAAAGTTTTTCGCACACGCTCGCGGGCGGGTAAACCGCCCTTCGCTCCGCACGGCGCGCCCGCTTCCTGCGGGCGCGGGGAAACGTCTATCTCCTTTTGAGGTTATAAAAAGAGCCGAGCCCTTTATACACCCCTTGATCAACGAGTTCTTCCTCGATTCGGAGGAGCTGGTTGTATTTGGCGATGCGGTCGGTTCTGGAGGCAGAGCCGGTTTTGATCTGGCCTGCGTTTACAGCAACTGCGAGGTCGGCTATCGTCGTATCCTCAGTTTCGCCGGAGCGGTGAGAGATAATGTTTGTATAGCCCGCTGTTTTGGCTGTTTCAATTGTATGAAGGGTTTCTGTAAGCGTACCTATCTGATTCAGCTTAACGAGAACAGAGTTTGCAACCCCTTTTCTGATTCCTTCCTGAAGACGCTTAACGTTGGTAACAAACAGATCATCCCCCACAAGCTGGATTTTGCTTCCCAGAGCGTCAGTGAGTTTTTTCCATCCGTCCCAGTCGTTTTCGTAAAGGCCGTCCTCTATTGAGATGATCGGGTATTTTCCGCAGAGGTATGAGTAGTACTCAACCATGTCATCAGCAGATTTCTCAGGGTTCTTTTCTGCCGCCATGAAGTATTTGCCGTCTTTATAAAACTCGCTCGCAGCCGCATCCAGCGCAAGGCAGATGTCCTCGCCGGGTTTGTAGCCTGCGCTTTCTATGGCGCGGAGAATAACTTCTATGGCTTCCTCGTTTGACTTAAGATCTGGAGCAAAGCCGCCCTCATCACCCACCGCCGTGTTGTATTTTTTCTCATGGAGCACTTTTTTCAGGGCATGGAAAGTTTCAGTGCCCATCCTGAGAGCGTCACGGAAGGTTTCAGCGCCCACAGGCATGATCATGAATTCCTGAATATCCACGTTGTTGTCTGCGTGCTGTCCGCCGTTGATGATGTTCATCATAGGAGTGGGAAGAGTGTGGGCGAACGCGCCGCCTATGTATTTATAGAGAGGGAGCGAAGAAGCATCCGCAGCGGCCTTCGCGCATGCGAGTGAAACACCGAGGATGGCGTTTGCGCCGAGTTTGGATTTATTGTCTGTTCCGTCAAGGTCTATGAGTATCTCGTCTATGAGTTTCTGCTCAAGGACATCTATCCCCTCAAGCTCGTCAGAAATAATTTCGTTAACATTCTGAACGGCTTTCAGAACACCCTTGCCGAGGTATCTGCTTTTGTCGCCGTCTCTGAGTTCAACAGCCTCATGCTCGCCTGTGGAAGCACCTGAGGGAACGGCAGCCCTGCCTAAAAATCCGCCGCTTGTAACAACCTCTACCTCGACCGTGGGATTGCCTCTGGAATCAAGGATTTCCCGTGCATAAACCTCAATAATATCTGTCATTTTCTACTCCCGGATTTATATTTTTTTCATTACGGTTATTTGGTGCCGTAAGTATATATTGAAAAATTGCGAAAATACAATATGATTTGTTTTCCCGCATTTCCTACGGCGGGCTTTCCGTGCGTGTTCTCAGGGGATGCGGCGGATTCATTAAACAAGGCAGGTACTATGTACGATATACCAAGTCTGCTGTTTGCGGACAGACAGGGCAATATATATGACCACCCCAGCCTGAAAATGGCTGTGAGAAGCGAAAATTATAACTTTGTTCCGTATGAGACGGAGCTTATTGAACTCCCCGAATCCTCCAGACTGTATTTCATGCCGAACACCCACCCCATAGCCTATAATCAGGACACGGCAAATATGGAAACGTTCTCCGGCGGCATGGCTGTCAGCGCATTTCTGGCTCCGGGGTTTCTGCGCCTGTTCCTTCCGGCATATAAAAAGCTGGATACGGAAATCCTTCCCCTTTACGCATACACTGCGGTGGGTTGGATGAACGGCAAGTTTGTTGTTCCTGCCATTAAGATAGACGATGATTCAAAGTGGAACCCGTGTCTTTATGACTACTCGGACGCTTTCAAGCCGAAAGTTCAGGCATACCTCGGCAAATACCCGGAAAACAGGCTGTACAGACAGCTCGCCAAATGCGCACTGGAATACCACTGCACAGCGGCAAAAAATGTTTTCATGGGCAGATGGGAATGCCCCATCCCCACTGCGCCCTCATGCAACAGCAGGTGTCTGGGCTGCATATCCAAACAGCCTGCGGAGTGCTGCCCCTCCCCTCAGTCCCGCATTGAATTTGTCCCCTCCCCCAAGGAGATAATAGAAGTGGCGCTGAACCATTATGAAACAGCGGAAGAGCCGATAATCAGCTTCGGTCAGGGCTGCGAGGGCGACCCCATAACAGAGGCCGAAACCATAGCAAAGGCTGTTTCCGTCATTAAGAAAAAAGCGCCGAACATGACCATTAACTTCAACTCAAACTGCTCAAGCCCTGAAAAGCTCAAGCTCCTTCTGGACGCAGGGGTTGACAGTATAAGAGTGAGCATGAACTCCGCCAACCATACAACATATGAAATGTACTACTCACCAGTGAACTACGATTTCGGTGATGTGCTGAAAAGTATCGAACTGGCAAATAAATATAAGGTTTACGTTTCCCTCAACCTTCTCACCATCCCCGGCGTGAATGACCGTGAAGGTGAGCTGAATACGCTCCTTGACTTTCTCGGAGCTTACAATATTGACCTTATCCAGCTTCGGAACCTTAATATTGACCCGGATTTTCTCTTCTCAAAAATGAAGTTTAAAACAGAGGAAATTCTCGGACTCAAAAACATGCTAAAATTAATTAAGCGTAAAAACAAAAATGTCAGGTTCGGTTATTTCAACCGCACGAAGGAAAACTTTTTTAAAGACTTCGGATTCCCTGACCTTAAAAGGAGATAAACCATGAAGAAGCTTCTTGTATTGGCAATCGTCATCTGCTTTGCGGCAACCGCTTTCGCTGATGACATCAAACTCCGCCCCGGCATGACCCAGAGCGATTTCAAGACCTTCACCAAGGAACTCGGCTCAGTTATTTCGTTTGACCCCAACAGCCCCGCAGACCCTCTCGGCATACTGGGCTTTGACATAGCCGCCGAAGCGTCATTCAATATAATTGACACCGGCATATGGGACAAGGCCGCCTCCGACGGCGATTCGCAGGAAGCTCTCGTTATGTACAGACTGCACGCTCAGAAGGGACTCCCCGGCAAGATTGACATAGGCGCGATGATAGGCCAGTCTGCAAACTCTGACCTCACAGTTGCAGGTGTTTCAATAAAATACGCCATACTTGAAGGTACAATGGCAACACCTGCCCTCTCTCTGAGAGCGGCCTATTCTCAGGTTGTCGGTCACGACGAGATAGACGCATACAACGCCAACATAGGCCTTTTTATCAGCAAGGGCATACTTATTGTCAAACCCTATGCGGGCATAGTCGGCTCTATGAGCTACCTGAAAGAAAGCTCCGATGCGGTTGATCTGGACGCTGAAACAGCGTACACCGCAAAGGGCATACTCGGCGTACAGGTTACCCCGTTCCCCTTCCTTAAGTTCAACGCTGAGGCGGGAATAGGCGAAATAAACCAGCTGAGCCTTAAGGCGGGCATACGCTTCTGATGAATAAAAAACGTTTCGATTACATAGTGCTCGGCAGCGGCGTGGCAGGTTTGCGCGCCGCAATCGAGCTTGCCGGTCACGGTGATGTGGCACTCATAACCAAATGTGTTCTGGGTGAAAGCAGCTCCGAATACGCTCAGGGCGGGGTTGCTGTCGCTCTGAGTGAAGAGGACGACATAGTCCTCCACTATGAAGACACCCTGAAAGCCGGTGACGGCCTCTGCGTGAAGGAAGCGGTGAAGACCCTTGTCGCTGAAGGACCTGAATATATCACCCAGCTTATTTCATGGGGCGCAAAGTTTGATACAAAGGAAGGCGCACTCTCCTTCACGCGTGAGGCGGCGCACAGCGTAAACCGCATAATCCACGCCCACGGTGACGCCACCGGACACGAAATAGTCCGCACACTGAAAGAATATTCCCTCAAGTTCATAAATATCTACAGGCTTGACTACACCTACGCCATTGATTTCATAAAAGACGGAGACAGAGTCACTGGAGTTCTTGCGCTGGATGAAAAAACCGGCGAACTCACTTCTTTCTTCTCAAAGGCTGTCGTTGTCGCCACAGGCGGAGCAGGAAGGCTTTTCACACGCACAACCAACCCGGATGTATCAACAGGGGACGGCGCTGCCATGGCTTTCAGAGCAGGTGCGGAGCTTGAGGATATGGAGTTTTTCCAGTTTCATCCCACCGCGCTTCACTTTCCCGGCGCTCCGGCGTTTCTCCTCAGTGAATCCATGAGAGGCGAAGGCGCTGTCCTGCGCAACAATGCCGGGGAAAGATTCTGCTTTAACTACCACGAAGACGGCGAACTCGCCCCCAGAGATGTGGTGAGCCGCTCAATATTCTTTGAAATGAATAAGACAAAAACGAATCACGTCTACCTCGACGTGACTCATCTTGATAAAGAGCACATCCTCCACAGGTTTCCCAAGATATACAACACCTGCCTCGGTTACGGAATCGATATTACGCAGGACTACATACCCGTCAGCCCCGCAGCACACTACTACATGGGCGGAATAAAGACCGATCTTGACGGACGCGCGAGCCTGAAAGGGCTTTACGCATGCGGTGAGGCTGCCTGCACAGGCGTACACGGCGCGAACAGACTTGCCAGCAACTCGCTCCTTGAAGGGGTGGTATTCGGCGGAAGAAGCGCAAAGGCGGCAGTGTCCGATTCCCTGAATATGGAAATCACCGAGCAGGAAGTACAGACGGAAGAGAAATATACCGAAACCGATTACACCGAATCATTAAAATTCATTCAGGAAACAATGTGGAAGTATGTCAGCGTTTCCAGAAATGAAACCGGGCTCAAAACCGCAGTCAGTGAACTGGAAAAATTTCTGAAAAAGTTTGAAGGCAGAATCCCCGCTGACCGCAGAACGGCAGAGCTTAAGAACCTCGCTCAGTCCGGGCTTCTGATGGCTTATGCTGCGCTGGCAAGAAAAGGCAGCCGCGGCGGGCATTACAGAGACGACATGCCGGAAAAAATAACCGAAGACTACCATATATATTTCAGCAATGCCGAATTTAATCCTCATCTCAGGTGATAAGAAGCCGATCTCCACGGGGGACGGCTCCATATCATTCTACAACCTCACATACAAACAGGCTTACCACGCAAAAAGCATAGGCACTTTCACCGAAAGCCTGCACAAGTTTGTAATCCCTTCGGAAATTGTGGAAAAGCTGAAAAAAGGTCATGTACGCCTGCTGGACATCTGCCTCGGAATCGGCGCTAATCTCGCTGTGACATTTCATGAAATTGAAAAGCTTGATATTCCGAAGGAGCACAGACTCCAGATAGTAAGCCTTGAGAAGGATCACAGCCTTGTCCAGCTTATACAGAAAACAGCTTCGCTCTCCCCGCCGGACGGGTACAGAATTCTCCGCAGACTGCTTTATGAAGGAACATGCGGCAGATACGGGCTGGATGTTATGTACGGTGATGCGGTGAACAGTCTGGACAGGCTTGAGGCTCCGTTTGACGCTGTGTACTTTGACCCTTTCAGTAAGAGAAAGAACGCGGAAATGTGGACAGAGAGCGTGTTCAGGAATTTACACAGAATACTTAAGGATGACGGAAAAGTCGTTACCTATTCATGCGCTAAAGGGGTGAGGGAGGATATGAAGAAGGCGGGGTTTGCCGTTTCAGACATTCCCCGCCTTCCTGATGGCTTTCAGTCAGGAACTGTAGCTATGAAAAACTAGTCTGCACACTAGTCTGCATGTTGGGATTTGTAGTAAACAGCAGTCCAGAAACCTGCGATAGCCGAAACACAAATGATACCTAAAAGCATTGCCATTTCTTCCTCCATACGCAGAACGTGTTTCCGGAAGTTTTTTAAGCCGGAAAACTGCGTCCGTTTTTTTTATTCTCTGTGGTCTGAGATAATAATAGATCCCTGAAAAAATAAAACAACTCTAATTTTTGTCTCTAATTAACTGTTCGTAGAACAAAACGCGTTTTATTGTTATAATTTGCTATTAACTATGAATTTATTTGTTAATCAGTTTACTTTGCATACAAAACAAATAACTTCTTTTTAAAATCAGACACCTTGAATCATATGTTAACGGGAGCAGATCTCATTACCTTACCCGCAGGTATTTCAGCACCTCAGATTTAATTATGAATTACAGTTCATAAGCAAAAAATGCAGTCAGAAGTTATTTTCATGCATCCGGAACTTTGATATTGCGCATGCATCTGCTATGGTCTAATTTTACTGATTACGCATTGGCAGGTGATGTTTGGAGCTGATGTTAATTCTTGCGGCAGGCTCTTTTTTCTGGGCGCTCCTGATAAACGCCTTCGGCAGGTTTGAGAGAAGAACCCTTTACATGTCCCTTCTGGTGGCTTTTGCCGCAGGTTCCGCTGCATACCATCCGGCAGCATGGCTGAATACCCTCTTTCTTGACACCGCAGGTATAGAGATGAACGCCGTCAACCTGCCGAAATCCGCCACAGCGGCCTACTCCGCCTTCGTCGGGATAAACGAGGAATTTCTCAAATGCATTATAACCTTTCTTATCATCAAGGATTCTGATAACTACCGCAGACCGCTCCAGGGATTCATATACGCAGCCTCAGCAGGACTGGGCTTTGCCGTGATTGAAAACATATACTACCTGAACGGGCTGAACACCCAGATGCTGCTTATGCGCCTTGGTATTTCCACACCTCTGCACATCGTCCTTGCATTAATCTGGGCAGCCGGAATGAACGCGGCAAAATTCGGCGGATGCAGGTTCCTTCACTGCACAGCGGGCTATATCTTTGTGGCTGCGGCGCTGCACGGAACATATAACTATCAGGCGCTGTACGCACGTTCAGTGGGCGAAAGCGCAGTGAAAACACTGACAGTTCTCACTGTTTCTGCGGTTACGGCATTCTTTTTCATAAGGCATCACAAAAACAGATAAAGGTTATTATTACCCTTTTACTAAGTGATAGATTATGGTAATTTATTAAACATTGCGTTTTGAGCAAATGATAAGGCTGTGAATACTATGAGCTTGTTCAACCCTGACGAACAGAAAAAAACTGAAAACCCATCAGGAAGCCATCTGCCGGAGGACGGGGGCTGTTCCCTGTTCAGAGCAGTATTTGAACAGAGCGCCGACGCAGTTATCATAACCAGCCTTAAAAGCGAAATCTCCTTCTTTAATCCCGCAGCAGTCCGCATGTTCGGAATGAACTCAGAACAGCTTTCCAGACAGAATATTAACTCCCTCGCATTCGGCCGCAGGATAATTCAGAATGATGAACTGAAAAAGCTCACCAAAGGGGAATATCCGGAAGGACTGAGGACAGAAAACCTTTACATGAATAAGAACGGCTTTTTCTGGGGGAATACAGCCATATCCCTGATCGCAGGGCAGAAAAATGAAAAAACATATTTAATGTTTGTCATCAGGGACATAACCACGGAGAAAAATCTCAGGGAAGAGCTCTTCACCAGCAGGGAGCAGCTCCAGAACATGCTGGACTTTGTAAACAGCATGGTTGTTGTAACCAACGGCACAGAGATGCGCAACTGCAATAAAAATATGCTCAGCTTCTTCGGCTATGACTCTCTGGCGGATTTCAGAGAGCATAACGGCTGCATATGCGACATGTTTGTACCTCAGGACGGTTATCTCACTGAAAACAGGCGGGGGCACTGGCTGAAAAAGGTTCTGCGGAACAAGGCTTCCTCCGGTGATACAAAAGTTGCCATAAAAGACCCGAAGACATCATCCATCCGCTTTTTTATGGTGGATATTCAGCCCTTTCCCGGCGAAAAGTATTACTACATAGTTTCATTCACCGACATCACTGAGCTTGAAAACCAGAAAAAGCTTCTGGAAGACACCAACATATCCCTGGAAGAGAAGATAAACCGCCGCAGCAGGGAACTTTTTGAGAGCTACCGCAAGCTGGCCGCCAATGAGGAGATACTGTCCGTTATATTCAACATGGCCAGCATCGGAATAGCGATGGTGGATGACAAAGGCCGGTATGTGCGCGTAAACAGCCGCTTCTGCGAGATGTACAGGCTGAAAGAACATAATGTTATAAACTCCGGCTTTGAAACAGTTCTCCACGAAAGCCTGCGGGAGGACATGCGCAGACTGTTCATAAAATACCGTGACGGACAGGTCCGGCGCATAGCCTCAGAATGGAAGATAAAGCGTGTTGATGAAACCGTTATGGACATGCTGATGACAACCAAGTGGGTGACAATGTATGACGGCAAGCGCTATCTTATCTCCACCCATCTTGACATAACCGATAAAAACAAACTGCAGCAGAAGCAGAGAGAGCAGGAAAGGATGCTTGTCCAGCAGTCCAAAATGGCAGCCATGGGCGAAATGATCGGAGCTATAGCACATCAGTGGAAACAGCCCCTGAACGCCATTGCCCTTATTGCTCAGTGTTTTAAGGATGACTATGACTATAAGGAGCTCACCCTTGAGGCGGTGAATGAGCATGTGAACGGCATACTGAAGCAGGTCGGCTTCATGGCGGCCACTATTGATGATTTCAGAAACTTTTTCAAACCCGCCAGAAGCATGCAGTTCTTTGACATTTCAGCCGCAGTGGGGGACATAGTCAACCTTATGCTGCCTCAGCTTAAAGTAAACTATATAGCAGTGTACATAGACAATGCAGGCACAGAGAAATACGGTTCGGAAGTATCAGGCTATCCGAATGAGTTTAAACAGGTGATCCTGAACCTCATAGCAAACTCCAAAGATGCCATTGCCGAAAGAAGAAACCGGAAAACACTGAAAAATTCGGAAGCAGGCACAATAAACATCAGGATAGAATCAAACGAAAGACAGGTAAAAATCACATTCTCAGACAACGGAGGAGGAATACCGGACGAGGCTATGCACAGGCTTTTTGAGCCCTACTTCACAACAAAGGGCACAGGTTCGGGTATAGGCCTGTATATGTGCAGAACAATTATTGAAGGGAAAATGAAGGGAAAAATCAGCGCTCGCAATATCACAGACGGAGCTGAGTTCACTATCGTGCTGGAAAAATTCATTGAGGGGAGTCAGTTATGAAAAATCTGAAGGACATCAGGCTTCTTTTTGTGGAGGATGAGCTGCTTATGCAGAAATCCATCGAAAAGATACTAGCCAAACACATTAAGGAGTTCCGGCTTGCCGTAAACGGGGAAGAAGGGCTGAAAATCCACGGCGAAATGAAACCGGACATCATAGTAACAGACCTTGATATGCCTGTTATGAATGGAATCCAGATGATTTCTGCGATCAGAAAGACAGACATCGTAACACCGATCATCATAATCACAGCCTTTGAGGATCAGGCGGAAGTGGCCAACGGAGCCGACTTCTCACTGATTAAGCCGATCCTCAAGAAAAGACTGTTCGAGCTTCTTGAACTGTGTGTGGAGAAGCTGAACAAAAACTGATCAGCGCCCTCCGCAGCCGTGGCTGTTTTCACATTCACTGTTATCGGTGTGCCCGCCGGAAGAGGCGCAGCAGTCAGCGCCCTTTCCGCATCCGCACGAGGCATTTTTTCTCTTCGCGCTCAGCACCGAGAGAAAAAATACCGCAAAGGCTATTAAGGCCGCCGCAAGGGCGGCCGCAAATACTTTCATTACAATCTACCCGCCGAAGTCATCAAAGTATATATTCTCCGGTTCAACACCAAGCTTATCCAGAAGGTCAAGCACTGCGTCTATCATAACAGGGGGCCCGCAGAGGTAATACTCGCAGTCCTCCGGCGCAGGATGGTTTCTGAGATAGGCATCATAGGCTATGCAGTGCACAAAGCCCTTGTAGCCAGTCCAGTTATCCTCCGGCAGGGGTTCACTCATCACCACATGCCAGCTGAAATTCTCAAACTCCTGCTCAAGCTGCTTGAAGTCTTCATCATAGAAGAGCTCGGCAACACTCCTTGCCCCGTACCAGTATGATATTTTGCGTTTTGTTCCCTTTCTTTTAAGCTCATCGAATATTATTGAGCGTAAGGGAGCCATGCCCGCCCCGCCGCCGAGGAATATCATCTCGGTATCGTTATCAGTGGCGTGAAACTCGCCGAAGGGTCCGGTTATTGTAACCTTATCCCCCAGCTTCCTCGTATGAAGATATGTTGAGCCTTTTCCGGGCGGAATATCCACACTTTTCGGAGGCGGAGTTGCTATGCGCACATTGAGCTTGATAACCCCTTTCTCCTCCGGGTAATTAGCCATGGAGTAGGCACGCACCACAGGCTCATCCACCACGGACTTATATCGGTACATGCCGAATTTTTCCCATGTACCGTGATATTTCTCGCCCACATCTATCTGCGTAAAGTCTGTCTGATGGGGGGGAACCATAACCTGAATATAGCCGCCCGCGCGGAAGTTCACGTCCTCCCCTTCGGGAAGTTTCAGAACTATCTCCTTTATAAAGGTAGCCACATTTCTGTTTGATACAAGCTCGCATTCCCACTGGCGCGCGCTGAAAACCTCCGCCGGAACCTCTATTTTCAGATCGTCTTTAACGGTAAGCTGGCAGGAGAGCCTGTAGCCTTCCCTCTCCATTTTCCTGTTGATGTGGCTTTTTTCCGTGGGGAGGATCTCTCCTCCGCCCTGCTGAACCACAACCTTGCACTGTCCGCATGAACCGCCGCCGCCGCAGGCAGAGGAAACAAATATTTTTTCATCCGCCAGAACGCTCAGGAGCTTTCCGCCCCTCTGCACACTCAGCGCCTTGTCCTCGCTGCCGTTAATGACAATGCGAACATTCCCTGCGGGCACAAGCCACTGCTTTGCAGTGAGGATAAACCCCGCCAGAAAAAGAATAATTGCTGTAAAAAGGGCAACGCCTAAAACTATCTCTATCACGTTTCCCCCCTTAAAGCTGTATGCCGGAGAAGAGCATGAACGAAATCGCCATGATCCCCGCTATTACGAATACAATGCCCAGATTATCCAGCCCTTTGGGGACATCGGCATACTTCATCTTCTCCCTGATTCCGGCCATTGCTATTATGGCAAGCGCCCAGCCCGCTCCTGAGCCGAAACCGTAAACCACGCTCTCCCCGAAGGTGTAATCGCGCTGAACCATGAACAGCGTACCGCCGAGGATGGCGCAGTTAACCGTTATAAGCGGCAGGAAAATGCCCAGAGCGTTGTAAAGCTTAGGAACGAACCTGTCCAGCCCCATCTCAAGCACCTGCACTATGGCGGCTATTACGCCTATGTAAGTCACAAGGCCTATAAACGTGAGATCCACATTATCAAGCCCTGCCCATGCCAGTGCGCCGTCCTTGAGTATATACTGATAAATAAGGTTGTTTACCGGAACAGTAATGGTCTGCACAGCAATAACTGCAATGCCGAGCCCCGTTGCCGTCTCCACCTGCTTTGAAACCGCAAGGAACGTACACATGCCCAGAAAGAAGGCAAGCGCCATGTTTTCCACAAATATTGATTTAACCAGAAGGCTTAAGTAGATTTCAATCATGCTTTAACCTCCCTGGATATTATAAGCTGAACACCCCATATAATGAGCCCTATGAGGAAAAAGGCGCTGGGAGCCAGAAGGAAAAGCCCGTTCGGCGTGTACCAGCCTCCCTCCGTGGCGAGGGGGAGCACCTGAAAGCCCAGAAGCTTGCCCGCACCGATGAGTTCACGGACAGTACCCACGGCTATAAGCACAAGGCCGTAGCCCGCACCGTTGCCGAGACCGTCAAGAAGGCTCTGGAACGGAGGGTTCTTTATGGCGTACGCCTCAGCTCTGCCCATGAGGATGCAGTTTGTTATTATAAGCCCCACGAAAACCGAAAGCTGTTTGCTGATCTCAAAGAAATAAGCCTTTATAAACTGATCGGCTATGATAACCAGAGAGGCGATTATTGTCATTTCCACTATTATCCTTATGCTTGAAGGGATGTAGTTCCTTATCACACTGAGAGACAGGTTGGAAAGCCCCAGAACCACAGTAACTGCAAGCGCCATGACAAGAGTTGTTTTCAGGTTTGACGTAACAGCCAGTGAGGAGCATATCCCCAGAACCTGCACAGCGATGGGGTTATTCCTGAAAATGGGGTCCGTAAATATTTTCATTGTGCTGTCAGCCATTGAACCCCTCCTCGTTTATTCTGGAAAGAAATCTGCCGTAGCCGTTTTCACCCAGCCAGAAGCGGACAAGCCCGTTGACTCCTCTGCTTGTGAGGGACGCACCGGATATGGAGTCAACCAGATGCGCAGAATCCGGAGAGGCAGGATCAACTTTTCCGTTGCCCACACCGAGTTTAAGGGAACCGTCATCACCGTAAACCTGTTTTCCCGGCCACTGGGCTTTCCAGTTGGGGTTGTCAACCTCACCGCCCAGACCGGGGGTTTCCTTCTGGTCATAGAACGTGAGCCCTGCAACAGTTTTACCGTCCCCTTCCAGTGCGAGAAAGCCGAACATAGTTGACCAGAGTCCGCTGCCGTAAACATGGAGAATTATTTTATCCGGCTTTCCATCCTTCATTACTATATAAACAGGCTGCTCCTTAGCTATACTGGCTATGCCTGCTATGTCCTGATCTTTTGCGAGGCGGACGGATGTGGCGCCTGATGTGCTGAGGTTTTTGAAGTCCTTGAAGAAGGCCGCATCAAATCCCGGCTGTTTTTCAAAGCTTCCGTCCCGCACATTCACTGCCAGAACAGAGATATTTTTAAATGTGTCTTCTATGTCCGTGCTTTCGCCGAGAAGCCCCGCCGCAGCGAGAACATTCTTCTGCCTGTCAAGCTCACGGTTTTTGTCCTGAATCGGCTTAAGGGAAACAGCCGCCGCGGAAACCAGAACCGAGCAGACAACGGAAAGGACGAGAGAGACTATAAATGTAAATTTTCGGGAATTAACATCCGGCATATCTGCGCCCCCTCCTTCTTATATTCGCTTTTATAACATACTGGTCAATGACAGGCGCAAAAACGTTTCCGAACAGCACCGCAAGCATTGCTCCTTCCGGGAACGCAGGGTTAACAACCCTGATGAGCGCCGTCATAGCGCCGATTAAAAATCCGTAGATGTACATGCCCGTTCTCGTCATGGAGGCGGAAACAGGGTCTGTGGCCATGAAAACAGTGGCGAACGCATATCCGCCCAGAACAAGATGCCACTCAGGGGAGAGGTTCATCATGGGGTTTGTTTCGCTCCCTATCAGGTTAAAAAACAGCACAAAGGAAACGAGTCCCGCAACACTTGAAAGCATTATCCGCCATGAGCCTATGCCTGTGGCGATCAGCACAGCCGCCCCGAACAGACACGCCAGAGCGGATGTTTCACCCATCGAGCCGGGCATGAAGCCGAGAAAAGCGTTCATCCAAGTTAAGCCTGAATCATTACCCAGAGCCATAGAACCCAGAGGGGTTGCATATGTCATAGCATCCGCGGGAATCCATATTCTATCCCCCGTCATAGCCGCAGGGTATGAGAAGAAGAGAACCGCCCTGGACATAAGCGCAGGGTTGACAAAGTTGCGCCCTGTTCCGCCGAAGACCTCCTTGCCCATGACAAGACCGATGGAAATGGCCACCCCGGCCTGCCAGAGAGGAATAGTCGGAGGAAGAATCAGCGGGAAAAGAAGGGATGTAACAAGGAATGCCTCCCCTATCTCATGTTTTCTCACCACCGCAAAAAGCAGTTCCCAGAAACCGCCCACAGCAAGGGTTACAATATAGACAGGCAGAAAGTAGAGTGCGCCGTGAAGGAAGCATGAACCGACAGACGAACTGTCCGCCCCGCCTGCTGCGGCCATTACACCAAGCCGCCACCCTTCCGTAAGTGTGCCCGCCTCCGCTGCATAGTTGGCCTGAAGCCCTGTATTGTAAAATGCCATAAGAATACACGGAATAAGCGCCAGAACCACGGTGGTCATTATCCTTTTGAGATCAAGCCCGTCCCTTATGTGCGTATATCCCTTTGTCACTTCGGGGGATGTGTACAGGAAAGTGTCGGTCATTTCAAATACCGGATACCACTTTTCCAGCTTTCCGCCCTTCTTGAAGTGATGCTCATATTTTTCCAGAAAATTAAGCAGCCCTTTCATCAGCCTTCCTTCTCCAAAGTATCAAGCACCTGCCGGAGCATGGGCGCATAGTCCTGCTTGCCGGGGCAGGCGTAAGTGCACAGGGATAAATCCTCCTCCAGAAGCTCAAGACAGCCGAGCTTCTCCGCCGTTTCGAAATCCCCCACTGAAACAGCCCGAAGGAGATAAGTGGGCAGAATATCCAGAGGCATCACGTCCTCGTAGCTCCCCACGGGAACAATGGGACGTTTGCCGCCGTTCAGGTTTGTATTGAAAACAGGTCTGCCTATGCCGAAGCCGCTGAGAAACGAGCGTTTCACTGAATGCATGTCCGTTCCCGGCCCAGCCCAGCCCATGAACCGCCTGTCCCTGCCTTCGGGAATGAGCGTAACCTGATTTATATATCTGTGGAGATAGTCCGCAGGGGCAACCGCCTTGCGTCCGTGGAGTGCGCTTCCGCTTATCACGCGGACATCCTCCGCGTTGATTTCGTTTTTAAGGAGATCGCCCAGCCATGCGCCGCGTATGGTTCTGATAAGCCGCGGCTTAACAGCGCCTGTCCCGCAGAGCGATATTACTGTCTGAACAGGTATCTTCCCTGTGAGAAAAAACTCGCCGATTGCCGCCGTGTCCTGCCAGCCTATTTCCCATGTGCGGTTTCCGGCGTGAGCAGGTGAGAGGAAGTGAATATGAGTTCCCGCAAGCCCTGCCGGGTGCGGCCCTTTAAAGCACACGTACTCAATCTTCCCGCCCTGAACCGCAGGAACGGAATCCTCCGAACCGACACAGACATAAAGCTTCTTGCCTGCCAGCTTCTCAAGGAGGCTGACACCCGCTGCAAAAAACTCCTCTCTGCCCTCAATGGCGGTTTTTACATCCGCACACAGCGGGCGGGTATCCGCAGCAGTGACATAAATATAGTCGGCAGATGCATCCGCAGCGGGAGTTTTGCCGAAGGGGCGGCTGATGAATGATGTCCAGAGTCCCGCATCATTTACGGCACTCCTGACAGTGTCACTGCCGATGATTTTAAGCTCCGCAGTGTTAAAAGCCCTGAAGCCGCCGCCTTCTGTGCCTTCAATCTCTATCTCAAGTGAGAGAAACCTGCGCTTCTCGCCCCTGTTGACAGCCAGAACCCTGCCGGCAAAAGGGGAAACGAACTTAACGCCCGCATTTTTTTTATCGGTGAAAAGCAGATCACCCGGCTTCACCGAATCCCCTTCCTGAACATTCATAGTGGGTTTGAGGCCGATATGATCGTCTCCGATGACGGCATATCTGCTTACAGTTCCCGATGCATAAATTTTCTGTTCGGGAGCTCCGCCCAAAGGAAGGTCAATACCTTTCTTAAGAACTACATTTTTCATACCGCTCAAAAAACACCTTCACACACAAAATATTTTAAGACTATTTATGCCTTATAATACACAACGACTTATAAATAAAGCATAATCCTAATAACGTCAGAGTCAAGCTAAGTCGTCCGGTTTAGTATCCGGCTTTGGTTTGGCGATGAAGAACCCTTGGGAATAGTCAATTCCGAGCTCATTTACGGCATCAAAAATTTCCTGACTGCTCACAAATTCCGCCACGGTTTTTATTTTCATACCGCCTGCGAATCCTGTTATGCTTTTCACCAGCCTGTTTGTGTACTCATCGCGGTGAATGTTCTGAATCAGACTGCCGTCAATTTTCAGATAATCAAAATCAAGGTTCATCAGGTGCGTAAAGTTGGAGTAGCCTGTGCCGAAGTCGTCAATAGCCACTTTGCAGCCCAGCCTTTTAACCTCACTTATAAACTCCCTGATCTCCTCGTAATTGCCTATGTTGTCCGTTTCGAGAATCTCGAATATCACATTGCCTGCGGCATCCGTCTCCCGGAGAAGATTCTGGATATAGAGCACTATATCCTTATTGAGTATATCCTCTGTTGAAATATTTATTGAAAATTCGTTATTTCCGCCTCTGAAATGTTCCACCGACTTGCGCAGCATTATTTTGGTAAGCTGCGGGTACAGTTTGGTCTTTTTAATAATAGGCAGAAACATCCCCGGAGAAACCACACTCCCGTCCGCCTCCTGCATCCTTATGAGGCATTCGTATTTGCGTATTTCCCCTGTGCGGTTATCCACTATTCCCTGAAAATAGGGTATAATGCGATCCTCTTTTATGGCCAGCTTCACCTTATTCAGCCAGAAGAAGTTGTTTGACTGATGCTGGCTCAGTTCCATGCTTTCGTCAAAATGCATGTAGGCTCTTTTACGCTCTCTGGATATTTTCAGTGCCATGTCAGATGACTGGAGCGGCTTTTCCCTGTTTCCGGATATGCCGATGCTCACTGAAATGGAGATCTCTATCCCCTGATAGTCAATCAGTTCCGAATCCGTCTTAACGGATATGGAGTCAGCTATTTTTTCCGCCAGTTCCATCCTTGATTTAAGCAGAACAACAAATTCGTCCCTGCCCAGCCTGTAGAGAACGTATCCGCCCGCAATCTCAGGATAAGCCGATTCCAGTGAGGAAAGATAATCTCGCAGGCACATGGAATATTCCTTCAGGACATGGTCTCCTGCGCCTATGCCGAAAACCTCGTTAACCTCTTTGAAGCGGTCAATATTTATCAGAATCATCACAGAACCGGAGGAGGAGCCGAGATCACTTAAAAGAGCATTCCTGTTGGGAAGCCCGGTGAGCGCATCGGTTCTCTGCTGAGCGGAAAGGTTCTTTTTGCCCTCTTCTATTTCCCGGAGCATAGAACGGAAACTGTAGTGCAGAATTGCAGCAGCAAGTATAAGGAATGCAAGCACCACAAGCGCCAGATAAAACCTTGCGTTGCGGTAGTCCCTCACCTCAGCGTTTATGTCCTGAGCAACCACGAGATATGCAAACGGTTCCCCGGAATGCTCCCTCAGTTCGTAAGCCGTATGAAAGCTGTAGTATGTTCCGTCAATTTTTTTGACGAGCATTGTCCGCTCAGGCACAAACTCTGTATCCAGCGCCTGAAACAAATGCTCATCCGTTCCGGCTATGTAGTAGTTTCCGCCCTCAATCATTCCGTCTCTGCTGTTCAGAATCTCCGCGTATGATTTCTTTAAAAAGAGTGCACTTCTGAACTGAAAATGCTTCGCCACCGCTTCGACAACAAAATCCGCATTAATTCCAAGATCAAGCATTCCGGCATATTCACCGCCGGAAAATATCGGAACCATAATCCGGTAGAATATACCGTTCCTTCCGGCTTCGAAGCCGGAAGCGGCACTGCGGTTTTCATTCACCTCACGGACAAGAGGACGAAGCTCCGTGAGGCTGTCACCGTAAAAATCCGGTCTGTGCATACGCAGGACAGTCACACCGTTTTTGTCTATGAAGTGCATTACATGAAAGAACGGGTTCTCTGCAGTCATCTCTCTGTAATATGGAATAAGCTCCAGAAAAAGCTTCTCTCTGTCCCCTGCCAGAAAAGAATCAAGAATCCTTCCCTTCTGGAGGAGGCTGTGCGCCGCGTTAAAGTATCTGCGCTCGGTTTCTGTCACGGAGATTTCGAATGAGCGTGCAAGCTGCGAGTCGAACCTGCGGAAGGAGTAATCAAGATATTTTTCATTAAAATAATTGCCCGCCAGAAGAAAAATAACGGAAAGAGAGAGCATCAGCATAGTAACAATGAGCATGGCTCTCATGCGGACAGTCATAGTATTACCACCTTGGTTTTACAATAATTTAAACCGTAATACAGATATTCGGAAACCCGGCGGCGGTTCATGCAGAAAAAATGTTCTCTCTCATACATTAAAACACTCCGGGAACAAACAGCCGTTTAAATAATATTTAACTACTATTCATTATACATTTGCAGAAGAAGAACCGCAACTTAACCTTAGCATTAAAATGAGCCTCAAATAAGGCGGAGCTAAACCGCTCTGTACAAGATCTTCAACTTGACATTTGGCTTTCTCAGGTTATGATCACTTAAATTAATAAGAATTTTTAGCAGGTACACATGAAAATCTTGATAGCCGATGATTCCAAAATTGCAAGAAAGGGGGTTCTCAAGTCCCTGGCCACGGCTTTTTCAGGAGAGTTTGATTATCGCGAGGCAGCAAACGGCTGTGAAGCGGTGGAAATGTTCACCTCTTACACGCCTGATCTCGTATTTATGGATCTTACCATGCCTGAAAAAAGCGGCATTGAGGCGCTGGAGGAAATAAAAGCTATTAATCCGGCGGCAAAAGTTGTTATAATCACAGCAGATATACAGAAAAAAACAACCGAGATGGTCTCTGAACTCGGAGCTGATGAAATACTCAACAAGCCTGTGACTGCGGAGAAAATATCGCAGATTATCACTAAACTGGTTTAACGGCTGATTTATATGATGAATATTCTGAATGATGACAGGAAAGATGCGCTCACCGAAATCATGAACATTTCTTATGGCATGGCCACTGCCATAATATCTGATTCCATTGAGGCTCACGCCAATCTGCACGTTCCGAAGATTCATGTGGTCGGCACGGAAGGGCTGGAAAACTACGTAAACAGCAAGACATCCAAAAATAATGATTACTTCGTCTCCGTTCAGGTTTTTATAAACAAGCTGGACGGGGAAAGCATCTTCATCATTGACAGCGGTTCCTCGCGCAAAGTTGCCGGCATCTTCATGAACGACAGCGGTGAGCAAATAGAAAGCGAAGACGACATAGTAAGCTCTATCCACGAACTCTCAAATATCCTGACCTCCGCCTGTGTGGGTAAAATTGCAGAACTCCTTGAGCTTGAGGTGTTCTTTCATCCTCCCGCAGTGGACAAGCAGAGCGGCGAAAAAATAGCCGAATACAAAAATTTCGAAAATTTCAGCAAAATCATTGTGGTGGAAACTGTCCTGGATTTCAGGCAGGAAAAAATCAACGGACTTCTCATATTTCTTTTGAAGGAGAGTTCTTTTGAGCATTTGCTCATAGCACTGGATAAATATATTGAACAGTATGAAATTTGAGACTGACCCGGCTTATTTTCTGGACTCCATTTACAACGGCGCCTGCATTCTGGACGATGAACTGACGGTTCTCTTCTGGAACAAGTGGCTGGAAGCGCACACTTCCCTTTTCAGAGAACAGGTTACAGGCAGAAAAATAACAGAGCTTTTCCCCGAAATTAACGTAAACCAACTGAAAAGAAAAATACGTTCAATGAAAGCCCTCAAGTCCCACACCTACTACGATGCGGGCACGGACGGCTGGCTTTTCAAAATAAAATCCGCTAAATTCACCAACTCTATTTTTGAATACATGAAACAGAATGTGGTCATATCCCCTTTTGACAAGGAGCTTAAGTACGCTCTTGTGATGGTTTACGACCAGACAAGGCTCTTTGAAACCCAGAAGAAGCTTGAAGAAAGCGAATCCTTCCAGCGCGCTGTATTCGGCAGGAGCGCAAGCGGAATTGTCATTCTCAACACTGACAAGTCAATACTGACCACGAACGAGTCTTTCCGCAGAATGGCAAATATTGAGGAAGATGACATCAAAGGGATGGATTTTGAGATGTTCCTCAGCCCTGAGCACCTCGACCTGTGCCGTGAATGCTTCGGTAAACTATTTACAGGTCAGCAGGATTCCGTAACGGAAGATGTAAAACTCAAGACACCCGGAGGCAAAAGCTTCTGGAGCAGAGTTGCGGGGTCTGTCATCTTTGACCAGAGCGGAAAGCCGGAATACATAGTCTGCGTTATGGATGACATCACCGAGCGAAGAAACTTCCTCAACGAACTTGAAAAGAAAAGTGAATATGTTCAGAAAATTCTGGATTTCCAATCCAATATTATAATAGTCACCGACGGCGAACTTCTCCTTAACTGCAACAAAAGCTTTCTAGATTTCTTTCAGGCAAAAACCCTTGACGAGTTTAAAGAACGCAAAAAGGATCTGTCCGAATATTTCATGAAAGAGCAAGGGCTTATAGTTGGTGAAGATGAGCAGGGATGGCTTGAGGAGGTTTTTCAGAACTTCCGCATGGGCATGGACAGCAAGGTAAAAATGCGTGATCCCTTCGGTGCTGTCCGCACTTTTCAGGTAACTTTCCGCATCCTGCCCATGACAGCAGGCGAGTACATAGTGTCCCTGACGGATATAACCGATCTGGAGAACTACCACAAAATACTCAGGGATGCCAACCGCATACTGGAAATCATAGTAAACGAACGCACCGAAGAGCTGAGAAACGCCAACAGAATGCTGGAAAGCAGCCGTCAGCAGCTTGAACAGGCGCAGCAGATAGCCCGTATCGGAAGCTGGGAATGGACAGGAGCAGACAAAAAGCTAAACTGCTCAGATGAGCTTTACAGGATATTCGGTCTGGATAAAACGGAAGTGATCCTCTCCGGCAGCAATTTCCTCGATATGATCGCTCCGGAAGACCTGCCTCTGGTTCACACCATGGTTTCGGAAAAATCCATAGCCCGCGGCAGCTTTGACGAATATATACACATAAACCGCATAGACGGGGAAAGGCGCATACTCAGGGTGCAGAGCCGCATAAGAACAGATGCGGCCGGACACATAAACATACTGGGCACAGCACATGACATAACCGAGATAAAACGCACGGAAACGGCACTGCGCCAGAACGAGCAGCTTCTCTCCTTCATATTCGAGTTTGCCAGCTTCGGTATATGCCTTGTGGATCAGGAAGGAAATTTTGTCAGGTTTAACAGAAAGTTCAGCCAGATACTGACGATTCCCGAAGATACACTGAAAAATCAGAACTTTTTTGAGCTGTTCCCCGAAGCAGACAGGGAAAAAGCACCCCACACAACAGAGTGGAAGCATGAACCGGACAGCGGCAAGCCTCTTGATCTTCTTGTTACCGCAGGTGCGGTGAAAATGGAGGAGGAAAAGCTCCATTTTATTTACTCAATAGCAGACATAACGGAGAAAAACAGAATAGAGCGGATACACCGAGAACAGGAGCAGATGCTTATTCAGCAGTCCAAGCTGGCTGCACTCGGCGAAATGATAGGCGCCATCGCCCACCAGTGGAAACAGCCTCTCAACTCCGCCAGTCTCTATGTTCAGCTTATTGAGGACGATTATGACTTTAATGAGCTTACCAAGGAAAAACTCAGTGAATATGTAATTGAGATAATGAACCAGCTTAACTTCATGGCGCACACGGTTGAGGACTTCCGCACCTTCTTCACACCGTCCAAATCCCTCGGTGAGTTTTCAGTCAGAAAAGCTCTGAACGATGTCACAGCGCTGATGAAATCATCCCTTGAAAAGCATAAGATAAATGTAAAAATCACCACCGAAGGCGGTGATCCGGACAGCATAGTTCTTTTCGGCTACGCCAGCGAATTTAAACAGGTTATGGTGAACCTGCTCAGCAACTCGCGCGATGCGATAGATGCTAAAAGGCTCTCCATGCCCCCGCTTCAGAGAAAATCAATCGGCAACATAGAAGTGGCGGTAATTGAAACCGACACGGAAGTCATTGTCGAAACAAGGGACGACGGCGGCGGCATACCGGAAGAAGCGCTGAAAAAAATATTTGAATCCTACTTCACCACCAAAGGGGATGAAGGAACGGGAATCGGTCTTTATATGTCCCGCATGATCATAGAAAACCGCATGAAAGGAACGATCTCCGCCTCCAACAGTGAAAAGGGCGCAGTGTTCTCCATGCGTTTTCCGAGAGAGTTTCTTTAGATAATCCCCATCTCTGCCGCTTTTTCACAGGCTTTGAGCGTTTTTGTCTCGCCCGCGGCTGCAAGCTCCTCAATGGAGGCAAAGGCAAACTTGTGGGCATTCCGCAGAGTATCACAGCAGAGAATATAGTCCTCATATATCACAAATGCCCTGCCGAACCCCTCATAACCCAGATCAAGGGCAGCATAGCAGAGTTTTCCGATATTCTGCTCGGTGAGCATGGCAACAGCCTCGTAAAACATGCGTATCTGCCACACAGTCTGGATGTCCACAGTGCCTGATGTATCTATCTTTTTTCTGTCCTCACGGCTTTTCACATAGCGGCTCAGAACCTGCGTGTCATCAAGTTTTTTCCATGAGCCGTATGTGTCAAACGCCCTCATTTTTTTGACAAGGGTATCAGTAAAGCCGGAGACCTCCCAGCCTGTTCTCTGGGAAAGAGACATGCCTGCCATGCTACTTGACCTGTATCGCCTTTCTCAGCCATGGCGGAGGAGAATCATTAAGCTTTTTCACCAGACTGTCCAGAAGCTCATCGATAGATGTTTTGTCGTCCACCTTTACGGGGTGAATCTTGTTGCGCACCACTACCGCAGCAGCGGGTCCGCCTATCTCAGTGAGATAAAGGATAGAACAGTCGTTAAGCGCCTCAACCTTTGTATTAATATCAATCTTGTGATTTTCCTCAGCGTCAATTGGAATAAATGTGCGCAGTTCGGCAAACTCCGAACCTTCAGTGTCCACATCATAAACAGCGACGGAAGTTGCTCTGCCGAAGTGTTCGTCCACCTCTTTCATACTGTTTGTACAGAACGCTACCTTCATAAACTCCTCCTGTAGTTCTCTGTCTGCTCCTCCCATGATTCGTGCTCATCACGTTCAAGGAGAATGCTCCCGATCTCAGAGGCGAAGTACGCCGCGCCCCTGTAGCAGGTGTAAACCTTTATAAACTGCCCTATCCTGTCCTTCACCGGAATACCCATCCTCAATAATGGAGCGTGCACTATCTCCGAGGTTAAATGGGCATTGGTGTTTGAAATGACAAGGGAGACTCCTCCCCCCTTTAGGGCTACATCTTCCAGATCACCCTTAATCACCTGTTCCGCCGGTACATCCTTAAGAAAAGGGGAAGAAAAGGTGGTGATGCCGATTTGCACAGTAATGCCCAACTCATCATGAAGAAACTTTGATACGCCGAGCAGGAGATCCGGCTCAATGGCGACAGCGGCCTTTTTACCGCCGAAATTGAAGTGTCCGTCAAGCATTACATCTATTGCTGTTCTGCGCTGCTTTTTGATTCTGGCAGGAACATCCGCCCTGCCGGAAAGCTTCATAAGCAGCTCTATGAATCTGTCTGTTTCAGTGATCCCTATGAGAGAATCGAAGGTTACAAAAGGAACATCAGTAAGCTCTTTCAGCTGTTCCGCTATCTCACCCATTGTCCTGCCGACCGCTATGTTCAGTTCCGCTGCTCCGGCAGTTTCTATATCCTCAACAGTGCACCCGCCGGGGGCTGTGCTGTAGAAGAAATCCGCACAGCCGGACATGCTTTCTGAAATATCCGGCAAAAACACCGGGCGCAGTCCGAATGATTCCGCAACATCCCTTATCTCGTCTATGTCCCCGGCGGTCATGGCGAATGCGGGAAGAATGTTCACACGCCCCTTTTCGGTTTCCATCTTCGCCGGAGCAAGCTGCCTGAATATTGCTTTCAGCGTATTTGTGTAGCCGAGGTGAGCATCGTCCACGAAATCGGGTGTCGTGGAGTAAACAATTTTCGTTCCCGCATATTCCGGGTATTTCTTCCTGAAATCCTTTATGCTTCTTTCAAAATCGTCACCTCTGGTGTCGGAGATTCCGGTGGAAAGCAGCACGAGGAGTTCGGGCATATGCTTTTCTATTACGTTTTTCATGCCTTCAAGCAGGTTCCAGTCCTCACCCATAATCGTTGCTATGTCGGTGAGGGCTGTGGTCTGCATGGGGACTATCTCCCTGAAATGCTGAGTGAGAAACGTTTTGGTAAATGCCGTGCACCCTTGCGAACCGTGGTGGAGAGGCATAGCCCCTTTTATTCCGAGGGCAGCCAGACTTCCGCCCAGCACCTGACTTTTTTTCAGAGGGTTGGTCTGTCCGGTTTTTGCTGTTGTTTCCATAGACCTACTCCCACGGAGCCTTGCGTCTTGCCACTTCCCAGACAGGGGAAGTGAGGGTGTATGCAAGCTGTTTTGCCAGTTCGACCATGCCTGTGTAGCCAGCGTAGCCGTGTATTCTTTCCTGATTCACGTCCACAAAAGGGTATCTGCCTTTGATGGAGGTGTACATGTTCCTCCCTCCGGCAAGGAGCAGATCCGCCCTCTCCTTCTGAAGAATGTTCAGAAGGATGCGGCCGTCCCCTTTTTCAAGGAGCATTTTCTGTGTTCCTTCAAAGTGTTCCCTGATTTTTTCTATGTCCTGCTCAGTCGATTTCCTTGTGCTGGTTCCTATTACTTCCATGCCGAGTTCCTCAAGCTGATAAATTGTTGACCAGCTTTTCACCCCGCCCGTATAAACGAAAACTCTTTTTCCTTTGAGGACAGCGGCATAGGGTGCTATCTCAGACAGAGTCTCAGCGTTTTTCCTTTCAACATAGCTGTGAATTTTTGCCCTGAGTTCATCAGAGCCCAGCATGTCCGCAACGGAGAGCAGAGTTTTCTCTATTTCACCCAGTCCGTAGAATGAGCCTTCTGCGAACGGTATTCCGTATCTGCGTTTAAGACCTTCCGCCAGAGTGAGCAGAGCCTTGCTGCATATGACAAGTGTGCATTTCGCCCTGTGGGCACAGGCAATTTCATCGAATGAAGTACCGCCTGTTAAGCTTGAGAGAACATTTATCCCCAGCTCCCTGAAAACAGGCATCATCTGCCAGAGTTCACCGGCTATGTTATAGTCGCCTATGATGTTTATGTCGTATTCTGTGGTTTTTTCAGGCTCTTTAGTGCCTATTACGTACTCAAGAAGAGCATCGCCTGCTATCTTGTTGCCGAAGTTTTTATTGCCGATGAAGCCGGGGGATTCCACGGGTATCACGGGGATTCCGGTGAGTTCCGCCGCCTTTTTACAGGCAGTGGGTACATCGTCCCCTATCATGGCGGTGACGCAGGTGGTGTAGACAAAGATCGCTTTTACCGGGTATCTGCCTGCTATCTCCACGCATTTATCAGTAATCTTCTTCTCTCCGCCGAAAACAACGTCCATCTCGGTGACATCTGTGGAGAAGCCCATTTTATAATACTGACCGTGAAGATTCCTGCTGCCCCTGTTGTTCCAGTTCTGGCTTACGCATGTGGCGGGACCGTGAATGAGGTGTACTGCATCCCCCACGGGAAGGAGAACGATCTGTGCCCCGTCAAAGGCGCACCCGCCCATTGTGGCGCCGGGTGTGGGTTTGGCACATTTTTTTGCTTTCTCTGCGGTGCTTTTCTTTTTATTTTCAGAACAGCTGTCAACTTCGGTCAGATGGTCAAATTTTGCAGCCATGGCACATTCCTTCTATTTAGAGAGTACTTTAGCCTCGAATGTAGCCGGGAGTTTGGGCACTTCCTCCAAAGCGGGAAATTCCAGAACCCAGCCGTTGTCAAGTTCAAACACTCCGCCCCATGCCCCTGCCTGCTCTATTTTGATCACGTGCGCTTCGATGTCCTTCTTGGGAACGTAAATATTAATGCCTTTCGGTGTTTCTCTAACTGTTACTTTCATTTTGCAGCCCTACCTAAAAAAATAATAATTAATTAGTTAAAAGCGGGGGGCGGACTTTTGCCGCCGCCCCGCAGCGGTATATACCTTTTGTTATTAAACTGTTTCCTATCTTATTACGTCGTAGCTCGTGGTGTACATCGTTTTCCATTTTCCATCGCCGAACCTGCGTCCTGCGGTTCGGCTGAAACCGCTCGCGCCTTGCAAAGCAAGCCTTCGCTCCGGCACGGCGCAGTTCCGTCCATGGAACTGTGACACTATCTGATTACATCGTAGCTCGTGGTGTACATCGTTTTTCTGTCTGTTTCGTCAAGGATTGTGTTGACGATCCAGTTGAGGAGGTTCAGGCCGCCCATGTACCCTATAGTGGGGTATCTGTGGAGGAACTGCCTGTCAAACATGGGGAAACCGATTCTGATAAGCGGAATGCCCGTATCTCTCATAAGATATTTTGCGAAGCTGTTACCTATGATGAAATCGCAGGGGTCAGTGGCAAGCAGTGAACGGAAGTGCCACATATCCTTGTTTGAGTAAACTTCTGCTTCGCTGCCCTGAGGATATGAAGCAAGCAGCGCTTTAGTGTCCGCTTCCCAGTCTTTTGTGCCGTTGGTGAGCAGAACATGCTTGATCTCCCCGCCAAGCTCCATAACCATGCGTGTAAGACCGAAGGCATAGTCAGGGTCAGCGTTCAGAGAGAAGCTTTTGCCGTGTACCCAGTAGTATGAGTCGCCTATGGCATCAACAAATCTGCCTCTTTCGTTTTCGATTTCAGCAGGAATCTCTTTGCCTGTAAGCTCGGAGATTGCCATCATAAGGTCATCTGAACCTTTGATACCGAAGGGGTTAACCACTTTTACAGGGTGAGCCCATTCCTTTTCGATGAACTCAATCGTTTTGGCTGTGGCATATTTCTGAAGAATCAGAGTTGCCTTTGAATTGGGTGCATCTTTCAGGTCAGCAATCTTAGTTCCGCCGTTGAACATTTTGTAATGTCCGTCAGTGGGTGAGTCAAGGTTGTAGGAAGGATCGCTCAGGAGGATGAAATCCACTCCGAACAGACCGAGAATCCTTTTTATCTCACGGAAGTTGCCTATATAAGTATCAAAGCCGAGTATTACGTTGATTCTGTCTTTCACTTCGCCTGTTTTCTCGCCGACCTGAGCAAGCATGCTTGAGAGCATGTTGTCATAGCCTGTGATATGTGAACCAACGAAGGAAGGTGTGTGCGCATGTGTAATGATCGAACCTTCCGGAACATTGCCCTGATCTTTGGCATTTTTAACGAAGTTGTTAAGGTCATCCCCGATAACTTCAGCCATACATGAAGTGCATATGGCTACCATGCCGGGTTTGTAGAGCTTGTAAACGTTATCAAGCCCCACGTACATGTTGTTGTGTCCGCCGAAAACCGCAGCGTCTTCCGTCATGGAGTCGGAAACAGCGGGGAAAGGCTCTTTAAAGTGACGGCAGAAATGTGAGCGGAAGTAAGCCGCACAGCCCTGTGATCCGTGCACATAAGGCATAGTGTCGTCAAAACCTATGGCAGCATAAAGCGCGCCCAGAGGCTGGCATGACTTAAGAGGGTTAACAACAAGGTGCTCCCTTTTGAAGTTAAGCTCCTTGTATTCCTCACCGAGTGTCCACTCAAGGGTTTTTGCAACCTCTTCCTCAGTTGCTGCGTTCTCATAGAGAGCGCGTTTTCTCTTGAACATCTCTCCGAAGCGCTCGTCCTCGAAAAGGGTTATATGATCTTTTACTTTAATATCTTTGCTCATGATTTACCTCTCTTGTACGGCTCTGATTATCAGCTTTTCCACGGAGCTTTGATGTTTTTCCAAACGGCTCCGTTAATTGCCATGTCCATATCTCTGGCAAATACTCCGAAACCTTCCACACCGTGGTAGGGGCCTGAGTAGTCCCATGAGTGCATCTGCCTGAAAGGGATGCCGGACTTCTGTGTCTGGTATTTTTCTTTAATACCTGAACCGAAGAGGTCGGGTTTGTACTTCTCAAGGAAGTTGTCCATCTCGAATTCTGACATGTCATCAACCATGATGGTTGTGCTGTCGAGGTATTCAAGGGTACGCTGGTAGTCGTCACCGTGGGCAAACTCATACCCTGTGAGCAGTATCTCAACACCGAGATCCTGAAAGGCGGGCATTGTGTGTCTGGGTCTCAGACCGCCAACGAAAAGCATTGTCTTTTTCCCTTCAAGTCTGGGTCTGTATTTGGCAACAATTTTTTCAAAGTAAGGCTGATATTTTTCAGCGATGACTTTTTCCGTCTGCTCTTTGATTTTGTCATCAAACATAGCAGCAATTTTGCGCATGGATTTGATGATCTGTGTGGGGCCGAAAAAGTTGAACTCAAGCCACGGCACATTGTACTTTTCTTCAATGTAGCGTGAAATATAGTTCATTGAGCGGTAGCAGTGGATAAGAACCACTTTCGCCTGAGCAACGTTGGCAAGCTCGCTGAACGTACTGTCGCCTGTTGACTGAGCAACAAGGTTAAGCCCCATGTCCTCAATAATTTTCCTTGATGACCATATATCGCCGCCTATGTTGTAGTCTCCTATGAGGGCTACATCGTAGGGGCCTTTCTCGAATTTCTGGCCGACCATATCTTTTTCATATATCCAGTCACGGATAGTGTCGTTTGCTATGTGGTGACCGAGAGACTGGGAAACGCCTCTGAAACCTTCACAGCGGCAGGGGATAACAGGCTTGCCTATCTCCTTGGAGATTTCTTTTGAAACCGCTTCAATATCGTCACCGATAAGACCGATGGGACATTCAGAGAGAACACTGAGCCCTCTGTTGAGCGGGAAAAGCTTGTTAGCCTCAAGAAGAAGAGCTTTCAGCATTGCATCGCCGCCGAAAACTATGTCTTTTTCCTGAAAGTCAGACGTAAACTGCATTGTACCGAAACTGTCCACACCTGTTGTTCCGTTATAGTAGTTACGTCTGGATGACCAGGAGTACTGGCCGCAGCCCACCGGGCCGTGGCTTACGTTGATAATATCCTTTATGGGACCCCATACCACGCCTTTGGCGCCTGCATATGCACATCCTCTCATGGTGATAACGCCGGGGCGGGATTTCCTGTTGGACTTAACGCCGCACTTTTCCTGTCCGGGTTCAACAACCTCTATGTGGGTCTTCCTGTCCTTATACGTTTTCTCCTCATACTGGGAGATGACCGACTCTATAAACTCCTCGGCCTGTTTTTTATCTATAGTGCTCATGCTGTCTACCTCGTTTTATTGGGGTCAAAAAGTCTCGCGTTCTTGCTTTCCCCCCGCAGTCAGGCCGCTTCTGTGTCGCTTTTATAAAGCATGAGCGGCCGCGGCCGAAAAGAAAGCGGGCATCCTTGCGGAATTAAGCGTTTTTCGCTTTTCCAACCTCTGCGTCATCCTCCTGAATGATGCCGAACTCCATAAGAAGTCCTTCAAGCTCATCCATTGTAAGAGGAGTGGGTATGTTGAACATTTTGTTATCGTTTATCTTCTGCGCAAGGGCTCTGTACTCGTCAGCCTGTTTGCATGTGGAATCGTATTCGATAACGGTCATTCTTCTGAGCTCAGCGTGCTGAACGACGTTGTCTCTGGGAACGAAGTGGATTCTCTGAGTGTTTATTCTTCTCGCAAGCTCGCTGATCAGTTCGTCTTCTCTGTCAGTTTTACGTTCGTTACAGATAAGACCTGCAAGACGAACGCCGCCTGAGTTAGCGTATTTAAGGATACCTTTGGAGATGTTGTTGGCAGCATACATAGCCATCATCTCACCGGATGCAACTATGTAGATCTCCTGAGCTTTGCCTTCCCTGATGGGCATTGCGAAACCGCCGCACACAACGTCACCGAGAACGTCATAGGAAACAAAGTCAAGCTCTTCTTCGTATGCGCCTTCTTCCTCAAGGAAGTTGATAGCCGTGATAACGCCCCTTCCCGCGCAGCCTACACCGGGCTCAGGACCGCCGGACTCAACGCATTTAATGCCGAGGAAACCGGCTTTGAGAACATCATCAAGCTCAAGGTCTTCCACTGAGCCTTTTTCAGCAGCAAGCTCCATAATTGTTGCCTGTGCTTTGGAGTGAAGGATAAGACGCGTGGAATCTGCCTTGGGGTCGCAGCCTACGATCATTATTTTTTTGCCCATCTCCGCAAGAGCGGAGATAGTGTTCTGGGATGTGGTTGACTTGCCGATACCGCCTTTGCCGTAAAAAGCTATCTGTCTTAATTTAGCCATGATCCGAAACCTCCGGTTTATTATCTGCGTTAGTATAAACAAGAAGCGTGCCAAGATTGTAAATAGCTGATAAACAAGGATTGTAATCTTTTGGAAGGATTTATGTTTTATTAATTGTAAGGTTTTTGTATGGTTTGAAGGGATAAGCTGACAATAGTCAGAGGTTCAAATGCTTTTTGAGTTCGTCAATGAGTCTTGTTGCCCAAGGAGAAGCATCGAAAACAAGCTGAGGATCAATCAGACCAAGCAACTCAAAAGAATGTCCTCCTTTGGAATATTCACCTTTTTGCGTGTCTTTTGTAGCCAGCTTAAGCTTTTGGTATAAATCAGATTTTGCTATATTTTCAACATCAGGTCGTTTTGGCAGGGTATTTACTTTAAAATTCTTACCGTAATATTTCTCTAAAGCGTTTTTGTCTGAAATAAGCCATGTTTCCATACATACAACCATGAGATGTGCGTGCTTATCTTCTGCATTGTCAGGTTTCTGCCAATTGTCAGTTTCTCTTTCTTTAAGAAAGCTCCAAACATCCTCAAACCTCTGAGGAGCAGCATCTTCTGAATCAACCAGAAGGAGAGACATTTGTTCCTGATTATCCGTTCTCACAGAAGTACAAAAATCACGATAAGCCTGATTACGTCTGCCGCAAGGGATGACAGAAGGCATCATTCCGACAAAGCCGGCTTTTTCAAAAAAAAGTTTAAATGCTTTTCTGCATTCTATTTCAAGATACTTATTATTATTTCCTCCGCCTTCAACATAAATCTTAATTTTCATGCTACCAACGGTTCCCTCCTATCTCACCCTTGCGCCAAAGCTCTCCAAGAGAATATTCATTCAGCCATTCTTTCAATGGCTCTCTTTCAAGGCGTTTAACAGATGTAACCCCATTGTGCTTTTCAAAAACAAGCACGTCTTCAGGAGAATCACTTAAAGCATCAATAAGAATATCTGAATGTGTGGTAATAATTAATTGAGTCTTTTGAGATGCTTCTTTCAAAAGTTTAGCAAGAGTAGGAATCATATCAGGATGCATTCCCAACTCCGGTTCTTCAATACATATAAGAGCCGGTGGTTTTGGATGGCACAAAATAGCTAAAAGACAGAGATAACGAAGCGTACCGTCAGATAGCCTTGTCGCAGGTATCTGATAGTCGTTTTCCTGTAAGTAAAGCTGTATTTGTCCCATGTTGAATGATGTTTCAAAATCCTCAATTCCACTGTAAAATTCTTTAAGCAGCCGTTTAATTTCGTTTTTTGATTTTACATCCATTTTGAGATTGTTTAAAACAAGAGCAAGGTTGGAAAAGTCTTCCGCCAGAAAATCGTTCCTCGCATCCACAGGCTGCGGCTGTCTGGTTATTGTATTACGACCGAAACTCCAGTCCCTATATATTTTTATACTTTCAAAATGCTTGCCAAGAAAGGATAGAACACGGTACGAAGAACCCTTTAACTGAGATAGTACAGACTGGTCAATATTTATTTCGTTATAATCAAGTTTCGTAATCTTTCCACCAACCAGCAATTCTCCTTCAACAGAATCATAGTAAACCTTGTCTCTATTATTGTAATTACTGATGATCTCGTGCATTCTAATAAAAGCAGTATCTGCAATATTTATATAGTAGACAAGAGGCTCATCTTCATCATGTAAAATAACATCAATATATGATGTTACTGTCTCAATACGAATCTGCTGATTGTTATTTTCGCTATTTCTCCATACCCAGCTTTGAAATCCTCCACTTTTTCTAAAAGGAGCATCAATGTCTCTAGGCGCACTTTGTAAGATACTTATCACATCAATTAAATTTGATTTACCTGAGCCATTTGCACCGATGAGGACATTTAAGCTATTCAGCTTTATTTCGACCGGATCCTCACCAAAGGACAAAAGATTCTGCATCTTGATTGATTTTATAAAATTGTTTCCTGACATCGGACACCTTTAAGCAATTAAAGAATAATAACATTAATAGAATTTAATGAAAAGAGTATTTGGGCTACAACAAAATCACGTTCATAGGGGCATTCAGCAGATCTTCGGTCTGTTTTGTAATAAGCCTTACAACATCCTGATCCAGTGCTTTCAGCCACCGCTGGGGTATGCCGTCCATACCGTAAAGCGCGCCCGCCAGCATGCCGGCTATAGCGCCGTTGGTATCTGCATCCCCGCCCTGATTAACTGTTCTGACAATAGTTTCGTACAGGTTGTCCGAATCAAAGAAGAAGTGCATAACAGTTCTGAACGTGTCCTTAATGTAACCGGATGCCTCGCCGTTGTACTTTGAGTGTGAGAATGAAGGGTCTTTTCTGATAAATCCGGACACTATATCGAGGGCGGCTTTTTTGTCCCCTGTTTCCAGAAGAACCTTCACAACCTCGCCGAGAACAACGGTCGCCATGTCGGAAAGTTCGTTATTGTGAGTTATATGACACTGGGAGAGAGTTATCTCCTCAAACCATTTCCAGTCCTTGAGACAGTACAGAACAACGGGCAGATTCCGCATGGCAGCGCCGTTTCCAGCAGAGAATGTTGAGTACAGAGACACCACAGAGCCTTTTGTAAGATAATTGACAATCCCCCTTCTCACTGTGCTGCCTATGTCCACAGGCTTCTTTTTCATCCACCTTGCGAAGTGATCCGCCGCTCCCTGAACAGTGTAGCCTCCGTTTTCCATGAGGCTGTCGCCGAGGGCGAGTGACATCTCCGTATCGTCTGTTACGTTTCCGGCTTTGAGATGCAGCCAGCCGCCGCCTATTATTTTGTCATGTATGTCATATTTATCTTTTATTTCTCTGGGGAGCATAAATTCCGTAGTGGCTCCGAGGGCATCACCGACGGCAAAACTGAGATAAGCTGCCAGTGCTCTTTCAAAAACATCATTTTTCATTTGCAAACTTCCCTTTGTCTTGGCATATTTCGATTATGATAAATCTTGATGAAAGCCACAAGGCAGGCGTTTATTACCACAGCACGAATAAAATCAATATTCCAGCGAAACTTTTCGTGAGCAGGGAATATAATGTCGGCGTGATCCCCATCACAATTGACGGCGTTCTTGAGTATCACCGCAGACTTTTTGAGATTGTCGCCTCCGCAGGAAGCATAGACGAAGCCTCCTTTTTCTTTGAAAGCTACATGAACGAGCTTTTCGCGCTGGAGGAAAGGGTAAACGGGAAAAAGGTCGGCAGCTACATCAGACTTCTGAAAAGCTGGCTCTTTGATTCCAATAACTCCGCCGGAGCAGTGCTCAAGGGCTGGGTGGAAAACCGGTTCGGGCTTATACCCTTTTACCACGGGCAGAGCATTCCGGGGCTTTATTCCAAGGAGTATTACGATTATCTTCAGGAGTGGATGAATTCCAGAACGAATAAAAACAGCATGTTTTCGCAGCTCGACCTGCTGTACACATACACCCAGACAATAATTAAGGCATACTGCGAAAATCATGTTCCCACCATAACCCTTTACAGGGGCGTAAACGACCTGAGCGATCACATAATAATCAGCCAGCTCTCAAAAAGAAAATACTGCATCGAACTGAACTCCCTCTCCTCTTTCACTTCGGAAAAGGAGATAGCAGAACAGTTCGGCAGTAAGATAATTAAGGCAGAAGTGCCTTATACAAAGATAGTGTACTTCTCAGAAGCCCTGCCCAGCAGGTCATTCAGCGGTGAGCTGGAATATCTGGTGATAGGCGGGCGCTACGATGTTGAAACCGTATTCTGAGAGCCGTCTTTCTTAACTTTTATCCAGACCATCTCGTCCGGATCGTAATCTTCGATAATTTCAAGCTCATGCTTCCTGAAACCGACTTTTTTGTTGGTTTCAAGGAAATGAACCACAACAACAGGCTCAAAGAGGAACTCCGTAATCTGGCAGACAAAACCTTCCTCTCCCTCTTCGGCAACCACCTTTCCGCGGTTGCAGCCTGCGCAGGTTCCGTCACTTTTTGTGCAGCCGAGAACTCTGACCTTCTGGTTTTCTCTGAATTCCATATTACGCCTCCATAGGTGCGTGGGTGAAACACTTCTTCGGACAAGCAACAGCACAGGCCTTGCAGCCTACACAGGCATCGTCGTTTTCGAGTACCATGTAGCGTTTCGCTGAATCGTCATCGTCATCTTCGTGAAGTGAAAGGCAGCTAAAGCTGCAAGCTTTATAACAGCGTCCGCAGGCGATACATTTTGAGTTGTCGACATCCATAACATATTCAGGCGTCCATTTGCCGCCGCCTTTTGTAACTCCGGTGATATAGGCCATTGTGTTCCTCCTTAAACTTTTCAGTTACTGTTGCAAGCGGCGTGCCAAATATGAAGAACCGTTTTATCAGTAACTTAGGAGGAGTTATTCCTGCCTTGTTCAGTTTTTGTAATCTTACCTACACTTATTGTAGGGTTTGTGTTTGTTATATTCTTTTCACTTCAATGCCGAATTTCATTATGCGGTAGTTGATCTGGCGCACTGTCATCCCCAGAAGTCTGGCAGCCTTTGCCTGAACCCAGCCTGTTTTTTCGAGAGCATCTATAACCATCTGCCGTTCATCATCAACGGCAAGGGGCATTTCCGTGTGCGGTTTCGCCGTTTTTGCGGGCTCTTCTGCTGCTTTTTCGCCAGATTTGGGGTAATGCTCGCAGAAAAACTTCTGTTCTCCGCCGGACATATCCATATTGAGCGACTCAATACAGACAGCATGCTCTCCGCAGCCTGCGTGACCGTTGTTTTCCAGAAGCTGGGCGAGACAGACCTCCCCTCTGGAACAGGTGAACTCGGCAGGCGTTATCTCATTGCCGGTAACCGAAAGCGCAGCGCGCTCTATACAGTTTTCAAGTTCGCGTATGTTCCCCGGCCATGAGCATTTCATAAGCAGCGGAAAAACATCCGGTGATATTTTAAGCTTTGTGCCGTAGTTTGTATTGAATTTTTCAAGGGCTGTTTTGGCAAGTTCGGGGATGTCCTCCCTGCGTTTTCGCAGAGGGGGGAGGAAGATGGAGACAACGTTCAGCCTGTAGTAGAGATCCAGCCTGAAATCGCCTGACCGGACAGCGTTTTCGAGGTTTCTGTTTGTGGCCGCTATTACACGCACATCCACCGGGGTTGACTCAGAACCGCCGATGCGCTCTATGCTCATCTCCTGAAGAACACGGAGCAGCTTGCTCTGCGCTTCAAGGGGCATGTCCCCTATTTCATCCAGAAATATGGTTCCGCCGTTTGCAAGTTCGAACTTGCCTTTTTTATCCGCATTGGCTCCTGTGAACGCTCCCTTTTTATAACCGAAGAGTTCACTCTCTATAAGCTCCTTGGGAATTGCGGCACAGTTTACTGCTACAAAAGGCTTCTGCGAACGGTCGCCGGAGTAATGAATGGCCTTTGCCACCATCTCCTTGCCTGTTCCGCTTTCGCCTCTGATAAGGACAGTTGTCTTGGTGCGGCAGACCTGCGAGATCCTTTTGAAGACATCCTGCATAAGCTTGCTGCCGCCAACAAGCCCTTTTACGGAAAATTTCCCTGCAACCTCACTGCGGAGACGCTCTTTTTCCTCTATGAGCTCTTTCTTTTCACTGTTTATCAGCTTCATTTTATGCATGAACGAAGCTACAAGGGCGGAAATCATTTTGAGAATGTCCACCTCTGCCTCATAACTGACCACCTCACGGTAGTGCTTATCCACAGCGAGAACTCCTATTCTCTCATTTCCGTGGCTGATGGGAACGGCAATGAAGCTGGTTTTCTCCTCATCCCTGCGCTTGATTTTATCCTTAAAGTCAGGCTCAAGGCTTATGTCGTGCAGCATTATGGGAAAGCCGTACTTAAACACCTTACCCACCATACCTTCGCCGCTTTTGTACACCATTTCGGCGAGGGCGGCTCTGCTGAGGCCGTGGGATGCCTTCGGCATAAGCAGTCCCGTATCGGGGTCGGTGATCAGAATCGTGCCGTTTTGTATATGAAGGTTATTGCTCATAATGTTCATAACATTCTGGAGCGCAGCGCTTTCACTGACCTTGGAGTTCAGTTCAAGGCTTATGTCGTATATCGTATTCAACAGAAGTTTATAGTAGCTTAATCTCTTTTCCATGGAATGTAACAAGCAATGCCTGTGCCATAGTGAATCCGGCGTAAAAAGGGCGTTTGGGAGGTTTATTACATTTCGGGTGGTTAAATATTAAGCATTTAAAATTACATTTTTTACAATTTTATCAGCTTTGTTTTATTTCAATCATAAGCTCTTTTATTATAAATAATTTATATAGCATACTCACTGGTTATATTTTATACATTTACGAAAACTTATTTGCTGTTTTTTGTTCGGGATCAATTATAGAAAAATCTTTGCGGCTATTATGCTTTTAAAGATTTATTCAAGAGGAGTTTTTTGATGAAACAGTTTCTGAGCGGTTTTGCTCTTTACCTCAGGTCGGATAAAACGTCAGTCAGGCGTTTGATCCAGTATATCTTCCTTGCCTCAACGATTTACGTGGGCATAAGGTTCTATTTTTATCTGTCTGCCCTTGGTGCGGGGGATATGTCCGCAGTGAAGCCCGGAGGCGTGGAGGCATTTCTCCCTATAAGCGCGCTGATGGGGCTTAAGCGCCTTGTTTTCAGCGGAAACTATGACATGATTCACCCGGCGGGACTGACTCTTCTCATTGTCTTTCTTTTAATCAGCATCATTTTCAAACGCGGCTTCTGCGGATATATCTGTCCGGTGGGGCTGATCTCCGAAACTGTAGGCGCAGCGGGGAAGAACATCAAAATACACAGATTCATAGCTTACCCCCTGTTTCTTCTGAAATACCTTCTGCTGGGCTTTTTTGTTTACATCATACTCATACAGATGTCTCTGCCCTCCATAGAAGGCTTTCTGAATGCGCCTTACAACAAGGTTTCAGACGCGAAGATGATGGACTTTTTTGCTGACCCCTCACGCACAACGCTCATAGTTCTCGCTGTGCTTATGATACTCGGCCTTCTGTTCAGAAACTTCTGGTGCAGGTTTCTATGCCCTTACGGTGCGCTGATGGGGCTTGTCTCCCTGCTTTCACCCTTCAAAATCAAGCGTGATAAAGATGCCTGCATAAACTGCATGAAATGCACAAATATATGCCCCATGGACATACAGGTGCACAAGGCGGTGACAGTCCATTCCCCGGAATGCATAGGCTGTCATGACTGTGTGAGAGTGCGGGCGAATGACAAATGTCTTAAAACTTACAAAACTGATTACAGATACCTGACACTGGCGGTTTTCCTGCTGTTCTGGGCGGCTGTGGCAGCTGCCATGCTCACAGGCTTCTGGCAGTCGGAGGTTTCAAACGAGGAATACCGCTTCTGGCTGGAAAGGCTAGGTCAGCTCAGTCACTGATTCAGAAGTCTGGTAACGCAGGAATAAACATCCGCAAAACTTATAGGCTTAAACAGGATTTCGCAGTCTTTCAGGGAGTCGGTTTCCTCCCTGAAAGCTGTGGTTATTATAAATTTGGTGCTGCCTCCCTGCTCCCTGACCTTTTCCACAAGCTGGAATCCGTCCAGATACGGCATGGAGAGATCGGTTATAATCACATCAGGCTTTGCCGACATAAAAACCTCAAAGCCCTCCCGCCCGTCGCCGGCCTCAAAAACATCGGAGAAATAGAGTTTAAGCTGGCGCACCATGAGCATTCTGGTGAGCGCCTCGTCTTCGATGTAGAGTATTTTTGCTTTAACAGTCTCAGCCGCCATTTTTCACCGCCGCTCTGAGAACCAGCCTGAAAACGGCACAGCCGTCCCTTGATTCAGCGCTCAGATAACCTTTCATATGCTGTTCGACTATGTTTTTAGACATATACAGACCGATTCCGGTTCCTTTCCCCTCTTCCTTTGTGGTGAAGTAGGGGTCAAAAACCTTTTGTATAACATCAGCGGGTATTCCGCCGCCGTTGTCCTTAATGCTGAGAACAACATTATCTCCCCCTGCATCCAGATCAAACTCGATGAATCCCTGAAAATCCCCGGCTTCTTTTTGTTTTCTTTCAATTATGGCATCACGGGAATTATGGATAATATTCAGCATAACCTGCTTAAACTCCCCTTCATAACCGCTGACAAGGGTTTTAAGATGGAGACATTCGGGACTTTCCACAGAGTTTTCGCTGAAGTACGATTCATCACCGCATCTGCATATAATTCGGAAGCTGATATTGGATGCGGTAAGCTGCGCGCTGACAAGCCTGATTGTCTCCAGCACGGAACGGATAACCTCAAAGGCCTCAGCGCTTTTATCCGGAGCGAAAAAGCGCCTGAAATCATCTATGGTATCAGACATATGGTTGATTATATGCATGCAGTCCTTCTCTATCTGGCCGACATACGCATCATCAAGCCCCTGACTGAAATAAGTTTCGCGCATATCCTGAACATAGAGCCCAAGGGCATTGAGCGGCTGCCGCCACTGATGGGCAACTGCGTTTATCATCTGCCCCATGTCCGTGAACTTTTTCTGCTCCATCATGATTTTTTCGCTGAAAAGCCTGCGCTCGGTCTCCTGCTCCACCTGTTTTTCCAGTGCTTCATTGAGTGATTTCAGCCTGTTTTCTGCATCTTTTCTCTGGGTAATGTCCTGCACCACCGCCATCATCACTTCACGTCCTTCCACGGAAGTTTTCTGAGTATGTATCTCCACCGGATAAAGAGTGCCGTTTTTACGCCTGTGGACAGTTTCGAACACTACAGTTTCCTTCTGCCCCTCTGCTACAGGCATAATCTGCTGCCTGAGCTGCTGATAGTTCATCTGCGGCTTTATATCCAGCGTTGTCATCCGGAGTATTTCATCATGAGTGTAGCCCAGATTTTTGCAGGCTCCGCGGTTAACCTCCACAAAACGGAGGGTGTCCATATCATAAATAAAGATTTCGTTCAGGGAGTTGGCAATTATCTCACCCAGATAGTTCTCCCTTGATTTGCTTTCGTTGTATCTTTTCTCAAGGTCGCGTATTATCCGCATGAATGAATTCTGCATGAGAAAAACAGTCAGAACTATGAAAATGACAGCCATAACAAAAGCCAGCCTGAGAAACTGGCTGATTGCGGTTTTCTCACTTGTGATGTCCTGAAAGGTCACAAGGCTGGCTATCTTCTGTCCGTCATAACCTGTGAGAAAATGATCCATATGGACACGGAAGGTTTTGCCGTCCTCCTCCACTTCCTTCACAACACTTCTGGAGAGGTCGGCCTTATTGAATATGCTTATGAAATCGTCATTGGAAACGTTGATCAGCCTTTCCCCGTCCAGACTTTCCGCTCTGGGTGTAAAGCAGAGCCCCTCCGCCTTGTCCGCAGGAATAAACAGCCCCATTTCAAGATCGAGTGTGTTTTTCATAAGGGAGAGCAGGTAGTCCACACCTATTCCTATTTCAGCCACGCCCACAAACACGCCCAGATAATAAACGGGCTCTGCGTACCTGTAATGCAGACCGTAGCAGCCCAGATCAAATCCGGAGCGGGGTTCTTTTTTCTCCACCACTTCCTTTATCATCTGTCTCTTGTAGCCTTGGTAATTAAGATGTCCGGGGGCATGCATCCTCATGAAGGAGTTTCCGTCAGCGTCATGAATATGCACAATTATTTCGGTGTGGTACTCCGCCACCAGGGCGCTGTATTTTTCATTAAAATAGCGTCTGATTTTCTCTCTGTCTCTGGAGGCCATAACCTCGCGCAGATAGTAGTCGGAAAGAAGCGATCTGAACCTGCTTCTGAGGGTGCGTTCAAGCTGTTCTGACTGATAATTCAGCATGTATTCGATTTTTTTGTGTTTGTATTCTATGGCAGAGGAGAGATCATTCCTGACATGCACGACAGACAGAGCCGTGAACATAAAAATAGCCAGCAAAACAATAAGGACGACTCCCAGAGTTGTCTGACGTGCAACGGACAATGAAAACTCCCCTGACATATATTCAAAAAAAGTTACCCTGCAAGGAACCAAGGTAAGTATTATTTAAAATATATATCCATGCAGCTACTTAACAATAAATATTAACATCAGAAATCTGATATATCAGTCAAAAGGACTATCAGACCGAATTATTCATAATTTTTACTGTTTTCTTTCAGTCAGACGCTTGAAATCCTCCATAATAGAATAGGCGCTGGGAACAAAAAGAAGCGCGACTACAGTGGTGAAAAGCACCCCGAAGGCTATGCTCACCGCCATGGGAATAAGAAACTGAACGTGAATAGATTTTTCCAGTATCATAGGTGCAAGGCCGAAAAATGTGGTAAGCGATGTCATTATGATTGGTCTGAACCTTCTTTTTGCTCCGCTCATGATGATTTCGTCATTGACATAGCCCTTTTCCCGCCCGAAACGGTTTATGAAGTCCACCAGAACAAGGGAGTTGTTCACCACAACACCGCTTACTGCCACCATTCCGAAGATGCTCATAAGGCTCAGTGTCAGCCCCAGCATCATGTGCCCGGCCGCCGCCCCCACAAGCCCCAGAGGGATGGAAAACATTATTATTAAAGGCTGAACATAGCTGGCCAGAGGTACAGCAAGCAGGGCATAAACTATCAGAACAGCAAAGGTCATGTTGTATTTCAGGCTCTCCATGGACTCCCTGCGGCTCTCCTCCTGCCCTTCAAACTTCCACTCCAGTCCGGGGAAAAGGCTCTGGATCTCTGGCATTGTTCCCGCTGAAAGATCTCTCATTATTTCCTGCGGGTTTGAAAATACCCCTGCTGTGGCAATAACATTGACCACTCTGCGTCTGTTGGTGCGGTTTATCTCGGTCAGATCCTCAGTAAAATAGACTTCTGCCACGGAGCTTAAAGGAACCTTGGAACCGGAAGGGGTTTTGATATTAACTGCGTATACATCCCCCTGATACTTTCTGCTGTAGTCGGGGTATTTCACCCTTACCGTAACCTCATCCTGCCCTCTCTGGTAGGTGAGAGATTTTATCCCCAGAAATGCCGGAGAAACCTGAGAGGCTATCATTTCATTGGTAAGTCCCAGAGACCTGCCGTAGCTGTTCAGTTTATAATGGATCTCCTGCTGCTTTGAGGCAAAGGAGTCTTCAATATCGTAAACCCCGCCGTATTCGGCCAGCCTGTGCTTTATTATTCCGCTGGCCTCCCTCAGCACCTCTTCATTGTCATGATCCAGACGCACGGAGATGTTCGCCCCGAAGTTTCTGAGCTGCGAGTCAAAGCTGACGGATTCCGCTGAATTTATTGTACCCACTGCTCTGCGCCACTTCTCCTCGAAAAGGCCTGTGCGGAATTTGCGGATTTCATATTCATACAGCATAACATTAACAACGGCGCTGCCGTCCCTGCGTATGCCGCTGTTTATGTATTCTATGAAGCTCCCGCTGCTGCCCATCTCCTTCATAAGTTCGGCATCAACCCTGAGCGCAGCTTCCTCAAGCCTTTTCACAACTCTTTCGGTAACTGCCGGGGCTGTGCCCGTGGGCATAACGGCAGTGGCCCGCACCCTGTCGCCCTCAAGAGGGGACATGAAGCGGAACTTAAGGTTGCCCGAACCCACAAGGCCTGCAAAAACTATTGTGACAGCGATAAAGGCCGCCACTGTTGCATATTTATACGTAATGGTAAGCCGGAGAAATCTGTCAAAAGGCCCGTTGATGAACCTGTCCAGAGCACTCCTTATGCCGTCTCTTATGCCCAGTGAAAACCGTGGTTTGCCGTCTCTTTCCCTGCCGGTGTTCATGTGTGCGGGGAGAATAAAAAAAGATTCCACAAGAGATACCATAAGAACGGAAATAACCACCACAGGAAGAGTGTTCATGAGAAGCCCCATGCTTCCTTCTACAAAAAGCAGGGGCGCGAATGTGGCAACTGTTGTGAGAACGGAGAAGGTAACGGCACTGAGCATCTCCTTTGTGCCGTCTACTGCCGCTCTGTATCTGGTTTTGCCTGACTTGTAATGGGTGTGTATGTTCTCGCCCACTACTATGGCGTCATCCACTGCAATACCCAGCGTCATTATGAAGGCAAAGGTTGTTATCATGTTTATGGAAGCGCCCGCCAGATGAAGAAAATAGAATGAGCCGAAAACCGATATGGGTATTCCGAGGGACACCCAGAGCGCCACACGGGTTTCGAGGAAAACCGCAAGGATGAGTATCACAAGGGTCAGGCCGAAAGCTGCGTTTTTCATAAGAAGGTTTATGCGGTTCTGAAGCTGTTCTGACCTGTCATCCCATATTGTCACCTTCACCGCCTCAGGGAAAGATGCGGTTATCTTATCGACAGTTTCATGAACCTTTGCAGACACACTTGAAGGAGTCTGTTTGCTTACCCTGTAAACATCTATGGAGACAGAGGGCGCACCGTTGAAGCGCTCCAGTATGTCCTGCTCCTCGAAGCCGTCTCTTATCTCCGCTATATCACCCAGCAGAACCATACCCCCGCCTACGGAGGAGATAACGGGAATATTCCTGAACTCGCTCCCGGTCCGGCGTTTGTCGTACATTCTGAGTTTTATATCACCGGAAGCGGTTTCCAGCGTTCCTGACGGGTAGTCTATGGAGTTGTTTCTCAGGGCGTTTGAAACATCCCTGAGAGTGAGGTTATATTTTCTGAGGGTGTCCTCCGGTATCCAGACGGATATTTCCCTGTCCTTCACCGCAACATATTCAAGCTGGGTTATTCCTTCCGCGGCAAGCAGCCCGTTCTTTACTCTGTCGGCGTAATAGCGCAGAGCCTCTTCGCCCACATTGCCGTATATGCTCACGGTGAGCACTTCGCGCCGCCTTACCTCAAGCTCAACATCTGGTGTTTCCGCCTCATCAGGGTAGGTGGAAATTTTGTCAACCTCCGATTTCACATCCTGAAGCGCCTGCTGTTTATCAACACCCTTGATCAGTTCTATGCTCACAGAGCCGGAGCCCTCTCTGGCTACGGATGTTATTTTGTTTACGAAATGAAGGCTGCTCACAGCGTCTTCCGTGGGAAGAATCATCCCCTCTTCTATTTCAGACGGGGAAGCGCCTGTGTATTTAAAGGTGATATTGATTATATCCCTTTCGGAATCGGGAAAAACCTCCTGCTTCATATTCAGCATCATGAATATGCCGCCCACAAGCAGGAAAAGCATCAGCAGATTGGACGCAACCTTATTTTTTGCCATCCATGCCACAGCACCGCCCCTGAGCATCATTTAGAGCTCCCGGAAAGAGTGGAGTTATCCGCCTCGCGCACCGTTACATCCATTCCGTCAACAGCGCCGCGAAGCCTTGATATGATCAGTTCCTCGCCTCCTTCAAGACCGGAGGAGAGTATAACCCTGTCACCTTTGTAGGAGTGTACGGAAACAGGAATCACACGGAGCTTACCGCTATCCACAGCCCAGACCTGCGAGCCTTCCCTGAGAGCAGCCTCGGATATTACGATCCGTTCCTCCGGCTCTCTGGTACGGAGGACAGCCTTTATATTCATCCCTATAGCGGGAACGGGTTTTTCGTTAAGATTGGTTTTTGTAAGCGGTATTCTGACCACAGCCCTGACCATGCCTGTTGTTTCATCCGCACCGGGCAGGAGTTTGGCCAGGTATCCCCTGTACTCCCAAGTATTCCGCCCGTCTTTCAGTATTACCGACACGGGGGACGCCTCCGCCTCGCTGAGCGAGAAACGGAAATCCACTGACACGGAAGCAGGGAAAGGCACAACAGCCTCATAGAGACTGTCCCCGGCAAGGGAGCCCAGAACATCGCCGGATCTGACCACACTGCCTGTTTCCATGGAAGAAGAAACAACAACAGCGCTGAACGGGGCATAATAAACGGTTTTGGCAAGGTTGCTTTTTGCGAGCCGGAGGTTGTTCTCAGCCTGATTAAGCTTTGCCTGCGCCTCTGCCTTCTGGAGAGCATAGTCCGCAAGCCTGCCCGGCTTTTCCGGGTTGTCCCTTCCATCGTTCCAGAGCTCCCATTCTCTGGCAGTTATGTCTGCCGAGTGCTCTATTTCAGCCAGATTCAGCTTTGCCGTGGCGAGAGCGGTTTCCGCCGCGCTCAGTTCCGCCTCATATGAAACAGATTCGATCCTGAACAGGACATCACCTTTACTGACTCTGCCGCCAGCTTCAAACGCGGGGTTCTTATATATTACTGTTCCGCTTGTTTCTGTTTTTATATCAATTGTCTTCTCAGCCTGAACCCTGCCGAATCCCTCTCTTTCCAGCGGGATAAAGGTCTTGGTACAGACTTCTGTGATCACCACAGGGGGAATGCGGACGGGTTCGGTTTTTTCAGGAACGGGGATGTTGGACATATAATACTTCCACACCAGAAGCGAAGCTCCGATGATCACAACCGGCAGCAGAATTTTTACTATGTTCTTCCTCATTTCCCGTCTCCTGATTTTTCCTTGTCAGCTATAAATTTTTCTTCCCAGCCGCTGCCCAGCGCACGGATAAGGCTTATCCTTGCACTCACCAGTTCACGCTCTGCGCCCAGAAGGGAGGTTTCCTGCTCCAGCATGCTTATTTCCGCTGAAATAAGGCTTCTAAGGGGTATAAGCCCGCCCCTGAACTTAAGGCTGCCCAGTTCATAAAGCGACCTGTTTTTTGCAGCAGTGCGCTCAAGCTCGGTGATTGATTTTTCTCTGTAGGCGTTTTCAAGCAGCCCTTTTTCTATGTCATGAAGTGCGGTGAGCACAGTCTGTCTGTATTTCAGTATGTATGAGTCAAGCTCAAGCTCCTTCACTGTGACAGCGGTTCTCTTTTTTCCGCCGTCAAAAACGGTGAACAGGGCATCAGCTACAAGGGAGAGGGCAAAGGCCTCCGGTCTGATAAGATTTGAGAGACTGTCCGAGCTGTAAACACCCGCTGCGGATATTGAGAGTGACGGGTATCTGTCCGCAATGGCAGAGGCAAGCTGCCTGTCTGTGCGGTAAATGGCATATTCGGCGGCTTTTATGTCTGCTCTGGCAGCAATCACCTCAGCAGGTATGGCGTAAGGCACATCGGGAATGCGCACATTCTTCCATCCTGCGGGCAGTTCGGGCAGTTCCGCCCCGCGTCTGGCCAGCATGAGGCCTATCTCCTCACGGAGGCTGTTTATGGATGATTCGGATGAGGCTTTGTTTATGCGCACAGTCTCAAGCTTTTTTTCAGATTCATATACGTCCTCAAGGGTTCCGAGTCCTGATCTGAAAGCGTTTCTGTCTGCTGTAACCAGCTTTTCGTATAACTTTTCGAGGGAGGTGAGCTTTAAGAGGCGTTCTGTTTCATAACGGTAGAGGAAATATCTGTCTGCAAGTTCTGCTGAAAGGGAAAGGTACTGACCGCGGAGGGTCATTCCGGCATATGCCGCATCATATCCGGCGGCTGAGACAAGGCTTGAGCTCCTGCCCCATATATCCGCCTCCCACGAGGCTCTGGCAGAGAGTTCATACTCATCCTGCCACCTCCTGCTCCCGCCTGTTTCGCGGGATATGTCCGAAGCGCCCGCTCCCGCTGTAACTCTGGGGAGTCTGTCTGCACGGGCGGACTGAACCCCTGCGCGCTTTATCTCAAGGGACACGTAGGTGTCCTCAAGCTCGTAATTTGCGGCAAACATTTCACGGATGAGTCCGTCCAGAGCAGTGTCATCAAAAACACGCCACCACTCCGCAGAATAATCCGGAACATAGCCGGAGGAAACACCCGCAAAACTTTCAGGAACGTCGGTTTTAAGCTCTTGCACCTTCACCGACTGCTCTTTCGCTCCGCAGGCAGTCAAAGCCGCAGAGACAATAATTACAAAGGCAATCACATACTTCATCTTCATCCCCGCGGAATAATGAAAAACATTATACTGACATTGACAGTTTTCATCAAAGAAAGTCTCACTTTGTTGGTAAATTTTTGTAAAGTGCCGTCTGCGCTTAACTTAAATTAACGTGATTTTATGAAGTTTTACTTTTATAATTGTAACTATGAATTTTATAAATGCAAATATACTAATCGTAGACGATGATACGGAACTTTGCGAACTTCTTGAAACCTACCTGAGAGAGGAAAGGTTCAGGGTGGAAAGCGTACATGAAGGCAGAACCGGCCTGAAAAAAGCACTCGGAGGCGGCTTTGCTCTTATTATTCTGGATGTCATGCTCCCCGGTATGGACGGCTTCGCAATCCTCCGTGAGCTCCGCAAAACAGACGATACCCCTGTCTTCATGCTCACTGCCAGAGGTGAAGAAACAGACAGAATATCAGGAATAGAAAACGGCGCGGATGACTACCTGCCGAAGCCCTTTAACCCGCGGGAGCTCATTGTCAGGATAAAGGCAATTCTCAGAAGAACCGGAAGACAGATCACAGGCGAGACCATCGAAGCAGGTGCTTTACGCATAAATACCTCACTGCTCAGTGCATTTGCCGGAGAGCAGGAACTCACTCTCACCTCGGCGGAGTTTCAGATCCTTGAAATGCTCATGCGCAACGCCGGCAGAACCGTGAGCAGGGACGAAATATCAAAATTTGTCTTCGAGAGAGAGCTGAACTCCTTTGACAGAAGTATAGACGTCCACATAAGCAACATAAGAAAGAAGATAGGCAATCCGGACATAATAAAAAGCATCCGCGGGGCAGGATACATACTGACAGCGGAGGCAAAAAGTTGAGACTGAGCAGAGGGGGGATATTCCTCAAGATATTCATCTCATTCTGGGTGAGTCTCATAGCTTTCAGCATACTGAGTATTTTCCTTTACGTCGTGTCTGACAAGGACTTCGTGCGTATACTCTCAATCAAGGCTCAGCACTCAAACGAAATCAACCTGAACATCCTCTTTGTTGATAAAAGCCTGTCAATGGATACAGACAGCTTTATAAAATATGTCAGAAAAACCTCATCCGGCTCAAATAACAAATCCTACATCTTCAATAAAAATTTTGAAGAGGTCACAGGGCAGCCCTTCCCGGAGGAGGCGATGGAGACAGTGACTACCCTTGCCAAACAAAAACTCCGTGTTATAAGACAAATAAGCGAAAGCAACATTTTTAATGCCTTTGTTCTGCGTGACTCAGCGGGAAACATGCCCGAAAACGCCTCTTATCTCCTCACCGTATACAGCAGACCGGATCGCAGAACAGTAGTTATGGTGTGGGTTAAAGAGTATTTTCAGGAAATCGTTCTGCACATCATAATAATATCCCTCATCAGCTTCTACCTTGCAAAACACCTGACCATACCGTTAAAGGAGATTAACGAAGCATCTGACAAAATATCGCAGGGCTCCTTTGACATCTCCCTCAGCAGCGTTGCCCAAAGAAATGATGAATTCGGCGAACTGGCTTATAAATTCATGATAATGGCCGAACGCCTCGAAGAGAACAGACAGCAGCAGATAAGAATGTTCCGCGATATTTCCCATGAGCTGAGATCCCCGCTGACAAGAATGCGTCTGGCAATAGAGCTGGCGCTGGCCAAGGCTGACCAGCCCACAGCCAAGCTCCTTAACCGCATAGAGACCGAGTGGAACCGCATGGGCACGATGATAACAGATCTGAAAGCAATCTCAGACTGCACTGGAAAACAGATTCAGTTTGAGTATTTCGACATATGCACACTGATAGAAAACCTTATGCCTGACTTCCATTTCGAGGCAGAGGCCTCCGGCAAGAGAATCATATTCAGCGGGTGCTCCTGCTACAAAATTCAGGGGAATAAGAGGCTGCTCTCCAGCGCCATTGAAAATGTGGTGAGGAACTCACTGAAATATGCCCAAAGCAGGATAGAAATAAATATAAGCGCGGATGATTCCTTTGTTTCGGTTGAGGTTACAGATGACGGTCACGGTGTGCAGGAAGAAAACCTTGAGAGAATCTTCATACCCTTCTTCCGCGAAAATGCCGACAGAGACAGGCAGACAGGAGGGACAGGGCTTGGTCTTGCCATAGCCAAACGCGCTGTTGACCTGCATAACGGTACAATCAGCGCCGCCAATACTGACGAAGGGTTCAGAATTATACTGAAACTGCCTGTTTAAGCTCTGTTCCGCCGTTAAGGCCTGTCCGGAAAAGGCGGTGGTGGCGGCGGCCCGAAACCATTCATGGGCGGTGGCGGAGGAGGATTCCTCTTAAATCTCTCATGGAGTTCATACAGCTTTTTCATCTGCGCGTCATCAAGCACATCATCCATATTCCTGAAAGTTTCTTCGAAAATACTGTCCGCTTCCTTCTTGGTTCTGTCCCTGAGAGCATCAGCCTTGGGACGGGCTTCATCAAGGATGCGCCTGATTTCGGCGGACTGCTCCGGTGTGAGCTTAAGCTCTCTTTCAAGCATGGAGTGTATCTTGGCCGCTATGTCGTGCGGCTCCTTGCGCATATTATGAAACTGGGCAATGCGGTAAATATTCATAGCTATTGCGCCGGTTACAAAACCGATAAGAAATATAATCAGAATATAAACATATTTTTTCATGGGATACCTAGATTATAACGCCTGACACACCGGCAACCAGCAGTTCCATGAGATAAATGGTTTTTTCCTGCACCATATAATTTTCGGTGACGAAAAGCACAGCCAGAAGAACGCAAAGCACAGGCACAAGCACCGCGAAAGCGGATGTTTTCACAACAGAGCATTCCGTTCCTGCGGCAAGAGCCTTTCTGTAGGCTCTATCGGCAAAGTATTCACCCGGAATGACGTTTCTCCCTGATCTGCTTGCTTCGGCAAGTTCGTCCATCAGTCGTTTTTTATTATCCATAGTTACTGTCCCTGATTCCCATTCTCTTAAGCGCGTCAGAAAGTTTTCTTTTGGCACGAAAGGTTCTTACCTTAACCCCTGCCCTTGTCATATTCATAACATCCGCCGCCTCAGCCGCGGAGACACCGTCGAAATATACCAGTTCTATAAGTATTCTGTCCTTCGGAGAAAGCACCAGCATCGCCCTGTCGAGAATCATCCTGAGATGCATCTGCCTGTTTTTTCTCTCAAACTCATCGCCCGCGCTTTCGGATTCCAGCTTTTCTATCAGGTTTCCGCTCTCATCGTTCAGGCTGCTGAGGGTTGTTTCATTCTTTCTGTACTCACGCCGCCAGTAATCACAGCAGCAGTTTATGCTCACTTTTTTAAGCCAGCCTCTGACTTTTTCAGAATTATCCAATGTTTTCAATGACTTGTAAACCTTTATAAAAACTTCCTGTGCAATATCCTCGGTCATATCCTCCGGAACATGCCTCCCCACGGTTTCAAAAACCAGCGACTCGAATCTTTTGATGAAGATTCTGAAATGCTCATATTCCCCGTTCACAAGGCTCTTTATAAGCTCACTGTCGGAAATATCATGCTCTGATTTACTGCACATTCAATATAATATTCTTCCGCTTTTTTGTTTTCTCAGTCAATCCATAATTTATCGGGGCGGAAGGGTCTGTCGGAGCCCTGTCCGCCCCTTTTCGGGTGGTGTGCGTCCTGTCCGAAATTTTGCGTCATCTTAACTGTCATTAATCCTTAGGCTTCGCTGAAGAGGAGCGAGTTCATCATCATAGAGTATCTGTACTCAAAAGAACCCTTCTCATCATCTGTTGAGGTCATTTTTTCCAGCGCACTGAGCAGCATCTGCGAAATCCGGCTGAGATCCTCTTCCTCCGCTGCTGCCTGCGCCGTCTCTTCGGCCTCTTCTGTTTCATCCGCTTCTGAAATACTCAGAGCTGTGTCAGTTTCTGAATCTTCCTCGGCTTCTGCGAGCGCTTTCAGAAGTTCCAGAAGTGATTCCTCTGTGCTTTCGGCAGATTCATCTGCCTGTGGTGTTCCACCCATAGGTGGCGGAGGGGGTGTGCCTCCTTCCATAGGCGGTCTTCCGCCCTGCATGCCGTACATCCCGCCCGCAGGGGCATTCTGCTGCATGCTGTAAGCCTGCTGAGCCATTTCAGCAAGGCTTACGCCCTGCTCTTCTGCGTAGGCTTTCAGTTCGTCCGAAGCTGAGTCCGCAACGCTTTGCGCATCGAACTCTTCTTCGCTTTCCGCTGCTTCCTTGATGGCGTTTCTGAAGTCTTCCATGTCTGTCTGAAGTTCTTCGGGCATATTCACCATAAAGCTGCCCATTTTGCTTATCTCAGCCCTGTCCGATGAGGAAAGGGAAGCAAAACGGCTGTTCTGGCTGTTTTCTTCGGTTTTGCTGCCGGAGGAAACCTGGGTCAGCCCGCTGATCTTCAGGTTTTCGTAAAGACCGCTTGAAGCAGTAATTATCATGGGTCATCCTCCCTGAAGTCTTATTCGGCATCCTGCCTGATACATCACAAGACGAAGCGCTGTTTTCTGCGGTTACATATATTTTGATCTGGTAAAATTAAATTATTAAATTATTTATCTGCTGTTGATCTTGACTGATTACAGATAAAGAATTAATATCAATTTATAATGATTACAAAGTTGTTTTCATTATAGCAAAGAAGGGGTAGATGAAGAACACCAACGAAAACACAGCGGCGGAACTGGCAGAAAAGAATATCAGACCCTCATTTCAGAGGGTGCGCATTCTGGCCTACATGAAAGAGAACCTCTGCCACCCCACAGTGGAAAAAATCTATCACGATCTTCACACAGAGATCCCCTCGCTCTCAAAAACCACTGTGTACAACACTCTTAATCTCTTTGTCGAGGCCGGTCTGGTGCGGGTTCTGAACATTGAGGACAACGAAACAAGGTACGACATAGTTATGAAAAGCCACGGACACTTCAAATGCGAATCCTGCGGGGAGATATTCAACTTCAGGATTAATCTGGACGACTTTGCCGCCGATGAGCTCGGCGGTTTCAGAATAAACGACAGAAACGTTTATTTCAAAGGCATATGCCCAGCATGCCAGAAAGCGAAAAATAAGGAGGTAGAATAATGGACAAAAAGAAGAAACAGAAACTGACAACCGTTGCCGGCGCTCCCGTTGTAGACAATCAGAATGTTCAGACCGCAGGCCCCAGAGGCCCTATGCTGCTCCAGGATGTATGGTTTCTTGAAAAACTTGCTCATTTTGACCGGGAAGTGATACCCGAAAGAAGAATGCACGCCAAAGGCTCCGGCGCATTCGGCACTTTTACCGTTACACACGATATAACCAAGTACACCAAGGCTAAGATATTCTCCAAAATCGGTAAAAAGACTGATATGTTCGTCCGTTTCTCCACCGTTGCCGGAGAAAGGGGCGCTGCGGACGCGGAAAGGGACATCCGCGGATTTGCCATGAAGTTCTACACCGAAGAGGGCAACTGGGATCTCGTGGGCAACAACACCCCGGTTTTCTTCCTGCGCGACCCGCTGAAATTCCCCGACCTTAACCATGCTGTTAAACGCGACCCCAGAACAAACATGAGAAGCGCAAAAAACAACTGGGATTTCTGGACATCGCTCCCCGAAGCTCTGCATCAGGTGACAATCACCATGAGCGAAAGGGGCATACCGCAGTCATACCGCCACATGCACGGCTTCGGCAGCCATGCATTCAGCATGATAAACGAGAAAAATAAGCGGGTATGGGTGAAATTCCACCTTGTTTCACAGCAGGGGATCAAAAACCTTACTGACGGAGAAGCGGAAAAAGTAATCGGCAAATGCCGTGAAAGCCACCAGAGAGACCTGCTTGAAAGCATAGACAAGGGTGATTTTCCCAAATGGAAAATGTACATCCAGGTTATGACGGAAGAGCAGGCCAAGAAAATGCCCTACAATCCGTTTGACCTTACAAAAGTCTGGTATAAAAAAGACTTTCCGCTTATCGAAGTCGGGTATTTTGAACTGAACAAAAACCCGGAAAACTACTTTCAGGATGTTGAGCAGGCAGCCTTCAATCCCGCAAATATTGTGCCGGGGATCGGCTTTTCACCGGATAAAATGCTTCAGGGCAGGCTGTTCTCATACGGCGATACCCAGCGTTACAGGCTCGGCGTGAACCACCACCAGATTCCCGTTAATGCACCGAAATGCCCCTTCCACAGCTACCACAGGGACGGACAGATGCGTGTTGACGGCAACCGCGGCGCAACACTTGCCTATGAGCCCAACAGCTACGGAGAATGGCAGGAGCAGCCTAAATTCCGTGAGCCTGAGCTTGAACTTCAGGGCGGGGCATGGAACTGGAACTTCCGTGAGGATGATGATGACTACTTCACTCAGCCCGGACTGCTTTTCAGGCTTATGACACCCGCTCAGCAGCAGGTGCTCTTTGAGAACACAGCAAGGGCTATGGGTGACGCACCGGAAGAGATCAAAATACGCCACATCGGCAACTGCATGAAGGCAGACCCCGAATACGGCAAAGGCGTTGCCAAGGCTATGAAAATCGACATTAAAAAGGTTAAGTGACCTGAGACTGCTTCACTTCGTTCGCAATAACGGCAGGTTACGCCGCTGCGTGGAGTGCAGCCGATGAGGAACTCTAAGCTTTACGAGAACAATTCAGGGGCGGGCAGAAAAGTCCGCCCCTATTTTAAACAAACATAAAAAAATCTTATATCTTCTCTGCCGGGCTCAGGAACTTTTCCATCTCAAAATCTATCTTTTCGCCCGATCTCAGCATGTTTCTGATACTCAGGATTTTTGCGTCATACGCTTCCAGAACGGAGAGACTGACTTTCTCCTTAGCACCTGTCTCAATCACAGCGGCAATTCCGCCGTTGCTGATTGCAATGCGCCTGTTGCCCATAAGCGCCAGAATCGGGTCGTGGGTGGACATGAGCACGATCTTCTCTTTCTTCACAAGTAGATCCAGAGCCTTTTTCCTGTCCACTCCCGCATTCTCTATTTCATCAATTAGAACAATCGGCGATGAACTGAGCAGGGCGGTATCCGCTATCATCAGCGCTCTGGACTGGCCGCCTGAAAGCTGAGTCAGCGCCGTTGTGCGCTCGAACTTCTCACCAGCAAGCTCATTGGCACACTCTATAACAGATGCCACCGTGCCCTCTATATCCACAACCATGCGGCTTGAGGCGTGCATGGCGACAAAGCTTTCCACATTGAGATCAACCACAAAGTTCATATTCTGCGAAAGCTGAGCCACAAGCTTGTTCTCGAAACGGAAGCGCTCCTCCTGCGAGGGTGTTTTCCCGTCTATAAGGATTGTTCTTCCCGTGGGTGTGTCCTTCTGCGCAAAGCATTCTATATCCGCCAGAAGGCGGCTTTTGCCGGAACCTGTGGGGCCGACTATGCACATTATATCTCCGGGACGCAGCTCAATTTCCACATTTTCGGCGCGGCCGCTCTTATCCGTTCCGCCCACAACCGTGAGCGAATTAAGCCTGCGTCTTGAGCCCTTCACAAGCGCTGCCGCCTGCTCCATAAACTCAAGAAAATGTGTGCGCATCTGCTCATGCGACAGACCCGCATCCTCCATTGTCTCCTCATCCACGGATTCTATAAGCTCCTCAGGAGTCTGGAGACTGTCCTTCCATGAAAGACCGATGGAGCGGAAATAATCCCCCGCGTAGGGGTGCTCCTGAAGCAGTCTGCCGAAAGGCACTTTCAGAAGGTGCTTACTCATAGGGAACCGCCTCTTTGAATGTCATCTTCTTCACATTACCTTTCTGGTGGGCGACACCTATATCCGTTTCTCCCACGCAGTAAGGGCAGATGGCAGCGGGAATCGAGAAGCGGAGCCTTGCACCCTCAAGGGATGAAACCTCTGAGGCTTCATCAAATGAGAAGCTCAGATCATAAGCCCCTTGCCCTGTGATTCCGTTTACGAACATAACTGCCGCCTTGGGGTTAGCCTGACGCACACGGAACGCGAAAACCTCCCTTTCTGCCTGAGAGACTATGTCCCCCTTGGTGATTACCGCTATGTCCGCGTAACGGAGCATAGGCCCTATCTTCTGCGGTGTGTCCACCCCTGAGAGGCAGTCAATGACACATACGGCTGTAACGCCTTTTATATGAGGCGCACAGCGGTTGCAAAGTCCGGCGCTTTCGCTTATTAGCACGTCAAAGCCCTTCTCTTTGCCCCACTGAACACAGTCGTCAATATTGCTTACGAAGTAGTGGTCAGGGCACAAATTTCCGGACAGCCCTGTCACAACTGTAAGTCCGGCCTGAGTATAAAGCCTGTGGTCAAGGGCTGAGAGGCAGTCAAATTTTACTATGCCTATCTTCCCTTTGTATTTGCTCAGGTATTCTGCTGTTTTTATAATAACCGAGGTTTTCCCCGCTGACGGGGGCCCGGCAACTGTAATAAGCTTCATCTGTCTTCCTTTCTCTTTTCAGCGGATAACAACATGCAGTTTTTTGCCCTGCTCTTTTTTACGCTGTCTGAGCTTTTCCATAAACCTGTCGTTCAGGTCATCAGAGAAGGCTTTCATGTCCCTTTCCCTTATGAAATCCCAGCCGAGCCATTTGATTTTCGCCCCTTCGGGCAGGCTGTTCTCAGCTTCCGGGTGAACGGAGGGGAAAAAAGAGGATGACATAATGGATGCCAGTTCCTTTCCTGTCATATAGTCTATGACAGGCTTAAGCCTCTCTTTTTCGCTCTTTTTGACAAGCATATACATGGGGCTTGCCATTGCTCCGTCCTCCGGCCAGATTATCTCAGTGTGTTCGGTATTCGGGCAGGATTTAGCAAAAAACCAAGGCAGAACATATATCGCAGCGCCGTTTGACATGGAGCTGCCCGCCGCTTTTGCCATCTGTGAGGCATGCCAGCCGTCCCTTATATTGGGAAGCAGCCTGTCCAGCCCCTCCTGCCCGTAATCCTTCCAGATATTCACAAGGAGAACCTCGCTGATATAGTCGTCACTGCCGCCGACGATGATGTTGTTTTTGTATTCCGGCCTGAGCAGATCGCTCCAGCTTCGGGGAACAGGGAGATCTTTAAGCTTCTTGTAATCCACAAGAATTACGTAGGTATAAACCGCATAAACTGTGTAAACACCAAGCGGATCTTCTATCCCTGCTGAGGCAAACGGTTCGGGCATGGGCTTCATCTGGCAGGACTCATAGTAACCGCTGTCAAGAAAGCGGGATGTGAACTGGCTTCTGTAAAATGAGCCGAAGCCTATGGAACCAACTATATCGGGCAGTTCGTCAATATTGTGCGACTGCCATATATCCTCGTAAGGGTCTGCCCCGCCGCAGCCCATCGGCACGAAGCTGACAAACTTTTCACCTGTCTTCTCAAGGTGCTTAAGCATGGCCTCTTCGTATGATTCCTTGAAAAGGTGCTTCACTGGGCAAACCATGTAACCGAGGAAATCCGGTTTAACAGGGGGTGCATCCTCCGTGTAGAGCATCGGAGTTTCACATGCCTCTATGCGCTTTTCCAGCAGTGGGAGAAAAATTTCGGGGTTAAGCTCCCTCATCTTCATAAACGAAGCAAGGGTAAGGGTTTTAAGGAATGAACCGTTCGAAGCGAACACTCCGAGTCCGTTCATCATGAACAGTTCCTTTGTTTCGGGAAAATCCGCAAAAATGTCTGAAATACTCATTTCAGGCCTGATATTTTTCAAGACTGCCTCCTTGAAACCGCGCGGGATGACGCACGGAGATAATATAGCCTGATCCGTCACTTATAATAACGACATCGCTATGAAGTAAACTATATAGCGATGATATTAAATTATCAATAAAAAACCTGTGTATCGTTTTATCCGGTGAATAGTATATATTTTATCCTTTTTGCACTGTTTGTCCAGTAGCTAAAGTTATTTTTCATCAGCAGGGATGAGCACACCCGCGGTTTTCCGCAGTTCAGCCGCAGTGAGAAGAAGGTTCAGCCTTGCGGCCTTCATGTCATAAACTGCCTTTTCCGCCGCCGCGCCTGTCTGCATGTATTTCGATTCGCTAACCAAACCCGCCTTAAGCCTGTCCTTCATCTGGCGGAAGTTTTCCATTGCCAGCTCCGCAGCCTTTTCCGCGGTTTTCAGCGCGCTAAGGGCATATTCCTGTCTGCCGTTCAGCCTGTTCAGTTCAACATCCAGCCTGCCCCGGACATTCCGCAGGTTTTCGGAAGCCTGAATGACCTGAGCGTTTCTTTGACCTAGTACGCCCTTGCGCTTGCCCCAGTCAAAAACATTCCACTCCGCCTGTACGCCGAAGCTGGTTATACTGCTGTCCACAAACGGAACCCCGTCCTGATACGTGTGGCGGACAAACAGCCCCAGATCGGGTATGTATTCGTCTCTGGCTGCGCCTCTGGCACGCTGAGCTTTTTCCAGAGTGTATTCCGCCGCCCGGATGTCAGGGGAGGTAAGACAGGCCTCGGCGGAAGTGATATTAACCCGCTCCGGCTCATCCCCGAACGTATCAGACAGAGTAATTTCAATGCCTGCCGGAAGATTCAGAAGATCCCTGAACTGAGCCCTGAGATCTGAAAGCCTTGTTTCTGCGGCTGTCACATTCTGTCTGCTGTTCAGCAATCCGGTTTCTGTCTCCAGAACCGTTGACTCAAGCACATTGCCCGCCTCGAAAGCATCGCGGGCTTCCTTCAGTGAATGCTCAAAGGCGGCAGTGTAAACCCTGTAAACTGCTGTCTGCTGCTCAGCCAGAATAATGCCGTAATATAACTGGCGCACCGCAAAGGCTGTTTCGTTCCGCGCCTTTCTGTGCCTTGCTTCTGCGGCTTTCAGTTCAGCATCAGCAGCACCGACCCCTTCATTTATTTTAAAAAGCTGGGTAAGCGGCTGTTTCACTGTGGTGTTCACTATGAACAGTGAATCGCTCCCCTGATCTATCTTCAAATCCTCCGTGGGGAAGCCGCCCAAACCGGGCACTGTGCCGAGAGCACCCTTATCTATAGTAACTACGCCGTTGTTGGTTGTATCGGTATACATGGCATCCACGGAAAGCATAGGAAAATAGCTTGCCCGTGCGGACATCTTCACCGCCGCATGCTCCTGTATCACAGCTTCGGTTATCTTAAGGCTGCGGCTGTTTTTAAGGGCATATTCCTCAGCCTGTTTCAGAGTGAAGGTTTCTGCATGTGCTGTGCCGCTGATCAGAAACAAAGCCAGAGCGGCTGCGGCTGTTTTTGTTCCGCCTTTTCCTGACATTACAACCACATACAGAACAGGAACCACAAGAAGTGTAAAGAACATGGAGAATATCAGCCCCACGGCTATGACACTTGCAAGGGGGCTCCACAGGCTCGAACCGGAAAGAATCATCGGAGTAACCCCCACAGCGGCTGCCATTGTGGTGAGGAATATGGGGCGGAGCCTGCGCTCTCCTGCCTCTGTGGCGGCAAGCTCAATGCTGTGCCCTTCGGCGGTTTTCTCTTTTATGTAATCCACCAGAATTATGGCGTTTCTAACCACTATTCCGCATAGGCTTATCAGCCCCATGAAGGCGGTGAACCCGAAGGGGTTATTGGTGATGAAAAGCCCGAACATAGCCCCCGGCAGTGCCAGAGGTATGGACGACATAATAACAAGCGGTTCACTTATGTTCTTAAACTGCACAAGCAAAACGAAGAATATGGCTGCAAGGCTTATGCCGAGGGCGACCATCATCTGGGGGAAAGTCTCCTCACTGTTCATGAGCTCGCCGCCGTAACTGATTTTATATCCGGCGGGCAGCTTAATCCCCTCCACGGCAGGGCGCACCTCATCCAGAAGGGCAGAGGCGTAATATCCTTCTTTCACAAATGCCCTTACGGTAAGTGTCGGAACTCCGTTTCTGCGGACTATGCGGCTTGTCTGAAACTCCGGCTTAAGCTCCGCAAAGGAGCGCACCGGAACCTTAGCACCCGTCACGGGGGAGGTTACGTAATAATCGCCAATATCAGCAAAGCTTCTGCGGTTTTCCTCGCCCAGCCTCAGCACAACGGGAATCACCCGCTCCCCCTCCCTGTAGTCCGTAACAGATAAACCGTCAAACCCGCCGTAGAGATAACCTGCAATGGCGGATGAGGGAATCCCCAGCCTTGCGGCGGCATCAGTATCCACTGCCACATCTATCAGTATGGAATCATTGAAAAAATCGGTATGCACATAGTCGGAATAAGGCACTGCGGATACTATTCCGCTTATCTGCGCGCCTATCCGCTTGAGCTCCTGAATGTCATACCCGCTTATGCGGATCTCCACCGGAGCCTCCAGCAGATTCCCCTGCTGAAGCTCTTTGACTATCACAAGTGCCTCCGGCGCTGTTTCGGTCAAGGTTCTGCGCAGTTCATAAACCAGCCCCACGGTTGCATCCTCCGAAACAGTGTTCACTATAAACTGGCCGTATGCGGGATCAGGCTGCTGAGGGTTTACGTTATAGTAGAATCTGGGCGCACTCCTGCCCGCAAAGGCAGCGAAATGGCTCACATCCTTATGACTGCCGAGGGATTTCTCTATGCGGCGCATAACATCGTCAGTGGCCTCTATTCTGGAGCCCTGCGGCATCCATACGTCAATAACAAACTGGTTGCGCTCCGCAGAGGGGAAGAACTGCTGAGGAACATATCTGAAATAGAGAGCCCCCAGAAGAACAGCGGCTACCCCGACCACAGCGGCAAGATATTTGCGCTTCATGAATATGCTTATTGTAACGGCGTAGGCATTCTGAACCCTGTCCAGAACGGTGCGCCTTTTCTTTTTCCCGGCTGTTTCATCATGCAGCCCTTTTTTGATGAAGAACCTGCAAAGTATAGGCGTAAGCATAACCGCCACAATGAACGAAACAGAGAGTGCTATGGAGACGGTTTTCGGAAGAGCCGAGATAAACTCGCCCACCGAACCTGAAAGAATAAGCAGAGGAAGGAACGAGAATATGATGGTGAGAGTCGCCGTGAGCACAGGCACAAAAACATCGCCCGCAGAGCGCCACGCCACATCCTCCTTCGGGACTTTTCTGTCCATAAGTTCCACGTAGTTATCAGCTATTACTATGGCATCATCCACCACAATCCCCAGCACCATAATAAGCGATGCTATGGAAACCTGATGGAGAGCTATTTCAAAAGTGTTCATCAAACCCAAAGTGGCGCAGAGAGTTACAGGAATGGCAACAGCTGCGATGACCGCCACCCTTATGGGCAGCAGGATTATTGTGACAAGTATCACAGACGCTATTGCCAGCATGAACTCATGGGTGAGCGTGCTCATCCTCTTTTTTACTACCGTCGGCTGATCTGCTATGAGATCGAGTGACAAATCCGGCGGCAGAACGCTCTTAAGCTCCGTAAACACAAGGCTGATGGATTCGCCGAGTTCTACAATGTTTTTCCCTTCCTGCATCTCAACTGACAGCAGAAGAGCGGGTGCGCCGTCATACCGCACCATAAACGAAGGGTCTTCGTAAACACGCTCAATATCCGCCACATCTTTCAGATAAACCGGATGCCCCGTTGTGCGGGAGACATCTATGAGCGTGTTCCCCACATCTTCCTCGGCACTGAAAAGCCCGCCTGTCTTTATGGGAATCCTGCCTTCCGGCGATTCAAAACTGCCGGAAAATCCTGTGACATTCCTCTCTCTCAGTGCGCGGGCAATTTTCATGGGGTCAGCGGAATATGCTGACAGCCTTTCGGAATCTGTCGTGACCTTTATCTGCTCCTGCTGCTTTCCGTAAACGGCGAGTTTGCCTATCTCCCGCACGGAACGCAGGCTGTCACTTATTTTATCCGTGTAATCGCTCAGTTCCCTGTAGCCGTAGTTTTCACCGTGTACGGCAATAAGCATAGCCACTGTGTCACCGAAATCGGAGTTTACCGAAACGCCGAGAACTCCTTCGGGAAATTCCGAACGGGCTTCAATAAACTCGTTACGGAGCTTAGCCCAGAAAACATCCGCTTCTGTAACATAGTCCTCAAGCTCAACATTTATAACAGCAATGCCGGGGCGGCTGGTGGAGTAGGTTTTTTCCTTTCTTATCTCAGGAAATTTAAAGATATGCTCCTCAAGCTTTGAGGTAAGCTGACGCTCCACCTCATCAGATGTCGCTCCCGGATATATGGCAAGCACAAGGCCTGTACGGATGGTTATGGAAGGGTCTTCCGTCCGGGGCATCTTCATAAATGCATGGATGCCCGCAATCACTACTGCAAGGGTGATAACAACTGTAACTATCGGGTGGTTCAGGGAACTTTTAATAAACTTCATCTCTGTCACTCCGCAGCGGTTTTAACGCTGTTTCCGTCCCTGAGCCTTTCCTGCCCGGCGGTGACTATGGTTTCGTCCCCGGTGAGGCCGCTTTTTATCTCTATGTCGGTATTATAAAGCCTGCCTGTTTCAACCCTGACGGCGTATGCCCTGTTCTCCTTAACCGCAAAAACAGCCGGAGCACCCTGAGCATCCCTCACCACAGCATTAAGCGGCACAGTAAGCATATCCGCCCGTTCGTCCGTGCTGACGGAAATATCCGCCGCCATGCCTATTTTCAGCAGCCTGTCCGGATTATGAACCTCAGTTTTCACAAGATATGTGCGCGTAGCGGGGTCAGCCGAAACATTCACAACCCGCACCCTGCCCTCAAAAACCTGTCCCGGAATACCTGCCAGACGCACCTTGACGGTCTGGCCTGTGCTGATAAGCCGTATATCCTTTTCAGGAACACCCGCGCTTACATCCACAGGATCAAGCCTGACAGTTTCCACCACAGGATAACCGGAGGAAACCGTTTCACCCGCCGCAATGAACCTTTTGGACACATATCCGTCACTTAACGCATAAAGCTTTGTATCATTAAGACTTTTAAGGGCAGATGCCAAAGCGGCCTCAGCCTGTTTCAGTGCTGCTGCGGCCTGTTTTTTATCCTCTTTCTGTCCGCCGTTCTTAGCCATTTCGTACTGGTTTTCGGCGGATTCGTAAGCCGCCCTGAATTTCAGGTAATCATTGGGAGCAAGACTGCCGGAATCATAAAGCATTTTCATTCTGGCGTGCTCGTCTTTTGCCCGTTCATAGGCTATACGCGCCTGTTCAAGCTGCTCCGGTCTTACGGAGCTTTCTGCCTTTTCGGACGCAGCCAGTGCCATATCCCTCTGCGCTTGTGCTCTCTGCAGTGCGAGTATATAGTCAGCCGCGTCAATCTCTGCGATAAGGTCGCCCCTGCGGACAAAATCCCCCTCTGCGGGGATAATTCTGCTCACTCTGCCGGAGGCCAGAAATGAAAGCTTGACAGGGGCATCCTGCGAGGTGATGCTTCCGCCCGCCGAGACTGTGACATTATCATTAACACGCTTTACTTTTGCAGTTTTCACAGGAATGTATGCTTCCTCTGCGGTTTCGCTGTTTTTCCCGCATCCCCACAAAACAAACAGAATCATAAACAGTGTCAATGACTTTCTCATATTTTTACCTCGCAAGCTTCTAAACCATGAAAACAACAGGCTGTACAGTATTTATATCATCGCACTTTAAACCTGTCATTTCAATAACTTCGTCAATAAAGTTGTCAATATCGACTCCGGGAAGCGTGATATTTTCATCATTCATAAACTATGGAAATATCCGTAATCACTTAAATATACCACTGAATATGCAGATTATATGTGAGTTATTATTTTCATATGACTATTAATATAATCATATGATTCGCGTTAAAATGATGTTATAGTGAACATATTTTATTTTTCGAGGATGGTCATGAAAGTTTCATTCAGAATGAAAATTCTGCTTCCGGTGGTTGCAAGCGTCATAATCGCTTTTCTGCTGACGGGTATAGCCTCCTACAATGCTGTCAACAGGGAGACAGTGATCATAGCGCAGAACGATGTGCGCAATATGACTTACAGGTACGGTCATCTGATTAAAAGCAGCGTGGAACAGGCGCTCAGCACCTCGCTGGCTCTTTCCGCATCGGCTTCGGCTATGTCTGAGAACGGCGGAGCAGTTCAGCGCAGAAAGGTGGCCGAAATGCTGAAAAAAACCGTTGAGGATAATCCGACGCTTTTTGACGCGTGGATAGTCTGGGAGCCTGACATGTTCGACGGGAAAGATGCCGGGTTCGATGGCACAAACACCGCCGGAACGGGAGAAAACGGTCAGTTCGCCCCCTTTGCGGTTCGCTTGGGCGGTGCAGTGCGCCTTGCCGCGGCGGGCGGGATGTATGAATCCGACTGGTCATCGGACTGGTATCAGAAGCCGTTTCAGAGCGGAAAACCCCACATAGGCGAACCCATCACCCGTGACATAGGTGACGAAGTTATCACAACTGTATCGATCGGAGTTCCCTTCACGGTTAACGGGAAAAAAGCCGGTGTAGCCGGAGTGGACATATCCGTGGAACTGTTTGATGAACTGCTTTCAGGTGTGAGCGTTTACGATTCCGGCTACACATTCATGCTCTCAAACAACTACACAGTGCTTGCCCATCCGGTCAGTGAGCTTGTGGGAACCAGAGCGCGTCTGGCAGACACCATCAGCCCTTATCTGGACAACGGTGAGGAATATTTTGTGGAGACTGTCTCCTCGCAGACGGGCAAAACATCATACACCCTTTACTCCCCCATCAGTATAAACGGAACAGACTACAGCTATTTCATAGGCTTAAGCGTCCCCATAGATGAAATAATGAAAGCTGTCAAAGTTATAGAAGTCACCATAGCCGCTGCGGCCGTCATTGCGGTCATTGTCATTATTGCTGTTATACTCCTCATAGTCGGCTTTCTCATCCGCCAGCTCGGCGGTGAGCCGCATGAAGTGGTGGAAACGGTACACCGCATAGCCGGAGGCGACTTCACCACAGATATAAAAACCGCCAGAAATGACAGTTCAAGCCTTGCTTACGCCATCAAAGAGATGGTAGCGGGCTTAAGCGGAATGATAAATAACGTAACCGAAGCGGCGGACAGGCTGCGGGAAGCCAGCGCGAATCTTTCGGCAGGCGCACAGCAGCTATCCGGCGGAATGACGGAGCAGACAGAGCGCTCAGGCCTCATTACACTGGCGTCAAATGAAATGAGCTCAACAACGGGCGACATAGCCAGAAACCTCACTGAGATAACAACCTTTGCCCAGCAGACCACGGAAAAAGCCGTAAACGGCGACAAAGTGGTGAACAGTTCGCTGAAAGCTGTGGAAAAGATAAAAGACACTGTGGATCAGTCCGCTGTGCTTGTGCATTCACTCGGTGAGAAATCTCAGGAGATCAAGGATATTGTCAGTGTAATCAGTGATATAGCTGACCAGACCAACCTGCTCGCCCTTAACGCCGCCATCGAGGCCGCAAGAGCGGGTGAAGCGGGAAGAGGCTTTGCTGTGGTGGCGGACGAAGTGCGCAAGCTGGCAGAACGCACACAGAAGGCCACAACGGAAATATCAGGTCTGGTGCACGGAACACAGACAGAAATGAACAATGTTATTGAGTCGATGGAAGGGGTTACAGCGCAGGTTCATCAGGGAGTGGAATCCTCACGTCTGATAGGTGCTGTACTTGCGGAGATACAGGAAGGGGTGGCCATGCTGCAGTCTATGGTGGAAAACATATCCAGCGCCACACAGGAAATGGCCTCCACAAGTTCGCAGATTCAGCAGGATATAAGCTCCATAGCCTCCGTTTCAAACGAGGTGAAAACCACATCAGACCATCTGGCGGAAAGCGCCTCCGGCCTTGAGCATATAGCAGACAGCCTCAGAGATCTCATGAGCAGATTCAGGCTGAAAAGATAAAGCAGCTTCAAAGCCCCTGATGCAAAGCGCTTCAGGGGCTTTTTTTATTTTGATCCTCAAATTATTTTCCTCCTTCTGCGTTTTATTGATTGACTTTACCCCCGTATCATTTATCATAACATATGAACATATAAGCATACGTTATGATATATCGGAGCAGCAGAATGGTAAAAGAAACTGAAAAAGACTTATGTGAAGAAAGATGCATCCACCCTCAGACCATATGTCTGGTAAGGCAGAATATGCTTGATGAGGGAACAATATACGACCTTTCGGAAATGTTCAAGGTTCTCAGTGAACCATCCCGTATACGCATTCTCCACGCACTCTCAAGGCAGGAACTCTGTGTCTGCGACCTCGCTGACGCGCTGGGCATGAACCAGTCCGCCATATCGCACCAGCTAAGAATACTGCGCAATGCAAGGCTGGTCAAATTCCGCAGGGAAGGCAAGGAAGCATGGTACTCGCTGGACGATGAGCATGTAATAACCCTTATGTGCCAAGGCATAGAGCATATTTCACACGGAAGGGAAAAATGAGTCTGAATAAATTTAAGCAGCTTAACAACAAATGCACCGATGCATGCTGCTCAGGCATACATAATGAACACGAAGCAGACATAGCAGAGCCCGTTCAAAGCGGCGCAACGGTTTTCAGCCTCTCCGGACTTGACTGTGCGGACTGCGCAGCCAAGCTGGAAAAACGCATAGCCATGATGAAGGGCGTGAGCGCCGCCAAGGTTAATTTCAGCACATCCAAAATGACCGTGACCCACTCAGTAAGTGAGCGGGACATAATCACAACGGTTCAGCAGGCAGGCTATCAGGCTGTGAGGCATGGCGGGAAAATTATCTCAAACCCATGGTGGCAGCAGCCCAGAATGCTCGCCGCTGCCGCATCAGGCGTCCTCCTTACAGCAGCGCTGATAATTGACAGAGCCGGACTGAACGCCATCCCCCTTTACATTATGGTTATGCTCACGGGCGGTTTTCATGTGGCAAAAAGCGGCTTCTACGCCCTGAAAAGCATGACTCTGGACATGAACTTCCTTATGATCACCGCAGCACTCGGAGCCGCAGCAATAGGCGAATGGAGCGAAGGAGCCACAGTGGTGTTCCTCTTCGCCTTCGGAAACGCTCTTCAGGCATACACAATGGACAAAACCCGCAGCTCCATAAGATCACTGATGGAGCTTGCCCCGCCGGAAGCCCTTGTGCGCATAAACGGAAATGAGATACGCACCCGTGTGGAAGAGATCAGCATAGGCGATACTGTTATAGTAAAACCCGGTGAACGCATAGCCGTGGACGGAACAGTTTCCGGCGGTTCATCCGCTGTGAATCAGGCTGCCATAACAGGGGAGTCCATGCCCGTGAATAAACAAACCGGCGATTCAGTATATGCAGGAACAGTAAACACCCACGGCGCACTTGAAATAACCGTCACCAGAAAGGCCGGGGATTCAACCCTCGCCAAAATAATGCATTCAGTCGAGGAAGCTCAGGCACAGAAAGCCCCTATGCAGCAGTTTGTGGACATTTTCGCAAAATACTACACCCCTGCGGTGATACTGTTCGCAGTATTAATAGCCGCTGTACCGCCTTTGTTCTTCGGTGCTGAGTTCGGCACATGGTTCTACCGCGCGCTGGTTCTGCTTGTTATCTCATGCCCGTGCGCCCTTGTTATTTCCACGCCTGTATCGATAGTTTCCGCCATCGGCAACTCATCAAGGAACGGTGTCCTGATAAAAGGCGGCGTGTTTATGGAAAGGCTCGGACAGGTTAAGGCTGTTGCCTTTGATAAAACAGGAACACTTACCCACGGCAGACCTGAGATTACCGATGTTCTCCCCTTTGAACCGTCATTTACTGCGGAAAAGCTCCTCACTCTCGCTGCGGCGGTGGAGAGGTGGTCTGAACATCCGGTGGCAAAAGCAGTAACTGCAGGCGCGGCAGATTACACTGCCCTGCCCTCCGAAAACTTCATCGCCTTCCCCGGCAGAGGGGCAAAGGCGGATGTTAACGGGCAGACGGTTTATGTCGGCAATGCGCGTCTTTTTGAGGAATCAGGCTTCAATACAGGCAGATATGACACTGATGTCAGCAAACTTGAGGAGCAGGGCAAAACTGTGATATTCATCGGCTATGCAAACACAGTCTGCGGTGCGGTCGCCGTGGCTGATACACTCAGGCACAACAGCAGGGAAGCGGTGCAGGCTCTGAGAAAAGCCGGAATAAGCCATATAACGATGCTCACCGGAGACAACAGCAGAGCCGCAGCCGCAATATCCTCAGTACTTGATACCGACGGCGTTTACAGCGGACTCCTGCCGGAAGACAAAGCCGCTGCCGTCAGGGAACTTAAAAGCAAATACGGCACTGTCGCCATGATAGGGGACGGGGTAAATGATGCGCCCGCGCTCGCACTTGCGGATATAGGCATAGCCATGGGCGTGGCAGGGTCGGACACTGCACTTGAAACAGCAGATATTGCACTCATGTCAGATGAGCTGAACAAGCTTCCGTATGTTATAAAGCTGAGCCGCAAGACCCTTGCCGTTATCAAGCAGAATATCACCTTCTCCATAGGCTTAAAGGTGCTCTTCATTGCCGGAACCTTCTTCGGGTTTGTTAACCTCTGGCTGGCTGTTCTGGCGGATATGGGAGCCTCGCTCATCGTCACGCTCAACGGAATGAGGCTTATAAGGAAAATATAGGCACACAGCGCCCCCGTTAATCAAAACCGGGGGCTTTTTTTCTTTTCGGAAACATATTTTTATGCGGCAATATCACTCAATGTGGTAGGCTATATCATAAAATATACACATAAATACGTACAGGTGATTAATGCCCCACACCGAGGAAGCGCTGAACTCATTGAGCAGACAGGATCTCACCGAAGCTCTCTGTTTCATGGACAGATGCCTGAAATGTGAGAACAATAATGACTTCAACAGACTGCTTAAAGATTTCGGAGCTTACTTAGGGTTCGAGTACATCCTCTGCTGTTACATGCACTCCATCTACCGAAGAACAAACAAGGTTAACATAATCAATGTATCCAACCCCGCCGAATGGATGGAGGAATACGAAAGAGAAAACTACATCTGGCATGACCCTGTCCGGTATGAGATTGAGCGGCGGCTAGATAAAAACGAACCGGTTTCATTCATCATATGGGACAGTTACGACTGCGAACTCTCAGCGCTGGAGCAGAAAATTATCGAACGCAGAAACCTCTTCGGGCTTAATTTCGGCTGCTCGGTTTACACCAATTCCCAGTCCAAGGACTTCATGCTCCTCATCTCCTTAGCCAGCAGGACAAACAGGGCGGATAAAAAGACGGAAATACTCTCCGGGCTGCTTATCCAGCATATGATGACCGCCAGAAAAAGGCTGGACACAACTGCGCTGGTAAGCTCACTCACCTACAGGGAAAAAGCCGTGGCAGACTGGATTCTGGACGGCAAAACCAACTGGGAGATAGCAACAATACTCAACATCAGCGAAAACACAGTGAAATACCATGTCAAAAATATCTACAGCAAACTGAATGTCTCAGGCAGACAGGAAGTTATCGCCGTTATGCTGGCGGTGAGATACCTGAGCCTGTAATTGACGGCAATTCAGTCAGACTTAGCCTTTTCAAATTTTTTTTGCAGTTTTTAACCTGCGTCAAGTTAACTTCCCCTGTCCAGTGCTATTTTCCCTTTATCACATTACGGAGGATGCACCATGAAAATCACAAAGGAAATGACAGTCCACAAAGTTGTCTCACAGTATCCGCATCTGAAAGATATTTTTATAGAATCCGGCTTTAAAAGCATTACAGACCCCATTAAGTTCAGCACTGTCGCTAAGGTTATCAGCCTTGAAAACGCATGCAGGATGAAGGATGTTGACCCGGCAGCCTTCCTTGAAAAGCTTAATAATGCTGTGGGCGGAGGTTATGACAAATCATCCGAAATGGAGCGCCATATTGAGATCGATAAAAACAGGGCGGAGAAAATAGCCGCCATAGTGAGCAAATTTTTTGACGGGGCGGACAGGGTTCTGCTGCAAAAAGAATATGATGCGATAGCGCCTGTCACTGCGGCGGAATTTGCCTATGCGGAACAGCTTATATCCGATGCCGGAGCGCCGGACAGCAAGTTTGAGAACGAGATAGGCGGAGTTCTGGCTCTTTTCCGTTCTTCCCTTGAGAACAACACTGTGCCTAATCTGCCTGCGGGGCATCCGGTTTCCACATATATAAAAGAAAATGCCGAGATACTCAGACTCACAGCAGAAGTCAGAAAAGAGCTTGAAACAATCACCCCTGACAGGGAGAACCTGCTCCGGCTTTATAAAAAGCTGAAGGATGTCAACCTCCACTTCGTCCGCAAGGAGACACAGCTTTTCCCCTACCTTGAGAAAAAAGGGTTCGACAAGCCAACAACCGTTATGTGGACGCTCCATGACAGGATAAGAAAAGGGATCAAAGACAGCATAACAGCACTTGAGCACGGAAGGATTGATGAATTTCTCAAGATACAGGAATCACTGCCAGAAGAGATAGACGGAATGACCTTCAAAGAGGAAAAGATCCTTTTCCCCACAGCGCTTATGATGCTGAGCGAGGATGAGTGGAAGCAGATAAGAAGCAACGAAAAAGATCTTGAATACTGCTTCATAGAACAGCCCGAAAGCTGGGGAGACAGCCCTCAGCCCGTGTCTGCACCTTTAAACGGGCTGGCATCGCTCATAGAAGGCGCATTATCAATCGAGCAGCTTAATGCTGTTTTCAGCCACCTGCCGTTCGATATATCATTTGTGGATGAGAACGACCGGGTAAAATTCTACAACTCCGCACCGGACAGAATATTTCCCCGCAGCCCCGATGTCATAGGGCGTGAGGTGAAGTACTGCCACCCGCCGAAAAGCGTTGCCACAGTTATGGAAATTCTCGACTCATTCAGAAACGGGAAAAGGGACAAGGCTGAGTTCTGGCTCACTCTGGGCGGCAGATTCCTCCACATCAGATACTTCGCAGTAAGAAGCGGAGACGGCAGATACATGGGGACACTGGAAGTAATGCAGGATGTGACCGAAGTGAGGAAGCTGGAAGGAACAAGAACCCTGCTCTCATGGGAGTAGCAACAGCTTTTTCCCCTTAGCTTATTGCCTTGATAATCAGACATTTAAAAGAGTATAGTAAACCATACTATCACGGATTATCAGGGTGTGCGGCATGGGGAAAACAACCGGGGCTTTGTTAAAATACACGGCGGCTTTTATGGCGGCTGTCCTGCTGACTGCCGCCCCGCAGAAAGCCTCCGCATGGCCGGACGGCCCGAACGGCACGCTGAGCTTTGTCATAGAAAACGATATTTTCTACAGCGACCAGTATTATACAAACGGCGTGCGCGCCTCATGGACTACCGCGGCGGACAAAAGGCCTGAATGGGCGCTGAACGCCGCCCGCCTCTTCCCCTTCTTTCCGGATAACGCCTCAGTGCGGACAAACTACGCAATAGGGCAGAATATGTACACTCCGAAGGAAACGGATATGGAAAATCCGCCTTCCGATGACCACCCCTATGCAGGCTGGCTTTACGGCTCTGTGGGCTTAATAGCGGAAAACGGCCGCCAGCTTGACCAGATAGAGTTTACCCTCGGCGTTGTTGGTCCGGCATCCCTTGCGGAACAGACGCAGAAGTTTGTCCACAAGGTCAGAGGCATTGACATACCGCAGGGCTGGGACACACAGTTAAAGAACGAACCGGGATTTATCCTCACTTACCAGAGAAGCTGGCGAAGCTATGTTTCGGAATCGTTTCTCGGAGTGCCGTTTGACATCACACCCCACGCAGGCGGCGCATTGGGCAATGTTTTTACATACGCAAACACGGGGATAACCCTGCGCTACGGGGAAGGACTTCCCGTTGACTACGGCCCGCCCAGAATCCAGCCCAGCCTGCCCGGCTCCGGCTTCTTTATCCCGCAGAAACACCTGAGCTGGTATCTTTTCGCAGGTATCGAAGGCAGATACGTTGCCCGTAATATATTCTTAGACGGCAACAGTTTTACCGAAAGCCGCAGTGTGGACAAGGAGCGGTTTGTGGGCGATCTTCAGATGGGTGTCGTAGTCAGCAAAGGCAATGTGCGGCTGGCATATACCAAGGTTCTGCGTACACGTGAATTCAAAACCCAGCCCGCCGACAGACAGGACTTCGGCGCACTGAGCGTTTCCGTGCAGTTCTGAGGGACTTGGTGGGGGGCTATTTATAGACCGTGCTGTGATCTCCGATATTTATAGGAATAATCTTTTCTTCTGAAATAATAAGCTCAATCGTTACCCGATATTGCAGGTTGATGCTTACTGAATACAGATCGCTGTACTTACCCGAAAGCTTGTGCAGTCTTAATGAGTTATGAAAAGGGTTTATCTCAAGCAGTAAAAGAGCTTTTTTATAAAGCGGCACTATCTCCGGATGCTTTTTCAGAAAACGGGCGGCTTTTTTATTGTAGCTGTCAGTATAAAGAATCCTATACGGCATCTAAAACTCTTTTTATGTGTTCATCAACAGACTCTGTTTTGTAGTCCCCCTTTTCTATGTCATTGATACTGTCCGAAATGGCTTTATCAAGCTCGCATTCCCTGAGATAGTTATAGGATTCAATGTCCAGAACGATGAACTTTTCTCTGCCTCTGACAGTGATAAGAGTTTCATTTTCCAAAGCCCCTATCCCCTTTGTTTTTATCTCATTTGCAGATATTTTCAACATAACAGCCTCCTGATAGAGTTAATAATAATAATATTATAAATCGTACTGTCAAGAGTGTTGTGAATTATAATATTCTGCCTTGGTAGTGTACAACTTGCTTTTAAATTAAATTTTTTCTTATTTTTTGTTCTTATCTTTGCTAACCTATATTGAGGTCAATCATAGCAACTGATTATAAAAGCTTTAAAGAAAAAGCATTGTCCAGAGCAGATGTAAAAGCCGAATATGATAGACTTGCCCCTGAATATACTCTTGAAGGGCAGCTAATTAAAGCCCGCATAAAACAGGCTTGACCCAGGAAGATGTGGAAGAGCGCATGAGAACAACAGACAGTGCCATAAGCCGTCTGGAGAGTGTAAATTCTAAGAACTCACTGAGCATAAACACTCTGGCCAAATATGCTGAGGCTGCGGGAACTGAACTCAAAATAGTTGTGGCTGATGAGCTCAAAAGGCGGAGCTTGCAGCTTCGTTAGGGGTAGTTATTACAGGGGGCAAACAATGAAAGATAAATTTATTGAACAGTTTAAAGAAAGAATAGTATCGATAATTCTAGCACCTGTTTCCATTTTCTTTTTGTGGAGTTTGCAGCAGCTTACCAATGGCCTATATGAGAAGATGGAACCTATTATCCTTGAACATATCTCAAAAAGATTGCTTGGGGTCGCTGTAATTATGGAAGCAGTAATGATTATTATATTACTATTCGTTGTTTATATCCTAAAACCAAAGGGAATGAGCTTAAAATATGCTATCTATTGGGATAAGGACAAGAATCCTCATTGTCCAAGCTGTAAAAAGCCTCTGAATAGCTATGATGACTACGGTATAAGTGGTATTGGATTTTATTGTAATAGTTGCAACTTAGTTCATCCAATGTCCAAAAAAGGAATTTATTTAACAATTTCTGAGGCAAGGAAAATAATGGATAATATGTAGAAAATAACAAACTGTATACACAAAGAAAAGACGCATATTTCTCTGAAAATGTGCCAAAAGTGTGCCAAATCAAAAATGATCGCTGTAGATAATTGATATATAAAAGAGAAAAAATCGGGGAAACAGGATTCGAACCTAAAAAAATGGTTCTATGTAATACAAAAAAACCTATAAACTCAAGAGTTAATATTACCATCTATTACATAATACCTCTGAAAATGTGCCAAATAGTGTGCCAAATTTACAATAATATAGATGCTAATGATTCCCTCGATGTGAACAAAAGCTCCAGAATCTAGGAGACGAGTCTGATCAAATCATCAACCAGTTTTTCGCTAATTTCGTTGCCGGATTGTTCGTAAAGAGTGGTTATTAGTTTTACCTTTTTATCCACAGAGAGAGCATGAAAAATATTTTCATATTTCTCGCCATATAATGTTTTGAATATTTGGGAAAAGATATTTGAATCCTGTCCGGGCACCCTTTTGCCATTCACGATATAATCAATACTAAGTTCGCACTGCAAGCATGCCCCAACCAACAGATCCATGCTGATCGTGTTTTTCATGCGCCACTGAGAAATGCTTCTCGGGTGTGTTCCGATCTTTTCTGCTAATTCATTATCCCTTTGAACAGACAGGGACCCTTTCAGCCTTGTTATAATTCCCTCTATATCAAATTGAGTATTCTTACCTTTCATCATAACTCCTTCAAAACACAACAGAGCAATTATCTCTGTACATCTTAAATACAATACAAAATAACTCGCTGCAACACAGAATATCTTTTAAAGTTTATAAACTACATTTTACATTGACAAAAGTAAAATACAGTTTATCTTTTTATGAAAATATAGTTTTGGATAAAAAAGACACAAAAATGACCCGGGAATCCAAGTAAGAATATACATCAGCAAGGAGGTACATGGTGACTGAGCTTGACGTAAAAATATTAGAAATCAAATCCCTTATCGATGATTTACAGGACATTGCATCTGACGACGAGATGGCTGAAGCACTCGATGATATCGGGAGCCACATCGAAGCCTTGCAAGACCTGTACGGTTAAAATCACAGCGGGCCCCCGCCCTTAATAAAGCGCTGGTTCTGTTTGGCCCCAGCGTCTTATTAAGGTGGGTATAGCTCAAGTGGTAGAGTACGTGCTTTGGAAGCATGTTGTTGCAGGTTCAAATCCTGTTACCCGCATATTTGTTTTCGGTTCGGTGCAAGTCCGACTACGGGTATTTAAATAGCCCTATGGCCGAAGAGGTAAGGCAACGGATTTTGATTCCGTGATGTGTAGGTTCGAGTCCTACTAGGGCCGTTTATTTTAATGGAGGTTAAGATGTCTGTAATCCACGGAGTTGTATGCAATCGATGTGGTGAAGTAATAATTTGGGAAGTAAACCAGAACAGTGGCTATGTTGTTGCACGAGCCAAAGAAAATGGATGGAAAGGCGGGTACCGTATAACAGATGAACACTTTTGTCCAGATTGCGTGGACGCGGGTTTTCATAAAGATAAGAAATCGTGAGCGAGCAGAATAATGGCAAGAATAGGTCTCGTAGATGTGGACAGCAAGATCCCGAATCTGGCCTTGATGAAGCTTAGTTCATGGCACAAGGCTCAAGGTGTCTCGCTTCTTGCCGGGAAGTAAATTCTTTATACGTTTCCACTGTTCATTCGTTAATTGCTGTTTGTACATCAAAAACTCCGAAAGGTTACTGATATACTTATCGGATCAATTACGAATGATAACAGCCTCTAGGACAGCCCCAAATTTAATGTCGGAGACGTACAGGGAGCAAACATTAGCGAGGTATAAAGTTCACTTTTACAGAGAAGCATTTTTCTGTGCAGGCCTTTATGCATGTCTGACACCCAGAACAGAAATCAGAGCTGTAGACTACCCTTCCGTCACTAAGACTTAAAGAACCCGTGGGGCAAAGCCTTACACACAGGCCGCATCGAGAACATCGGGACTCATCAATATCCATTTCACACACCGGGAGATTTCTGTCATAATGAAAAGGATTAGAAAAGTTCCCTTTCAACACGGTTAATACTGCCAGTAAAAGCATCTGCCGTTGAGAAGGTTTTTTTCTGTTACCGCTGAAGCTGACAGGTTTATACTCCTGTGCAGAAAACACATCCAGAGTGTTGGCCAACCCTAACGTCATTTCCATACCGATATGTTTAAAAAAGCCTCTGCGGTTAAGATTAACAGGTCCGGCTGCTTTGACACTAGGGAAACCCTCTGCTGTCAACACAATTTTATCCTCATGAGTTTCAACTGTTAAATTTACCCCGCTGAGGGATTCACACAAATTCCTGATACTGTCAATCTGTTTGCCCAGTATATCACAACCGTTTTGCAAGCGGCACTCACTGCAAGCACCGTGGTGAAAGAAAAAGGAGGATATCCCTTTGGTCAGAAGCCACAAAAGGTTTACAGCGTGCAGTTCACCCAGACATTCCAGCCTGTAAACCCGTTTGATGATTGTTTCCCTGCAGGATAATTGCAATAGGCCACTTTTTGCTTTATCAAGCATAAATGAACAGAAAATGTCCTCAGTGGTGCCACTCCTTTTAAATGCTCCGTAAGCACAGACTCCTACGCATTTCCCACAATTTATACACTTCGTTTCATCAATTGAGATTCCCGTTCCGGGGCGGCCGATTATTACAGCGTCTTCAGTACAGGCATCCAAGCAATCTCTGCATTCTGCTTTTTTGTGGTACATTCTAACGCAAAACGCCGAATCAGGTTTTACCGTTAAGATTTTATTTGCTCTTAAACCGAACATTTATAGAACTCTATTGGCCACCGTTCTCTAGGTATTCGACCATTTCACTGACATACGAATAATCTACTTTTACAAAGCCCATTGTCATATGTGCAAGAGCGGCGTAAAAACCATCGGCATCGGCAGAAAGTAAATCTCTTCCTAATAAATGAACCCACCTGAGGAGATGCTGTTCCATAAACTTACGGTGTGCTTTGAGTATACTGACTGCTTCATCCAGATTACCTTCCTCAAGGCTCCTGTAAACCAGTTCATTAAGTTTCTGTAGAAAAGCTAATTCCACAGCTATATGATCTTCCGGCTCTTTAAATTCTTTTGTTACCCCAAGCTGAAATTCTGCATAAAGCTCTAAAACTTCATCTCTCTGCTCCTGCATGACCAGGTTGTTTGGCGACAGATAAACTGATTCATATGGATGAACGTGACTTACTACATCATTAGGTGATACGTTTAAAAAAAGAGTTGCATATTTAAATGCCAGCTCTTCAGCTAAATCAGAAAAGCTGTCAGCTTTACTGAGCAGATTTCGCATTGTTTCAATGCCTTTGGAAAGCATTTGTTCATTTGTATTGGTGTTGTAGTCTGATAATAAATCCAGGTTATTATTCATGTCTGAGAGATATTTCTCGTCTGCTTCCTTCAGGTAGCCTCTTGACAGGAAGCTATAGACAAAATCCCTTAGTCTGGTTGCATTTTGAAAAACATTGAGTTCCACTTTTCACCTCGTTTAAAAGTTTTTAACAGAAAGCACTGTAAGCTATAAATATTTTTCTAAAACCGGAACTTTACCGGCTAAGGTCAGTTCTTTTATCATTTTTAAATCCCTCATTAAAAACGATACGGCTTTGTCTTTTTTAACTATAATATCGTAAAGATTCTTATATTTCAGAAACTCAGGCCGGCCCATTACTAAGCTGACCATGCAGCCTGTATAGTAGACAGACAGTATGTTTTGAAGGTATGTATCCAGGCTCTGCTCTGCCCCAAGGTTCATTTTAAGAATCTTTTCGACTGTTCTGTAAGCGAAGTCCCTTAATGGACGGTCTGCAATGTCGTCTATTAAAGCATGATTAAAATCGGTCCGGAACTGAAGCGAATGAGCAAGCTCAAGCATCGGTTTATAGAAAAAAAAATTGGAATTATTGCAGAACATTTTAGCTATGACCAGTCTGACTATTTCTAAGTAAATATGGACAGTGTTCCGGCCCACCCATACATTTGGATAAGGATAATAAAAGTTCCTCATGGGGATAAATTCACCTATGGACTTTTTGGAAATATTCGTGCCTGGGTAAGGGTTAAGGAGAAATATATTAGATTGGACTCTAATATTATCCAGTGCAGAACTGTGCTGCACTGTTTTTGAAAATTCCTGTAAAAGCTTGCGGGAGTAGTCTGCCTTTTCGTACGGAGATATAATATATCCAATGTAGATTTCTTTAGACAGCTGATTTTTTCCTGAATTAAGATATTCCATAAAGTCAAGAATCATATCTAACTCACGGTCAAGCTCTTCTGACGATCTTAGTTTTCCGTTACACTTTCTGCCGATAAAATCATCCTGTTCAATTCTGTCCCGGCCTATGAAAAAATTATGTATGCCGAATTCATCAACAATATCGTAGAATTCTTCATCAAGATCTGTTGGGTCTGCGAAAATGTTCATGCCGTCAAACTGTACTCTTCCGGTTTGTCTGCGCATATAGTCAACCGTCTGTTTTCTGTTGATTTTATTAAAAGGGGCGCTGTCAGATAAAGAAAGAATCACCTTTTGTCCGGTTTCTTTCTTAACGGCATCAGCAGAATCTTCAACCCAGCTTATAAGTTTCGGCCAGTACTGAAAAATAGTGCCGGAAGGTTGTATAAAGCAGTAGTCACAGGCATTAGGGCAGCTGTCATTGAGAAGGATTCTTATATCGGCATAATCCTTTGTTGAACCTATCAGGGGAACTATGGGTAAGGTAAAACTCCCTCTTCCCTGCCCCTGAATTTCTGAATTATTCAGATAAAATGCTCCTTTACCTAAGGCAGGGCCTGACATATTAATAACATCGTCTTTTTTATGTATTTTTACACTTTTGTCAACAACAGCCAGTTTAATAAATTCCAGAAAAGTTTCGCCTCCGCCTCTGAAAATAATGTCAAACTCGTCCTCTTTTAAAGAGTAATTCACCTCCTCCATAGAATTGAAATGAACCCCGCCGGCTACTATTAAAGAGGCAGGGTGGCTTTCTCTTATCATTGCGGCAAAATCCGAAGCGACAGCGTATGTGCTTGTCCAGCATGAGATACAAAATACAGGAGCAGTATTCCTCTCCAGAAATTCAGCGAATTGCGTATAAATGGTGCCGGCATATTTATCTTCCTCAGAGGCGGGGAAAACGGCAATATCCTTAATGCCTGATTCCTGTATATAGTATATCAGGGTTGTCGCCGCTGTATCTTCTTCCACAGAGTGAAAAAAGGTTGAAGTCTCTCTAAGAACAATGAAAATTAACTCATGTGTATGTATCAAAGGACAGCTCCTTTAGCAGACTGAGCAGTGAGATTGCTATCTTTTGCAATTTTAAGAACTTTCATATGCATAATTTTATGGTTTAAATTTCTGATGACATTCTGTTTCTCAGGGAAGAGATTTTGCAGACATTCAAGCATCACTTCATTGTAGAAAATATCATCATCTTTATTCATATCCACGATCAGCTCATAGGCTTTTTCAAAATTTCCTGATTTGGCATATGTATAAGCCAGTTTAATCAGGGTTTGCTCACTGGAATCTGACTTATGATAGTAGTCTGCTGCCTCTTTGTATTTGCCGGCAAATGCAATAATATCTCCAAAGGCTTCAGCAGTTCTATGAGGGTCATGAGTGTAGCTGAGCATAGCCTGAAAGCATCTCTCAATTTCTGTAAATTTGTGCATTTTTGAATAATAAGATACTAAATTAAGAAAAATATGAGGCATTTCAGAAAGCCGGCTGTAGGATGTACTTTTCAGAGCCAGAAATAACAGAAGTTCATTGCTGGACCTTTCCAAAAGCTGAAAAGTTAAGTAACTATAGTTATGCTGCGAATACTTTCCGTACAGCTGATTTATATTTTTTACTTTGACCCTGTCAAATATCCTGATTACAGTAACAATCAGGCTGACATTTGTCCCATCGTCCAGCCTGACCCTTTTGGACTCCTGTACTTTCATCCCTTTCAGAACGAACTTGGGAAACCGACTTCTGAGATCATTGAGTCCGGGTTTGAGAATATGTTTTTCGGAAACATCGCCGCCTTCGTATTGGCAAAATACAATTGCACGGCTGTTCTCCTGTATTCTATCAGATTCAGTATATATTTCTGCCTGTTTAAGAAGCTGGGATATTCTTGCTTTATCATTTGAAATATGCCGCCTGAAACCTTCAATACACTCCATCATTATTTCTTTATCTTCAAGCAGTGATGCAAGGTAAAGCAGGTATTCATAAAAGCGCTGTTCTTTTTTAAGCATTTCTCTGTTTGTTATCAAAAAATCGATTGTATGGAAAATATTTATATTATTTTTTATATTATACTCGGTTTCTGCATTATAAAGAGCCCAGACCGCCTGCGTGCCTTTTATATCCTGTGTTGTCATTGAACAGGTTTCATACTCATGCCAATAAGAAAGATACCTGGGCAGGTATTTGCTGCTCAGTCTGAATTTAAACTTTTCAGGGTTCTTCCCGTATATGGAACCGTAAGTGAGCTGAAGCTGCTGTGCACATGAGTTTGCGTATATAGGTATGTTATATTTCTGAACAACAGTGATTGTCTTTCTGGCATCTTCATAGGTTTCACCCGGCTGACCGTACATGGAGAAAAGTTCAACCCTTAAACCGATGGACTGTGCGTAACTGACCATTTCATGAAATCTGTTTACAAATACCCCTTTATTCATGTTATCAAGAACATTATCGCTTCCTGACTCAAGCCCAAAGCCAATACAGTGCAGACCTGCCTCTTTCATTAGCCTCAGCAGTTTCTTATCAACCATATCCACTCTGGTTTGGCACCAGAAAGGTATTCTTATTCCTTTATTTATTTTCTGTTCCATCAGTTCAGCAGTCCGGTTTCTGTATGCGGTAAAGTTAGGATCACCTATCCAGAGACTTTCCATACCTGCTGATTCAAGATATTCCATTTCTTCTAAAACATGCTCTATCGAGTGAAAGCGTATCTTTTGACTGTTAAAAAAAGGGGTCACACAAAAATTACACATATGCTCACAGCCTCTCGAAGTAAAAACAGAGGCTGTTTTTTTCATGCTTAGATCAATAATACCGCTGATATACGGCGATGGGTAAATATCAAGATTGTCCGGCATACACTTCGGAACCTGAGTGGTGAAATATTTATCGGAATCTTTGAATGAAATCCCGGGAACATTTTTCAGGCTGTCTCCATTGCAAAGTGCCTCTACTATCTCCAGTGTTGTTATTTCTCCCTCGCCTCTGTTGCAGATTATATCAAAATCCTGGAGATCAACAAGTCCTTCTTCCGGCATGAAAAGAGCCTGAGGTCCACCCAAAATTATTTTTGTTTCAGGATAAAACATTTTTATAAACCCTGCAAAAAAGCGTATACGTTCCATAAGATAATGATAGCCGCAAAAACCCACCAGACCGGGCTGAAACTCCTGCATATATCTATTTAATTTATCTAGTGTAAGAGGAACATCTTTTACATCATCTAGAATTACACTGTCATGCTTGTTCTTTTTAAGATAAGAAGCTATATATCCTTGTTGTATTGGAATTGTATTCGTAGATACTATCGGATCGAGTTGATTCATATTAATAAAAGCTGTATTCATAATTCCTACATAATTAATCATATGTACAGGCAGAGAATAAACTCTGCCTGTACGAATGAGCTATTTCTTTACAAAGATAATATTTGGTCCGAGCTCAGTACCGTCTGCAAAGTCATCAGGGTCCATTGCCGAGGCTTCCACAATGTTTTTTCCAAAACCACCCCATTTATTTCTGAGCTGATCAATTGGCCCTGCATCTAAAGCTCTGTTCAGACAGCTTGCTACACATGCTGGTTTAAGACCTTCTTTAATTCTGTCCAGACACAAGGTGCACTTGGTCATCTTTGGTCTGGCAGGGTCATCCTGATCAAATTCGCTGTAGTCAGGTGAGTAAAATTGAGGCGCATCCCACGGACATGAACTCTTGCATTTGCCGCATGATATGCATCCAGATGTGTTTACAAGAACAATGCCGTAATCCTTCTCCTTATAGATGATACCCATCGGACAGGCCTTAGCACATGCAGGTTCACTGCAGTGATTACAGGCAACAGATGCATGTTTTACGGGAAACGGATATGCTCTTTCATTATGATTGACCCTTCTCCATTCCTCCTTCATATAATACTTTCTGTTCTGCTCATAGTTGGTTTCACCGGAGCTGTTCAAATAAAAGGATTCCTGATCCATTTGATTTACATCCACAACATAAGTGTCAGATGTGTACCAGTCGGTATCCGGTCGCATACTATCTTTATTTATGCTGTAGTCTCCTCTTTTGTCATCGTTCCAGTTTTTACAAGCAAGCATGCAGGCCTTACATCCAACACATCTTGTCTGGTCAAAATAAAATCCCCATTGACTCATTGTTTACCTCCACAACTTTACTAGTAATCTGGATGATTTATACTAACTTCACAAAGGTTCCCGTTAAAATGGTTGTCGCCAACCTGTCCACATAACGGATCTTTAGGGCTTCCAAAGTCTTTATCGTGAGTTAAAGTATTTTCACAGCCACCAATATCAACGTTAACTATATACTTATAGTAAGTTGTTCCTTCATCGTCAGTTTTGCTGTCAACCGAATTACCAAGATCGATATCATACCAAGCCTCGTATGTCTCACTTCCTTTTCTATACCAAACACCGTGCGGAAGGCTAACAACACCTTCTCTTATTGTTGGCGAAATACCTACCCCCACTTTTAAACAACCCCAGTCATTATAGATATATACCATATCACCATCTTTTATACCTCTCTTAGAAGCATCTGCAGGGTTCATAATTGCACGTTTTGGGTAATCAAACTGATCGCGTATCATGGAAACATTGTCATAAACAGTATGCACTCTGTTTCTCGCATGTTTCGTTGTGAACTGCAATGGATATTTTTTACCTTTAATTCCAATGTTGTCGCCCGCCATGATTTTGTCGTAGCCTTCATAAGGCTCAACATACTTGACCCGTGGGGTCACTCTAGGTGCGCCAATCTGATTATCCAGGTCGCAAGCATCTCTATAGTAATAAAATGGCGAGAAAAATTGAATCTTACCAGTTTCAGTAGTGTAAGGGAGATACCCCATCAAGCCAACCATAGGGTTTGCAAGGTTACCGCTGACTTCCTTCTGAACTACACCTTGTTCTTTTAATTCTGCAAAAGTAGGCTTAGCAATATCTGTTACACTTGCTGTTTCCCACGCTTCTGCACAAAGCTCTTCATCAGTTTTTCCATTTCTGCTGTATGAAACAGTTATGCCTCTGGAATTGAGTTTTTCTGCAAGCAGAATATCAATATCAACATCTGACTTAGTATCATACATAGGTTCAATGAGTTTATTCTGATAATATGTACCCTGACCTGAAGTAAAAAATGGTTTTTCATGGTGTGAGCACGCAGGCAGAATGACGTCTGCATAAGCTGCTGTAGGAGTCATATACTGCTCATAAATGACATAATGCTTGATTTTGTAGCCACTACCGTTTTTCTGAGTGAAAATATTCACAGCTTTGTTTGTATTTGGGCATGTATTGAATGAGTTAGTAATATGGTAGGATCCCAAAACCATATCAACTTCAAGTTTAGCTTCCGCAGGCGAGCCAAGATCAACACCGTAAATTGATTTAGTGTCATTATAGAACTGTTCAGCTGTTCTTCCATCTCGTCCTGTGACAACAAGATCTACAAATTTATTAGCATCTACTGCAATAAACGGGTAAGTTGTGCCACTGCCAAGCTCAGGGTAAGTTAAACCACCTGGGAAGCTCACAGGGTTAGATTCACCATCAGACGAGTTTACACCTAGGTTACCACCTTGTTTAACTGTGTGACCACACATCGCTGCCAAACATATCATCATCCAAACATTATGCATGCCGTTATTTGTTTTTTGTCCGCCGTTATTTCCGTTTTCCAGAAATACATCTCCAGCGTGTGCAAATGCATCTGCCAAATTAAATATTGTTGACTCATCTACACCAGTCAACTGGGATGCCCATCTAATAACAGCTTCTTCCTTTTTATCAGGATCTAAACCTAATTCGTGAGCTTTCTCAACTCCTAAGCCATCCAGATATTCAACAAATGACATTCCAGCAGGGACATGGACATCTTTACCAACAAGTCCTTCATCTGCATAAGGGTGCTGTTCTTTAGTAAGTGGCGTCTCAAATGAAAAGTCAAGCTTTGACATAACGAATCCGGGATGCTTAGGCGGTGCAACGACTGTAAAAGAATTCCCATCACTATCTACAGGATTGCCTTGTGTCGGATAAAATCCAAAACAATTCGACTTTATAAATGTATCATCATGCCAACCTCTTTTGTAGATTATATATGCCATAGCAACAGAAAGTGCAGCATCCGTTTGTGGTCTAACCTGAATAAACTGGGGTAAATTGTACTCAGGAAAACCTGTAGAAAGAATAGAAGCAGTGTCAGTGTATTGAGCGTCAACAGTAACTATAGGAACACCAGCTTCTTTTGCTTTGGTCAGAAAGAACGTTTTATTTGGTTCTTTTACAGCGGGATCCGCTCCCCACTGTATGATAAAATCTGAGTTTTTATAGTTATACACAGAGTTTCCGCCAGCTAGCCCAGGAAGCACCCCAACTGATCCTACAGCTGCAAAAAGCATGTTTTCGAATGAAGGTGCTCCAGTAGGAAGTATTGTAGGTCCGAGATACTTTGATAAAGTAGAACCTGCACCTTCAGCAAATCCCATAAATGCCATACCTGCGAACATCATACGATTATGTAATCCATTTGGAGGACCTGCAACCATAGGAATATACGGCAGTTCACCACTGTCAAATCTGGAATAAACATCAGCAATCTTATCAGCTACTATGTCGAGAGCCTTATCCCAACTTACTCTTTTAAAACCAGTGACATCTCCTCGTTCTTTTGTCTGGATAAGCGGGTATTTCAATCTGTCAGGCGAATATGTCCTTTTTATCTGAGCATAACCTCTGACACAAGCCCTTGTCTGGACGAATGATGTAGATTCATCTGCTTCCAGTGAATTTTCTCTGGGAATATCACCTGCAGCTGTTAGTTTGGCAATTCTTGCCTGTGGAGTTCCATGCCCTTTTACATAAAATTTAAAAGGACATCTTCCACCACAGTTATGAGGATGTGTACCCATAACTTCTTTCAGTGTCCTGTCCATAACTAAATTTTCATCAGGAACAATCACTTCATCCGTATAGGCTTTCGGATTGCTGTCTCCGCCGCAGCCATAGGTAACAGCTGTTGCGCTGAGGGCTGAAGCCCATTTCAGAAAGGATCTTCTGCTTGTTTTTAGTTCGCTTTTAAGACTCATATTATCCTCCTTACTAGTATGCGTTGGGCGCATGCGCCGTTTTGTGGCATACAAAGCATGTGTTGTCCTGCACGGGGTAGTGGCAGTTGTTGCAGTGTCTCTGAAGGCTCGCTCCCGAACCGCCCCAGCCGGGTCTGTGGCTCGAAGGGGGAGTTACGCTGTGATGTAAGCATCCCTGAAAATTTTACAGCTTAAAATTAGAGTTTTCCTGTAGATTAATAACAGGAGGACTTAATGAAACGCAGTCGATTTTCAGAAACTCAGATCGTAAAAATACTCAAAGAAGCCGAGTCCGGCAGACAGGTAAAAGACATCTGTCGTGAGTACGGCATCAGTGACGCCACCTACTACAACTGGAAGTCCAAATACGGAGGCATGGAAGCCTCAGACATCAAGAGATTAAAAGAGCTTGAAGAAGAGAACCGTAAACTGAAGCAGATGTTTGCCGATCTTAGCTTAGAGAATACAGCTCTGAAGGATATTCTCTCAAAAAAGCTTTAAAGCCGTCGGAGAAACGTAGTTTAGCAGATTACTGTAGAGCAACTTACGGCATGAGCGTAAGTCATGCTTGCCGTACAGTCAGCATCAGTCGTCCGGTTTATTACTATCAGCCGGATGTAGATAGAGACAACCATGTTATAGCTGTTCTGCTTGAGTTATGTGAGAAATATCCGGGATATGGCTTCGGAAAGCTATTTGCCATCATCCGTCGGCTTGGACATAGATGGAATCACAAGAGGGTTCACAGGGTTTATTGCCTTTTGAAGCTTAACATGCGCCGCAAGGCCAAGAAAAGGCTTCCAAGCAGGAATCCTCTCCATATCAGTGTACCTGAATCCATCAACCAGTGCTGGTCTATAGATTTCATGAGTGACAGCTTATACTGTGGGAGGAAATACAGGACATTTAATGTCGTTGATGACTTTAATCGAGAAGCTCTTGCCATAGAGGTCGATCTCAATCTTCCGGCAGCAAGAGTAATAAGGGTTCTTGACAGGATTGCTTCGTGGCGAGGATATCCGGCCAAACTCAGAATGGACAATGGCCCTGAGTTTATCTCAGTAAAATTGGCTGACTGGGCGGAATACCATGATGTTGAGCTTGAGTTCATACAACCTGGCAAGCCGTTTCAGAATTCATATGTGGAAAGATTTAATCGGACGTTCAGGAACGAGGTGTTGGACAGACATTTGTTTTTCTCTTTAAGCGAAGTTCGGGAAGAAGCTGACCGATGGATGGTTGAATACAATACAGAAAGACCGCATGATTCTCTGGGGAAAATGACTCCGGAGGAGTATGCTGAAAGAGCGGAAAACTCTAAATATCTGCTGTAAGAAAAGAGGGACGCTTACAGACCAACTCATATCCAAATGTTCATAAAACAATGTAATCTTAGCCCAAAATCTATTTCAAATATTATAGGCGTATTACATCAAATCCTTGATAATGCTTACAACGATGAACTGTTAAGCAAAAATCCTACAAAAGTAATTAAAAAACCAAGAGTCGAAACAAGTGAAGTCGACCCCTTTAATATAAATGAAGCAGAGTCAATAATTAATTGGATGCAGGAACACCATCCACAGATGACTATATTTTTTGCGCTTGGCTTTTACACCGGCATGAGAACAGGTGAATTGCTTGCGCTTAAATGGAGTGATATTGATTTTTCAAAATATACTATTACTGTACAAAGAACCATCACTAAGAATCGTATAAAAGAAAGCACTAAAACAGAAAAATCAAGAACAATAGATATTATTCCGGCGCTTGAAGCATATTTAAAAAACCATAAGCAATACACTTTTCTTAAATCAGATTGGGTTTTAACGACTTTATATAACCAGCCATTTATGAAGACAGAGAATATTAATAGGCTCTACTTTACCCCTTGCTTAAAAGCTCTTGGATTTCGATATAGAACGATTTACCAAATGAGGCATAGCTTCGCATGTATGATGATCGATGCAGGAGAGAATTTGAATTGGATCAAATCCATGCTTGGGCACAGAACACTGTCAATGATTTTTAAACGTTATGGCAACAAAATCAATCGTCAAGATGGCACACGAAAAGGCGTAATCTTTTCTGAGAGTGTGCCAAAAGTGTGCCAAATTAAAAATGACCGCCGCAACTGATTGATACATAAGGTGTAAAAAAATCGGGGAAACAGGATTCGAACCTGCGACCCCCTGTGCCCAAGACAGGTACGCTACCAAACTGCGCTATTCCCCGATTATTTAAGGAAGGGAACTATACTATTCCCGTTTATCTCTGTCAATAGATAAAAAAAGAGGCGGAAGCACCCTGCCTCCGCCTTATGTATTCCTTATCAGACAAGCTCTTCGAGAAGCCCTGTCACATCTCTTTTGCGAACCTGCGCCTTTTCGATTTCGGGGTGCATCTCGTTGTATGAAGGCCGCCCCTCAACCTTGTAAAAAAGCCCGATGGGGAGCTTATCCTTTGTTTTGGAGAGGGCAAGCGCCGAGTCAGCGTCAGTCACATCGTGGTTTTCGATTTTAACAACCCTTTCCTGATAATACTCATACTGGTATTTTCCGCCGAAGGTCACGCACGGCTGAAAAACATCTATCAGCGCAAAGCCGTTGTGGTTCAGCCCGCCGAGTATAAGTTCCGCAAGCTGCTCCGAATCGCCTGAAAAGCCTCTGGCAACATAAGTCGCTCCGGCATCTATGGCTATAGCGATGGGGTTCAGCGGCTCATCCACAACGCCGAACGGCGTGGATTTGCTCGGTGAGCCTATCTCATTGGTGGGGGAAGCCTGTCCGGTTGTGAGGCCGTACACCTTGTTATTATGCACAATATAGGTGAGGTCGACATTGCGGCGCATTGCGTGAACAAAATGCCCCACACCCATGCCGTAGCCGTCCCCGTCGCCGCCGTTTACCAGAACCTTCATCTCAGGGTTTGCAAGCCTTATCCCAGTGGCAACAGGCATTGTTCTGCCGTGCAGACCGTGAAAACCGTAAGCACGGACATGGTTTATCATTTTCCCTGAACAGCCTATGCCTGAGACAAGCGCAAGCTTATGCGGCTCGATTCCGGCTTCTGCGAGGGCTTTCTTTATACCGTTCCAGATGGCGAAGTTCCCGCAGCCGGGACACCATACGGGTTTTTGCGTTGTGTTGTAATCCAGTGCTTTCATTTCGCCGCCTCCTCTGCAAAGCTCACAATCTCTTCATTGAAAAACGGTCTGCCGTCATACTTGAGGAATGTTTTCTCAATAATTATGCCTGTGTTCTCGGCGATTATGCCCCTGAGCTGAGCGGTATAGTTGTTTTCCATAACGCAGAGGTTTCTGCCCTCAAGCATTTTCTTAACCTTTTCCCAGTTAAGGGGGTTTACGGCAGGGAAATGTATGAAATTGAATTTGTCAGTATGTTTCATGGCCTCAAGGAGCATCATCTTCACAGAACCGAAGCAGACGAAGGTAAGCGGTGCGTCCTTTTTGCCGAAAAGCTCAGGGTGCGGCATATCATCAGTGAGAGGCTTCAGCTTGCGGAAGCGCCTTTCCACCTGACGCTTGCGCACATCCGCCTTGTCGCTCACGAAGCCCTCGTCCGTATGCTCGTTGCTGCTGGCTATGTAGAGCCCGCCCTTTGTGCCGGGGATAACGCGCACGCCCACGCCGTCTTTCTTTTCGGCAAAGCGGTTGAAGTAAGCCATAGGTTCTTCTTCATTCCCTTCAAAGAGATAGCCCCTTTCGACATCACCTGTTTCAGGCATTTTCTCCGCCATGAAGTGGGACTCGGAAAGGAATTTATCCAGAAGCACAAAAACCGGAATGTGATATTTTTCCGCAAGGTTCAGGGCATCGAATGTGAATTTATAACACTCCTCCACACTGCCGGGGGAGTAAACAGCCCTGATAAACTCACTCTGAGAGGAGTTTATGACGTATTTCAGATCACCCTGCTCCGTCCATGTGGCCATGCCTGTTGCGGGGCCCGGTCTCTGTGAAACAGCAAGAACGATGGGAACCTCGGTTATAGCTGCCAGCCCCAGCCCTTCGTTCATGAGGCTGAAACCGCCGCCCGCAGTGCCTGTCATGGCTCTTGCACCAGCGAAAGCCGCACCGACAGCCATATTTATGCCCGATATTTCATCTTCCGTATGCTTGACCACGAGGCCGTGCTCTCTGGTGCATTTAGCGAGGTAATGAAGGATAGACGATGCGGGGGTCATGGGGTATGTGCTGAAAAATGTCAGCCCGCCTGCAATTGCGCCGATTGAAGTCGCCTCGTTCCCTGTGACATAGAGCGCGGGTGCGCATTTGTCCGGGGCGGGTTTACAGACAACGGAATAACGCTCTCTGACGGATTCGTAACCCTTTTTAGCAGCCTCGATATTTATTTTTGCCACTTTTTCCTTGTAAGCCGCCGTGAGGTTTTTCTCAAGCAGTGCGAAATCAAGACCGAGAAGCGCAGCCGCCGCACCGAGTGCCACGGAGTTTCTCATTATGTCCGGCCCGTCCAGTTCCTTCACTATACCCATGAGCGGAACATCAATCTTTTTGGCTTTAATGTCTCCGGCATTTTTCAGATTGGCGAAATCGCCTATAACATAAGTGCTTTCCTCAAACTTTTCCCTGTTAAAGCATTCATCGGAAAGTGCAACGTACATATCGATCTTTTTGTAGGGAGCAGTAACCTCAGTGTCACCGAACGCAATCTGGTAGCAGTTGTAGCCGCCTCTCACAAGCGAAGGGTACTCCGGGTAACCGTGTACATGGTATCCGCTCGCCTTGAGGACTTTAGCGAACATTGGTCCGGTGGTCATAATGCCGAATCCGGCAGGACCGCCGATTTTCCAGACGTAAACAGAACTCATGGCCTCTCCTTATTTGTTTTGATTTGCTTACCCATTGGATATTATAACATAAAATTTATTGTTTGATCTTCACCACAGGCAGACCCCACTTTTTGCGGAGGGAAATCATCCTCAGACTGAAAACAAATGATGTAACCAGAATAAAGCTGACACTCTTGTTCACTCCGGCATAATGACACAGGCAATAGATTATTCCGCCGAGCATAGCCGCGCTGGCGTAAATCTCCTTCTGGAGGACAAGGGGTATCTCCTTTGAGAGTATGTCCCGGAACATTCCGCCGAAGGTTCCTGTGATAACAGCAAGCATTACAGCACCAGCCCAGCCCACATCATAAGCGAGCCCCACGGAAACACCTGTCACAGTAAACACGCCCAGACCCAGAGCATCCATCGTGAGGAAAAGATGCATCTTGCTCTCAAAGTGCTTATGATAAAAAAACACTGCAAATGACATAATTACTGAAACTATCAGATAGTTATAATCAGCAAAAATGATAGGCGGAATTTTACCCACCATTATATCACGGGTGGTTCCGCCCCCGACAGCGGTCACAAGGGCGAGAAAGGTCACCCCGTAGAAATCCATCTCTTTACGCACACCCACCAGCGCACCGCTGACGGCGAAGGCGACTGTTCCTATCATGTCCAGAATATACGGTATTGTCATAAGGATATTGTATCAGGACACTCTGTTTTTGAAAACGGGGAAAATATTTATGGGAAATTAAAAAATGACGGTATAAAAATTGAGGGAAGTCAATGTTCAATCCGGCGGGAATATATTATTATATACACCATGAAGAAGGAAAAGCGGATAATTAAGGACGAAAAGATATTACGCCGTTTCATAGGCGTGTTCTGCCGAGAGAACCACGGCGGAAAGGAGCTTTGCCCTGAGTGTGCGGAGCTTCTTGCCTATGCGCTCAAACGGAATGAGAAATGCCCCCTTGACCCTAAGCCCAAGTGTAAGGACTGCAAAATCCACTGCTATAAGCCGGAAATGCGCAGGAAGATAAGGGAAGTGATGAAGTTCAGCGGTATCTGGCACATTAAACGCGGGCGACTGGACTGGGTTCTGCATTATTTTTGGTGAAGATGTTTCTCAGTTCTTCAATAACACAATGACTGCTTGGTTTTATAGAGTTTAATGTTGATGCTGCTGTGGCAGCCCCAATGACGGGGCTACGCCGTGCACAGCGAAGCCGAACTGTGTTCGGCGCGAGCGTGTACATCAAACTTACAGGGTGACGTATTACCGTGTCACTGCGAGGAGCGAAGCGATGAAGCAGTCTCAAAATATACATAGAGATTGCTTCACCCTTTCAGGGTTCGCAATGACGCAAAACTGCCCCGAAAGGAGAAATCCCTGTCAGATCCCCCTTTACAAAAGAGGAAGTCATTGCTGTTAAAAACCCCCGTTTAAACTCTATTTCCTGATAAAAACCTCAACCGACTGATGAAGCTGATCCATGGAGTCCTTCATTTCGGTGAAGATGGCGAGGAGATCGTTCACAGTGGCAGTGCTCTGGCTTACCATAGCACCGGAGCTCTGCACCATCTCGTTCACACTGCCGATTGCCCTGTCCCTCTCGTTAAGCGTCTGCTGCATGGCTAGGAAGGTAGAGTTCAGAGATTCGCCTGATTTCACTATCCCTTCAAAGACCTCCCTTGTTTTCGCCATAACCCCGGCGCCCTCCGCCACTTTCTCCTCCGTAACCCGCATATCGCCGAGGATTCCGGTTATATCAGCGTTGAACCCGCCTATTATGTCGCCTATATTCTTGGTGGCATTGCGTGTTTTTTCCGCAAGCTTGCGCACCTCATCAGCCACCACGGCAAAGCCTCTGCCGTGTTCCCCTGCCCTTGCCGCCTCAATTGCGGCATTGAGCGCGAGAAGGTTTATCTGGTCTGTAATGTCATCTATAACGCTGAGAATGCTCCCCACCTCGCGGGAGGATTCGCCGAAACGGAGCAGTTTCCCGCCCAGCTGCTCAACAGAATCTCCTATCCCTTCCATCTGTTCGGAGAGAACAGTCATATTCTTACGTCCGCCGGATGTGCGTTTCTCTGTTTCCTGAGTAACCTGCCTTGTCAGATCAAGGTTGCGGTGCATCTCAAGCCCTGCGGCCTTGACCTTATCCATCTCCCTCAAAAGGAGCGACAGATTCCCCTCCTGTCTGCCCAGAACTTTAGTGAGCTCTGTCTTTTTACTGTCAAACTGCCGGAAATCAGCCTCTGTCCGCACTGAGATTTCATAAATCTTTGTCACCAGTTCATCCAGCCTCTCCAGAAAGCTGTTCATGTGGTTGGATATATTGGCTATCTCATCCTTATAGAAAACAGGGATGCGTCTGGAAAGGTCGCTGCCTATTGAGTTTATCTCTTTCCCTATGAAATCCAGCCTTTTAAAGGCTATGCGGTTGAACATAAGATAAAGAACAGTCAGTATCACAATAAATGTCAGCCCCGCGTAGAAGAAGACACCGCCTATGAGGCTGTGTATCTGCGCCAGCATCTGGCTTCTGTCCATCTTGATTACGATGTCAAAGCTCTTGCTTAAGAACTCGGCTCTCTCCTTGGAAAAAATGTAGCCGTTTCTGCCTATGCCTGTTATCTCCTCCGTGAGAGAGGTCTGCGGCAGTGCGGCAAACTTTCTGGTTTCAGCATCGTCCGCACCTGCCGGCATGTTCATAAGCAGGCCTGATTTGTCAAAAAGGCGCAGATAAGTGTGTTCGTCTATCTTTTCCGGCAGAAGGGACATGACAGTGTCCCTGCTGAGGGTAACAATCACGATCCCCGTGCGTACATCATTTGCGTTTATGTGTCTGGCCATATATGCCACAGGTCTTCCGCCGTCAATCTCCGATGTTTCAAAATCTGTAAAAATCGTCTCAGTAACAGGCATATTCAGCGCCTGCCTGAATGTTTTGCCCAGAAAAGTGTCTTTGTGAACACCGGAACTGAGGTTAGTGGCAAAGGCATGGTTTTTATCGGAGGAGAAGACAATTACACCTTCACTGTCAATAATATACATAGAGTATATATGATAAGGCTCCATCAAAAGCCGGAAGCTGTCATAATAATTTGAATAGACAAAGTTGAACTCCACGGGAAACTGCATTGTTTCCATCTCGTCCAGCCCTGCAATGTTGGTATATTGCAGCACAAGCTGGCGGAAGTCCGCATCTGTGGTAAAATCAGCCTTGTCCATCCAGCTAATCATCTGCTTATTGCCTGTTTTTTCAAAGAAAGCTCTGAGTCCGGGCGCCATGAGCTCCGGGTCGAGGGAAGGACGTCTGTTCAGCTTGTAATATGCCGAAGTTATGCTGTAGAACCCTTCCGTTACATAATCATTTTTTACAAACCCTGTCAGAAACCTGTCCACAGAACCGAGATACCCGGTAAATCTTTCCGACATAACTTTTTTAAGAATTTCCGCCTGCTGTGCCTTGCTTTTAGCCAGTTCCCTCTTCCCCTTCTGAACCAGCACCGCAGATGAAACAAATGTAATCAGCAGAAGCGAGCAGACAAGCATGGCACTTATCTTCACTTTCAGACTCAGGTTTCTGATTATCCCTTTTTTCATGTATATCCCTTCCGTAACAGCTTTTGTTATTACAATGTTATGAATGGGATCGGAAGTTATCAGAGAAATGTCAAATTAATGCAAAATATTGATAATTAAGACTTATTCAGTATTGAATAATATAAGGCGGGCATTGCTGCACCGCCTGTATATAATGGGGGGGTATGGGCAGGATTATTTATCTGCTTTTATTTCGCCGTCGGGCACGTTTTTGATAACTTTCCCCGTTGCGTAGTAATATGAATGCTCTGCTATGGTCACAGCATGGTCTGCCGCCCTTTCGAGGCATCTGGTGATGAAAATGAAAGATACGGTTTTATCCGCCCTGTCGCCGAAGGCAGCCATATTTTCCACAGCCTTTTTCAGGATTTTTCTGTGGAGCCTGTCCACCCTGTCATCCCTTTCTATAATCTCAAGAGCAAGCTTGGCATCGCACTTGTAAAACGAGTCTATGCTGTCCTTGATCATGTTCGCTGTTTCTCTGATCATTTTGGGAAACCGCTTCATATCAAACTCATAAAGAGGACCGCCCGCCCGGAGAACTTCCTTGGCGATGTCGGTGCAGTAGCCGGCTATAGCCTCCAGTTCGCCTACAATGTTGAGCGAGGCTATCACGTAGCGGAGATCATTTGCCTTGGGCTCAAACAGTCCAAGGAGTGATATGCACACTTTGCTTGATTCCCCTTCCAGTCTGAGGGCAGTTTTCCCCTCTTCAACAATTTTTCCCGCCAGTTCCTCATCATATCCGTTAAGAAGGACACTCACATCCTCAACTATGCCGGAAACAAGTCCTGTGAGCCTGTTAAGGTTCTCTTTCAGGGCTGTATACTGAATTTCAGCGTTATTCATGCCGCATCCTCCCTTAACCGAATCTTCCGGTTACATAATCCTGAGTCTGCTGTTTGTCAGGGTTGGTGAATATCTTCTCCGTGGTGTTGTACTCCACCATTTCGCCCATATAGAAGAAAGATGTGTACTCGGAGATCCTCGCAGCCTGCTGCATGCTGTGCGTAACTATGATAATGGTGTATTTCTCTTTGAGCTCGAATATAAGCTCCTCAATTTTTGCAGTTGCGATGGGGTCAAGTGCTGAGGCGGGTTCGTCCATAAGGAGAACATCCGGCTCCATGGCTATAGCTCTTGCTATGCAGAGCCTCTGCTGCTGACCGCCGGAAAGGGTTGTTGCCATGTTTTCCAGCCTGTCGGAAACCTCATTCCAGAGCCCTGCCTTTCTCAGGGCGTGTTCCACAAGGTCATCCATATCGCGCCCTTTTCTCACTCTGCCGTGAATCTTGGGAGCGTAGGCGATATTGTCATATATGCTTTTGGGAAAAGGGTTAGGCTTCTGAAAAACCATGCCCACTTTTGTGCGTATATCCACAACATCAATAGCGCTGCTGTAAATATCTGTATCATCGAGAAGTATTGTTCCGTCAACCCTGATGCCCGGCACAAGGTCGTTCATGCGGTTAAGGCAGCGAAGCAGTGTGGATTTCCCGCAGCCGGAAGGCCCGATCATCGCCACCACGTGCTTTTCGGGAAAGTCGATATTAACGTTTTTAAGGGCGTGAAAATCACCGTAATAAAAGTCCAGATCACGCACGGACATTTTCATTTTAAGATCTTTCATCTGTTTGATTTTTTCAGCGGGAGCCGCCTGTATGCTCATAGGTTTAAACCTCCGGGATTACCATTTGCGTTCATATTTGTTTCTGAGCCAGATTGCCGTGAAGTTCAGCGCGAGAAGAACAGTAAGCAGAACAATGATCCCCGCCGCTGTTCTTTCAACATAAGGACGGAGACTGGTTGCCGACCATGTGTATATCTGCGCGGGAAGAACAGTTGTGGCGCTTGTTATTCCTGTGGGCGCGTCCGGGATGTAAGCCATCATACCAACAATGAGCAGCGGCGCTGTCTCTCCCATTGCCTGCGCAAGACCGATGATCGAGCCTGTGAGTATTCCGGGCATGGAAACAGGCAGAACATGATGCCATACCACCTGCCAGGGGGATGCACCAACACCGTATGCCCCGTGGCGTATTGATTCCGGAACCGCACGCAGAGCCGCCCTTGTACTTATTATAATTACGGGAAGCGTCATAAGAGCAAGCGTAAGACCGCCAACAAGTGCAGATGAACGGGGTACGCTGAAAAAGTTGATGAATATGGCAAGACCCAGAAGACCGAAAATAATCGAAGGGATAGCTGCGAGGTTATTGATATTCACCTCAATAAACTGCGTAAATTTATTATCCGGTGCAAACTCCTCAAGATATATGGCGGTCATTACCCCAAGCGGCACACTGAGCACCATTGTGATTATCAGGACATAAATCGTTCCTATGGCAGCGGAAAGAATACCTGCTATTTCAGGCATTTTAGAATCGCCCATTGTAAAGAAGCCCGTGTTGAAGGCAAGACGAATGTCACTGCCCTCTTTAAGCCTGTTTACGAACTCAGTCTCTCTTTCGGTAAGCCTGTTGGGTTTGCTTTTCATATACTGATCGACATCCCCTTTGGCAACAACCCATAGAGTCTGCGTTGTGTTCATATACTCAGGGTGCTCCTCGACAACCTGAGGGAGAATACGCAGGAACCCCCTTGAAAGAACATCCCTGTACTCTTTGGCTACAGCTCTGTTCGGCATTTGCAGGGTTTCCTCATTGAAGGTGACTTCAACTCTGATCTCAGCCTGAGAAAAAGCCGTATATCCGGTTTTGATTATGTCGTAAAAAAAGAATATAAGGAACAAGAGCGCAAGAAGCAGCGCCGCCTTGCCGTAAAGCTGGAAGCGTTTTTCCGCTGCGTATCTTTTCCTGAGTTTTCTGTCGTGTTCTTTTGAATAAGCCATCACGTCCCCCTTACTCGTAATTCTTGCGGTATCTGCGGATTATGTATGTGGAGACAAGGTTGATACACAATGTAAACACAAGTAGCACAAGCCCCAGACCGAAGGCGGACAAAGTTGCAAGGCTGTCAAAGGCCTGATCGCCTGTGAGCGCATCCACTATCTGCACGGTAACTGTCGTCATACCTTCCAGAGGGTTCCATGTGAGGTTCGGGCGGAGACCGGCGGCCATCACCACAATCATAGTCTCACCCACAGCGCGCGACACAGCAAGGAGTATGGCAGAAACTATGCCCGGCATTGCGGCGGGGAGGATTATCTGCTTTATTGTCTCTGACTTGGTAGTGCCGAGAGCAAGACCGCCTTCCCTTAAACTCTGGGGAACAGAGTTGATAACGTCGTCAGAAAGGGATGATATGAAGGGAATAATCATAATTCCCATCACAAGCCCCGGTGCAAGAGCGTTTGTATAATCGGCATTGAAACCGAAAAATCCGGCAATTTTAACAACCAGAGGGCTCACGGTGAGTGCTGCAAAGAAACCGTAAACAACAGTGGGAATGCCGGCGAGTATTTCCAGTACGGGTTTGAAAATTTTCCTGAACCTGTTTGAGGCGTATTCCGAAAGAAATATTGCCGCGAAAAGGCCGACAGGAACCGAAACAGAGAGAGCAATGATTGTGATCATAAATGTTCCGGCAAATATGGGCGCGGAACCGAACTCAGGCTTGGCGGCATGATCCGTTTCCCTGCCTGCGCCTTCAAGAAACGCCGTGTCCGGGTTCCATGAGGTTCCGGTGATAAAGTCGATTATGTTTACATGCTTGAAAAATATAATTGCCTCAAAAAGGATCGAGAAAACTATGCCCACAGTTGTGAGAATGGACACCAGAGAGGCGGTTATCAGCAGATACCTGATGTTTTTTTCAACTACAACTCTGGCATTTAAAAGAGGCGAAAACTTCTTTGAAGAGATAATGAAGCCCGCAGCAACAAGCAGAGCGGAACAGACAAGAACCACGGAAGGCGGGACAACGGCTATCCTGGTGGTTTTAAGTAAAAGCGCTGCGATAAGAAGCAGCCACGCGGGAAAAGTGAACTTTATCACAGCGTACCACGCGTAGTGACCGGGTCTTGAACTCAGCCGCTGCTTGGAATCCTCCCACACTCTGGCCCTGTAGGCTCCGTATGCGAATGATAATCCAGACAGCACCGCAAGTATTATGATTATTGTAATCAGCATCAGCAATGCGCTCCGATGTAGTTTATGTTTTTACGCAATAAAACGGATCGGGAAACTCTCCGATCCGTTTCATTATAGTCCTTATTGCAGTATCTTACTTCACGTCGTTAAGAGTAAGAGCCTTGCGGGCTTTCCAGTCTGCTCTTACTTTTTCCCTTTCTGCTTTCGCAAGGGGGATAAGACCTATTTCAGTAAGGAAACCGCCTTCGCCTATCATTTTTTCAGAGAGGAAAAGGTCAACATACTGCTCTATGCCTTTTATTTTGCCAAGGTGGTCGCCTTTCACGTAGAAGAAAAGGCTTCTTGATATGGGGTAAGTGTTGTTAAGTACGTTCTCAGGAGAGGGAAGAACACCGTTCACGCTGACGCCTTTGATTCTGTCTGCGTTTTCCTGAAGGAAGCTGTAACCGAAGATACCTATAGCATTTTTGTCTTTAACAAGTCTCTGAACTATAAGGTTGTCGTTCTCGCCGGAGGGAACATAAACGCCATCCTGACGGATTTTTTTGTAGGGTTTGCCGTATTCTTTGATTTTACCTGTTGCGCCTTCCATAACAAGCTCTTCGAAGGCATCACGTGTGCCGGAAGATGTGGGGGGGCCGTAAACAAGTATGTCTATAGAGGGAAGGCTTTTATCTATATCAGACCATTTTTTGTAGGGGTTTTTTACAAGCTGACCGTTAACAGGAACTTCTTCCGCAACTGCGAGAGCAAGCTGAGCAAGAGTAACATTGAAATCAGCAGCGCTTTTGTTGTGGGCTATTGCGATTCCGTCATAACCGATTTTAATTTCGATTACAGACTTGATTCCAGCATTAAGATCCGCCTCAAGCTCGCTTTTTTTGATTCTGCGTGATGAGTTTGCGATGTCGGGAGCGTCATTGCCAACACCTGCGGCAAAAAGTTTGTGTCCGCCGCCGGAACCAACTGATTCAACAACGGGAGTGGGGTTCTTGGTTGTTGCGCCGAATTCTTCAGCAACATAGCTTGAAAAAGGGAATACTGTGGAAGATCCTACTATCCTGATCTGATCGCGTGCGAATGCGAAACCCGCAGTAAGTGCCGTCATAAGAAGGGCAACTGCGATGAGCCTCATTGTTCTTTTCATTTCCTACCTCCGAGTGAGATGACTTTTGAAGTCAGGTATATAAAAGTTTATTTTTGTGAGGTTCTGATTACGAAAATGTCAGAAAAAAGTTAAAAAAAAGGCCGCTCCATTGAAAAGAAGCGGCCTTAATCTGTCGTATATTTTATTTCCCTAAATCTATAAGCTGTTTATATATCTAGCTCTCCATGAACTTAATCAGGTTGTCCGCCATAGTCCATACACCGCAGGGGCAGACTCCGGCGCAGATTCCGCAGCCGATGCACTTTGAAGCATTTGACACATATTCAAATCTGCCGTCCGCCTCGGTTCTTGTTATCGCCTGCTGGGGGCAGATGTCACGGCAGAAACCGCAGTCACGGCAGAAGCCGCAGCTCATGCAGCGCTTGGTTTCGTCCTCCGCGGGCATTTCCTCAAGGCGGGTCTGGTTCATGGGGTGATAAAACTCATCCTTAACCTTATCCTGAGGGATCATGGGCGCTTTTTTAAACGCATCCAGAGGTCTGCCCTTAAGCAGCCTGTCTATGTTGATCGCAGCCTTGCGTCCGTCGCCCAGAGCGTGGGTGAAAAGACCCTGCTTTATGGCATCGCCGGTGATGAAAACCTTTTCATTTGCCGGGGACTGCATGAACTCGTTCACAAGCGTCATCCCTCTCTCGTTTAGGTATTCCCTGCCGAGAAAGGAAACATCCGGTCTGTCGCCTATGGAGATTATAACAGTGTCCGCCTCTATGAATGAGCCGTCTTTGAAATGAACGCCTTTTTCCGTTACCTTCTCGGTGAACACAGGCCAGAGGATCTTCGCACCGAGTCTTTCGGCATGCTCGATCTCTTTCTCAAAGGCGGCGGGTTTCTGTATATCCACTGCGGTGACTTCCTCAGCACCCATCTGATAAGCGCCGATAACAACATCCATAGCGGCGTTGCCCGCACCTATCACCACAACCTTTTTGCCCGCCGGGGGGTTCTCGCCCCTGTTGATTTTTTTGAGGAAATCAAGACCCTTCACAAGCCTCTCATGCCCCTCAAAAGGGATAACCACAGGGTTGTGCGCACCCACAGCAACCACAACTGCATCGTAGCTGCCGCAGAGTTCTGCAAACATATCTTTATCAACACGGGTGTCTGTCTTCACATTCACGCCTGTATCAAGTATTCTTTTTATCTCGGCACTGAGAACATCTCTAGCCAGCCTGTCTTCGGGGATAACCTGCATCAGCTTGCCGCCGATTACGCTGTCCGCCTCAAGTATGTCAACTGCGTACCCCATCCTTTTCAGGTGAAAGCCCGCAGTAAGACCCGCAGCGCCCGCGCCTATCACAGCCACCTTGCAGCCGTTCGCGGCAGCGGCGGCGGGAAGTGTGACATCCCTGCTGAGCATGCCCATTTCCTTTATCTTGACAGGCACATCAACATTAAGCCTGCTGCATTCGTCCTGACAGAGGTTCGGGCAGACCTGTCCGCACACGGAAGCGGGGAACGGGCTGTGCTCAAGCACAAGCTCCAGAGCCTCCTTAACCTTGCCCTGACGGAGCAGAGCTATCCTCTTCTGAGTGGGGATAAACACGGGGCAGTTATATTCGCACGGCGCTGAGTATTTGGAATTGCGCCATTCGGGTATGCGCAGCCTGTTTGCTCCGGTTTCCACATAGTCGGTAACTTTGAAGTCTTCCTGAACCAGATCACCGAAGATGCCGCCTTCCACCCACTTTTTCAGGCGGAAATCCCTTGCGGACATATATCTGACTTCGTGCCTCTCCTCATGGGTTTTGGCGACTATTTTATGCCACTGCCCCATATCGGAAAGTTCGTTATAGATCTCAGGTTTCTCTATCTTTTCAAGGAAAACACTGAGCCCTTTCGTGAGGAATTCCCTGTCAGCCTCATCAAGCTCAAGCATCCAGACTTCATCCGAAAGGCCGCTCACATGACCTCTCACATACACGGTTCCGCCCACCATGCCTACACAGCTTCTGTCACCGAGGACAGATTCGCCCTCCGCAACACCGTAACCGCAGATTATGGCGTAGCCGCCGCCCATAAATTCAAAGCTGAATGAGCCCACCCTTTTCAGCACCCAGAACTCAGGCGCAGAATAGCGGGGGTCATACTTCATGAGCGCGCCGGAGCGTGTTCCGGTTTTACCCGCAACATATATTTTGCCGGATGCGGCGCAGTGTGCTGTGGTATCGCCGCCGTCACCCTTGAGGATTATTTCGGCTCCGGCATTCAGCCAGCCCACGTCAGCAGGTGCTGAGCCCTCAACTATCACCGTAGTTCCGGGCATACCCATCGAGCCGACCCTCTGTCCGGGGTTTTTCACTTTAAACGTAAGATGCTCGCCGTTTTCCGCCCAGAGAGCGCCGCCTATGTTATGCTGACCGGACGCGTCAACTTCAAACTCGCGAACGCCCGCGTCAAGGTCTTTATATATCTCTTTAAGAAGGTTCTGGGTCGAAACCCTTTTATCGTTTATTACGCCTTTGATATGTGTTTTTCCGCTCATTTCAGCACCCCCTAGCACGCATACTGGATCTGGAGTCTGTCCGCCACAGCCTTGTCCTCGCTGATGAGGCAGTCTGACCTGCCCACGGGGAGCGAACTGTTGCCGATGGGTGCGAGGAGCTTTTTAAGCTCACTGTCAACGGAGAGGAAGTAGTTGACTATGTTCTCCGCCACTCTGTCTATATCAAGCCTCTTGACCAGAGTCGGGTTCTGTGTGGTTATACCCACAGGGCACAGGCCTGTGTTGCAGGCGTTGCATTTGCCGTGGTCATTGCCCACGCAGCCCGCGAGCTGGAGCATGAGTTTTCCGGTGAATACCCCGTTCGCACCGAGGGCTATCATCTTGAAGGCATCCGCAGCGAGGTTGCCCGTCTGCCCCAGACCGCCCGCACCCCAGAGAGGTATCTGCGACTGTTTGCCCTGATGCGTGGCAGCGAGGTAACAGTCACGGAGCTTGGAGACTATCGGATGACCTGTGTGATCAAGGGAAACCTCGTTCGCCGCTCCGGTTCCGCCGAGTATGCCGTCCAGAAAGAAACCGCCAACTATGTTGTACGGATCGCGCAGTAGGTTATTGTAAACCGAAACGCTGGTGGCGCTTGCCGCAACCTTGATAGCCACCGGAACCTTGAACTTGAACGCTGAGTTGAACGTGAGGAACATCTTCTGCACGCTCTCCTCAATCGAGTAAAGCCCCTGATGGTTCGGGGGGCTGAGAAGATCAGTCTTGGGAACGCCTCTGATCTCCTGAATATGGCTGGCAACCTTTTTAGCCTGAAGCAGACCGCCGTCACCGGGTTTTGCGCCCTGACCTATTTTGATCAGCACACCGCCGGGGAGTTCCTGCATATAAGGCATGGAGTTTATGATCCTGTTCCAGCCGAAGTGACCGGAAGCGATCTGGAGTATCGTATATTTAAGGAATCTTGATTTCAGAAGTCTTATGGGAACGCCGCCCTCGCCGCTGCACATGCGCACGGGGAGTCCGCATTCCTCGTTAAGGTAAGCTGTGGCTATTGCCATGGCCTCCCACATCCTCCATGAAAGTGCGCCTATAGACATATCGCCTATGATAACCGGATATATCCAGTTCATAGGGGGGAGAACTGAGGAATCTATTTTCAGCCTTCCGTTTTCCAGCGTGAAAGGAAGCTCGTCTGCGGGAAGAATCCTGCCGAAAGGTGCAAGCATGTCAAAGGTGTGTCTGGATGCGTCCAGAGAGGGGTCAGTCATCTGGCTGATTCGCCCTACCCTGATTTTGTCCAGCGTGCGCACGCCTGTGGAAAGGTTAGCTCTTCCGCCCCTCTTGAAGGGATCAGCAAGCATGCCTCTGTATTTTATGGTGAATCTGGCATCTTCATTACGCACGGGCTTGATTGCGGTGTTCGGGCATACCCGCTCACACACTCCGCAGCCGCGGCAGAACTTATATACATCCACCTTCTGCTTTATAACAGGCACAGCCTTGAACTCCACCTTGGGCTCAGGAGTGAGGTAGTCGCTCACAACTTTTCTGCGCTTTTCCATTCCGGCCTCTATGGCCTCAAAGGGACATGCCGCAACGCAGCTTCCGCACATCGTGCATCTGTCGCTGGAATAGTTTATCTGCCAGTCAAGGTCATCCCTTGATATTTCGTTCACTCTCATTGTTGCCATCTCTGCACCTCAAGGTTGTTGGTGATAACAACTGTCTCTCTTTCGTTGGTGTATATATCCTCTTCCCAGTTTCTGCCGGGAAGAACCTCGTTTATGCCTGAGACCTCGGAGGTCATGACCACTGTTCCGTTATGCTTTCCGATAACCGTAGGGCGGAGCTTCTTGGCATCGCATGTGTTAAACAGAGTGCCGTCCGGCAGAACGCCTATGATAGTGTTGGGTCCGTTTATCTCAAGGTTGGAAAGGGATGAGCGGATGTATCTGAGCGCTTCTCCGTCCTCCCTTTTTGACATATCCTCAAAGGGGAGCGGCGTTATGGCATGTTTATAGTATTCCAGCGGCCATTTGAGTATTTTGTGAATGTAGTGAAGAGTATAGAGGAAGCACTGTGAATCGGACTCAAAGCCTAAGTAGCCTTTGTAAAGCCCTTTCTGAAAGTTTTTGTTTTTTTCGTAAAAAGTGTTCTCGCCGTTGGCAAGGGCTGTGTACCCCTGAAGGAAGAAAGGGTGAGCGGCGTAGCGCACTATGTCATAGTTGGTGTTCTGGCGGCACTGAGCGGTGATAACCTTCGCAGTAAAATCGTTATCCTCTTTCCAGAGGCCGAAATAGGTTCCGATGTCCTGCGGGTCGCCTATCTCCTTGAGCGTCAGCACATCCGGCCAGAAGGAATAGACATAACCGTCGTCACTCTCCTCCAGAACGCTTCTGAGCCTCAGCCTCATATCAACCAGAAGCTCCTCTTTCTCCTCCTGCGGAGCATACTTGAAGCTTCTGGGGTACTGAAACACCTGAAAAACGTAGTTCGGCATGGGCTCTATATTAAGCTCGTCACGGAAGTTTATCTCCGGTGACCACTGCATAACCCTGACGAAGCCTTCTTTATGAAGAATATCCTCCGCAATCGCCATGCCTCTGTCCGAGCACGCCATTGAGAGAATGGGAAGATCTTTATAGTCTGCGAACCTGCCGCCCAAGTCCTGCATAACCATTGCAAAACCTGAGTTATCATGCCCCTTCTGCTGTGAACGCATAAGGAGCAGGGCTTTTGACGGATGAAAATAATCCGTGGATTTGATAGCGCCTATTCTGCACATATCCTGCCTCCAGTATGAAAGCAACTTACATTGCAATCTAAGTTTATATGACCGTTTAGCCTTATAAAATAATAATCAGGGCGGACTGCCTGAGCAGCTGAGGGGTTGAGTGAAAATAAAGCTGCTTTCGGAATAAAACTTCCGGGAGGGAGGTTCTCCTTATTCTTTGGGGGCGTTGTGAAATAAACCGTTGCCCTTAATAAACTGCGCCTGTATGTGCCGCTGCGGGAATGACTCCGCTCCGGTAAATACGGTAAATCTCCCTTTTGTGTTTTACCGCCATAAGAACTTATAATATGAGTCAAAACAGATGTCAATGATTAGAAACGAAGGTTAAAGCCCCATGACAAATATTAAAATAATACTTGAATACAATTTTAAAATTATCAGAACACGCAAAGTCATTGTCATGTTTATGACAATTCGATTTTAGCATTTATTATCAAATATTTGAAAAGGCGTAAAAGTATCGGGTGTGTTTTAGGAGCAAAGATAAGCGCGGTTTAACAATTATAAGGAAGGCTTAAAAAAAATTAATTAAATATCATTTTTGTCTGGAGGTAAAACTCATCAGAACCGTCCCTTATTTTATCAAGCTGGTTTTTTGTGAGGTTTATCCTGTTTTTCATAAGGAAGGTCGCCGCTATATCCTGTTCCGGTATGCGGAAATATTCATGAAGGATTTTGGCCATCTTAAGAATCTTAGCCTCATTCTGAAACTTGCATTTAAAAGGTTCGTCCTGAAACTGAACAGGCATATAGAACTCAGGCTTGAACTTCCATTTCATAAGCAGGGCGATACCTGCATTCACGGAGTTATGATCCGCAAGACGCTTGTAGTTTTCGCTGTCTTTGGCATCAACACTTTCCCCCTCCAGATAATCAGAGAGAACGGCAAGAAGAAATATATAACCTATGCGGTGGATCATTCCGATAGAGAAAACAATCTTTTTACCTGAGAATTTAAGGACATCGGCCAGAACATGCGCTATGCAGCCTACCCTTATGCTCTCTTCCACTGCATCGCTTATCTCCTTATGGAACATAAGCTCCTTGTTTGAAGCAAGTGCAACGTTTATATAATTGATAAGGAACATTTTTATATTCATGGTTCCAATGCGGACTATGGCGCTTTCAATATCCTTTATATCAGTAAAAAGCCCGCTGTAGTGAACAGAGTTGGCAAGCTTGATAAGCCCTGCGTGTATGCCCGGATCGGTTCTGGACATTACAGCTATTTCCTGAATTGTCACATCGTCAGACTCAAGAATGGGCAGCATCTGGAAGGCTATGTCCTTTTTCATGGGGAGGATTACATCCCCCTTATCCAGAATCTTTTTAATGTAATCGAATATGCCTTCCTTATTCTTCTGGGGAGCTGCGGCCTCAAGGGGTCTGCAAACCTTGCCCGCCACAAGAACCTGCTCGAACGGGCGCATTACCTGATTATGGTAAATTATTTCGTAGCTTTTATGCATGAAGTATTTATCAAGCTCTTTATCCGCCAGAATCATGTATATGCTCTGGGTGGAGTCTTTAATATGATCCTGAAGCTTGGAAAAGCTTATAAACTCGTTTTTATCAAGAAGAACTATAAACACATTGCGGAAGCCCCGCGTTTCAAGCAGCCTGCGGAAGCCGCGGGTGAAGAATGAAAAAGCCTCATGCTCGACTCCGAGTATTTCAAGCATTGAGCTGTAATAATTAAGAATCTTTCTTTCAGAGCAAATAAGTATGGTATCAGCCATTTTCTTCCTTTAAATAAGCTTATTCTTCTTACTGCTGAAGGCTCGGCAGTTCGATCCTGAAACATGCCCCTTTGTCCGTGTTGCGAACATAAAGCCTGCCGGGCATGCTGTTCTCCACTATCATTTTAGACATATACAGCCCTATCCCCGTCCCCTTCCCTTCGGGTTTCGTTGTGAAATATGGCTCGAATATTCTTTCCAGAAGATCTTCCTCTATTCCTCCGGCGTTGTCCTCTATCTCCGCAACTGCTCTGCCGTTTTCATAAAAAACACGGGCAAGCACATGGGGCTCAGCTATATTTTTCTCACTCAGCGCGTCTTTGGCATTGTTGAGAATATTGAGAAAAACCTGAGCAAGCTCGCCGGGATAACCCATAACCGTGAGTTCACTGTCCACACGGAGATCAACCGTTATCCGGTGTTCCTCAAAAAATGCCTGTACAAGATACAGAGCCTTTCTCACACAGTCTGCGAGGAGAAACTCGGTCTGCTCCTTGTTCTCCCTGAAAAAGTTGCGGAAATCGTCCACAGTGGCAGACATCTGCTGTATCAGGGCGTTCACCCTGTCCAGTATATCCCGGAGCTTGTCGTCAGTAAGCTCACCGGAGTCTTTTATATATTTCAGTTCAAAGAACGAAAGATTCAGCGCATTCAGCGGCTGGCGCCACTGGTGGGCAATATTGCCGAGCATCTCGCCCATTGCGGCCAGCTTGGACTGCTGAATAAGCAGTTTTTTATGCTCCATATTCCTTTCGACTTCCAGCCTGACCTTATCTTCCATCAGTGAATAAAGCTCCATGAGCTCTTCCTGCATGTATTTTCTGTCCAGCACATTCACAAGAATTTCACTGACTATGGTAAGCAGGGAGACAATATCATCGTCCCATTCCCTCTCTTTTTCAAGAGATGAGAAGGTCATGAAGCCTATGGACTTACCCTCTTTAATCATAGGCACAATAATAAGCGACTTAACCCCCATGGAGTTTAAATAATCACGCTCATACTCTGAGCATTTTTTATAGCCGCTGAGGGATGTTATATTAATTATCTCTCTGTCCGCAAGCTTTTCTGAGAGCAGTTCCATATTAAGCAGGGAGACGGACTTCATCCTGTTCATCAGACTGGGCACACCGGGGGCTGTCCATTCATGGGTGATGGAGGCCTTCATGCTGTCCTTATCCATACTGAATACACAGCAGCGCTCGGCATCCACGAATGTACCTATTTTCTCCAGCGCACTGTTTATACCGGAGTCCACCCCTTCCGCGGAAAGGTTTATGAACCCGGCTGAGATCTCCATGATCTGCTGCTCAAACCACAGCCTGTTCTGTATCCCCAGTTCTGCATTTACCCATGTGGTTATATCATCATGTATGGAGACTATGCCAGCAAACACTCCGCGTTCGTTTCTGACCGCGGTTTTTGTTATGTCAAACCAGCGGAACTCACCTGTGGTGTTTATGTAAACCGTTTCAACATAGTTGTAGCTGGAGCATCTGCCCGCGGCTATTTCTCTGTCGCCTTTGGAAAATCTGTCGTACTCCTCGTCATGAAAAAGGTTTTCGTCCATCCTGCCGATAATCATTTCGCTGCTGTGGACACCCGCGAGATCAAGAAAGCTGCGGTTGCAGCCTGTGTAGCGGAGATTTTTATCCTTCCAGCAGACCGCAGCGGGAAGACTGTCTATAACGTTCTGCAATACTTTCTGGTAGCCGCTGCCGCCGGAGAAGGAGGTGTAGTCAGGGCAGTTGACCTTGCGGATTATCCCCTCGAACCCTGCGGCTTTTCCTACAGAATCACGGATGATGAATACGCTTTCCGTAGCATTCACCTCTTGCCCTGTGCGGGTTACAAGGGTGACAGCAACCTCCTCCGCCAGCCCTTCCCTGAACAGGGAATCCTCAACCGCTGTCCTCACGGACGGATATTTGTATAGGCTGTCTATGGTTCTGCCGATGAGCTCCTCTGCGGAATATTCCAGAACACGCTCTGTTCCTCCGGAAACTTTGATAATTCTCCTGAGAATGTCGGTTTCGTAAAATATTTCACCTGAAAAAACTGAAAGCCTCTCAAAGGGCATCGGTAAACCTCTTCTGAACCTGCTGTCTGAAATTATTATTAAATAATACACACAATTATCTATAATAACAAAACCTAAATGTTATGCCCGTTCTAAAGTGACACATTTATTTTCATTATTACATAGAATTGAAGTGACTTTTTATTCGCAAAGATCTATATTCTATTTTTTGAATATATAGTTCCATGGAGATCGAAATGTCAGCAACCGCAGCAGATGCACTTTCCGGCAGCAGGCTCAGGTTTTTCCCCATAACACTTTTTGCAACGGTGATGGGGCTTACAGGCCTTGCCATAGCTTTTCTGAGATTTGACCACATAATGCACACCCGGACATACGCAGGCGGATTTCTGCTTGCCGCTGTGACGGTGTGGTTTGTGTTTCTTCTTTTTACCTATGCTCTCAAATTTTACCGCTACCCGGATGAGGTAAGGGAGGAGTTCCGGCATCCGGTGAGGATAAATTTCTTCCCCACTGTTTCCATCTCCATGCTTCTGTTAAGCATAGGATATGACGGAGTTTACCAGCCGCTGTCATCGGCCCTGTGGCACATAGGGGCTCTGGTGCACATAAGCTTCACATTTGTCATACTGAATATCTGGTTTTTCAGCGATTTTAAGGTTCAGACCAAAAATCCGGCATGGTTTATCCCTGTGGTGGGAAACATACTCGTGCCTGTGGCGGGTGTTACGCATGCAAATTCTGAAATAAGCTGGTTCTTCTTTTCTGTGGGTATAATACTCTGGATAGTGCTGTTTTCTATTGTGTTCTACAGGCTGATTTTTCACGAACAGCTTATGGTCAAGTTTCTGCCGACTCTGTTCATACTGATCGCACCGCCCGCAGTGGGCTTTCTTGCATATACCAAGCTGACGGGAGGTCTGGATTCCTTCGCCCGTATTCTTTACTACTTCGGTCTGTTCACAGCATTCATGCTTTTCAGCATGTTCCGCCATTTCAGGAAGGTTCCGTTCTTCGTTTCATGGTGGGCGTACACCTTCCCCATGGACGCACTGACGATCTCCACACTCCTGATGTATAAACTGACAGGTTACGGGCTTTTCAGATGGATGTCCGTGCTGTTCCTCTCCATGACTGTGGCGGTGATACTCACTGTGGTTTACAAAACAATCACGGCGGCTGTTAATGGCAAGGTTTGTGTACCGGAATAAGAAAAGGCAGGTTCAAAAACCTGCCTTCAGAGTGCTTAATAGCCTGCTGTAAAGCGTTTTCTGATGTGCTTCGGAGCTTCCAGTTCATCCAGAACCGCCGTAGCATAGTCTCCGGTGGTGATACTGCTGCTGCCGTCCTTATCAACCAGAAGTTCATCGGAGCCGAGCCTGAATGCGCCTCTCTTTTCTCCGTCTGTAAACTCCGCCGAAGGGCTGAGAAAAGTCCAGTTCACGTCATCAAGAGTCCTGAGATATTCAAGAGCCTTCGCCATTTTTGATGCAACAGTGTAATAAGCCGCCGGAAAATCAGGGAGAGTGTAGATCTCTTTTCCGTTCACCGTGAGAGTGCCTGCTCCGCCGATGAAGAAAAGGTACGGCTGTTTGCCGCTTTTTTTCGCCTCTCCGACAAGATATTCCGCTGACTTAAGAAAAAGATTCTCCTCGGCAGTGAAATCAGCAAAGGCGTTAACCACTGCGTCAAAACTGCCTAACTCAGCCGGGGTCAGTCTGAAAAGATCCTTCTCTATAACATTCAGCGATTGATCAGTAAGCTTTGCCCTGTTTCGCACAACCGCTGTAACCTCATGCCCTCTGGCTTTTGCCTCAGCCGCTATTTTTGATCCGGCTTTTCCTGCTGCGCCTATTACCGCTATTTTCATAATATCCTCCTGCTGTTTTCTGCTAATATATGCACGATGCGTCAGGAATGTAAGACGGCACTATTTTATTATCAGGTTACCTTAAGGTTACTTTTGTATTGAGTGTTGACTTCGGTCTGTTTGCGGTCATAATTTTTATATAAACGCACAGAGGTACGATGAATGTTTGTGTTTAACTTCAAGGAATTTGAATGCCCGTTCAACTGCTTTGCCGAAATCATAAAAGGCAAGTGGAGGACAGGTATAATTCTCAGTCTCAGCGGCAGCCCTAAAAGGTTTTCAGAGCTAAAGAAAGAGCTTGCCGGAGTAAGCTCGAAGGTTCTGGCGGATAATCTCAGGGCGTTGGAGAGCGGCGGGCTGCTCAGCCGTACGGTTTTCCCAACCGTTCCGCCCGCGGTGGAATATTCACTCACGGAGCAGGGACAGGAACTTTCAGGAATCATGGACAGCATAAACAACTGGGCGGGTATTTTTCTGAATAAAGGAGAAGCCGTTACTTATACGGAATAATCGGAGGCTAAGCCATCCTCTCATTTAATAACATCAAACTGCACGTCCTGTCAGTTTGATGTACACGCTCGCGGCGGGGTGAACCCGCCTTCGCTTCGCACGGCGCAGTCCCTGTCCTTGGGACTGTTTTGCGTCATTGCGAACCCTGAAAGGATGAAGCAATCTCTCTGTATATTTTAGAGACTGCCACGTTGCTGCGCTCCTCGCAGTGACATAAACTGTTGTCATTAAACCGCGCAGCCCTGTCAGTTTGATGTACACGCTCGCGACTGTTTTGCGTCATTGCGAACCCTGAAAGGGTGAAGCAATCTCAGCTTTGTGCAATGCCAAGCCTGAAAGGTCAGGGGAGCTTCCGCTCCCCCCTCATTTTACAGCTTAAACTTTGTTATAAGCTCCTGCAAATCAGCAGCCAGACGGCTAAGCTGCTCGACTGCGTCTGCAGATTCGGAAGCGGCGACAGAGTTATCCTTAGTAACACTGGATATGTTCTCAATACTTCTGGTCATCATATCCATAGCGCTTGCCTGTTCATCTGTCGCACGGGCAATAAGCGTTACCTCGCCGGAAACGTTTTCGACCTCACTCAGGGTCTTATCAAGGGATTCCGTGGCTTCCTCGGCTTTTTCCTTGCCGATTTCGACCTTTTCCACCCCTTCACGCATTCCCGCGACTGCGCCGCCGGTATCTGCCTGAATGTGCTGTATCATTTCAGCTATCTGTTTGGTAGCAGTGGTTGTTTTTTCTGCCAGCTTGCGCACTTCATCAGCAACAACAGCAAAGCCGCGCCCGTGCTCCCCTGCTCTGGCTGCTTCTATTGCGGCATTAAGGGCAAGAAGGTTGGTCTGGTCGGCTATTTCGTCAATAACCTGAATTATAAGCCCTATCTGCTCGCTGGATTTGCCCAGTTCCCGCACTGTGGCTTCGGTCTGGATAACAGCCTCGGCTATTTTCTCCATCATTACCTTGGTCTGGCGGACTATCTTATGGCTGTCCTCAACGGAATGTCTGGCGTTCTCTGCGCTTACAGCAACGTTTTTCGCATTCTGAGAAACTTCAATAACGGTTGCGTTAACCTCTTCCACTGCGGAAGCTGTGGCTGCGGCCTCCTCTGCCTGAGCGACTGCTCCCTGAGCTATGTGCTCTGAGGTGCTGGAAAGCTCTGCGGAGGTTGAAGCCAGATTGTTGACCGACTCTATCACTGTTTCAAGCACATTCCGGACGGAGGCGCTCATTTTATCAAGAGAGGAGTAAACCTCGCCTATTTCATCATTACGTGTGTTTGCGGACATCAGCCTGAAATCACCGGCAGCAATTGTGGCAAGACGCTTGTTGACCTCTTTGAGCGGCAGGAAAATAAGCAGCCTGTTCACCATTATGACCAGAATAATGAGTATGCCTATTACAACAAGCAGTGCGAGATAATTGCGGAAAGCATCCATCCTTGCGCCGTCGATTATCGGCGAGAGAGGTATCATGATCTCAAAAGCTCCGTGAATCTCCCCTGCGCGCCAGTTTTCCATCTTTACGCCTGTGGGGTCAAGCCCCTGATCATTGCCCCAGAGTTCCATTGATGTGGCCGGATCTCCGTGACAGATCTCACATTCCTTGGTAAGGCGCACTGCCTTGTAATAGCGGATTATGTCCTGATCTTTGTCTATTATGTAATGTTCCGGCGTGCTGCCCGTCCCTTTATCCAGACGGGTAAGCATATCCAGAACTTCCAAATCAGTTTTATCGGGTTCGTTAACGGAATTTCGGGGGGAAACCTTGGGGACCTTCATCTTAACGCCTATTTCATCCGCTTTGGCCTTAAGAACATTCATGGCCACAGAAATAGGCACTGTATGGAGGAACTTGTCCACGCTGCTCCGTGCAGCTTCATAGTCATAAACACCGGCTCTTCCGGCATCAGCTATCGCCTCTCTCACTGCTTCGGCTTCAAGCACCAGAGCTCTCGCTTTTGAGACCTCAAAGTTGATCCAGTCATTTTTCTGTTTGATGTAGCTTCCGTAGAAAAGCGCGCTCATTCCGAAGAATACAATCAGAAAAATAATAATTGACAGTTTCTGGCTGATTTTCATCAATAACTTCCTTCAGGGCAGTGATAACAAAACCCTGTAATCCGGGCATTCTATCCCTATCAGGATATAAATACAATAATTATCCTTTTAAGAAGCCCGCGTTTTGCTGCGCACTCATAATGATATGCGCAGTAAAACACATCACTGATTAATATATCGGCAGTATTTCAATATTTTTTATGCCTTAACTTACTTTTTCTTCTTTATATGCTTTTCAGTGAAAGAGAAACCACACACTCAACATGGTGTGTTCCGGGGAACATATCCATGATTGTAAAATCTTTTATGCTGTACAAGTCCTGAAGCTTGGCTATGTCCCTCGCCAAAGTTGTCGGGTTGCATGAAACATATGTGACTGTTGCGGGCTTTTTATCCTTTATGAAATAGATTACGCTTTTCTCAAGCCCCGTGCGCGGGGGATCGGCAAGGAGGTGATCAAACCTGCCCTTGGAGGTTTTGAGGAACTTGGTAACATCCCCGGCAACCCATCTCACGTTAGCAAGCTCAAGTTTCTGTCCGAGCCTGACAGCCTCCTTGGATATTTCAACTGCCGTCACGGAGCGGAACTTTTCAGCAAGACTGAGAGTGAAAAAGCCGCTGCCGCAGTAAAGCTCAAGGGCATTCACACCGGAAGCGCTGTCGGTGGCTTTTTTCTGGAGATCCCCCATGAGGAACCTGTTGCTCTGGAGGAAGCTGTCGCCCCCTATGAGCATAGAACCCGCAGGGGTGTCCATCTCGATAGATTCTTCACCGATTATAAAGTCTTTGCCGGAAACTCCGTCAAAACTCACAAATTTCACATCGTCCGAATCCAGCCCCTTCACTGAGGCAAGGCATTCCCCTTTTCCGTTTTCAACAGCGTAGAGTTCATATATCTCATCTGCTGCGTTTGCCTCCGCAAACCCGCGGCATTTAGCCACAAGAGTTTCGCTGACCAGCGGACAGTCCCCCACTTCGATAAAATCACGGCTTTTGAAGCCGTAAAAACCGAGCTTTCCGCTCTTAACCTTGAAGGTCACTCTGTTTCTGTAGCGAAGCTGCTCACCGGAAACCACTTCCGAAGGCACGCTGCATTTTATATTTCTGAAAGCCTGACGGACTATCCTTGCCTTTATCTCTTTCTGTGCTTCATAATCTATGTGCCCGAAGGAGCAACCGCCGCATACGCCTATGTGCGGACAGTATTTCTCACCTCTTTTGGCTGAAGGGGTCACAACCTCCACCAGATTGGCGTAAATAAAGTTTTTTTTGTCTTCGGTCATCTCGGCAATGACTTTGTCACCCTCTACCGTAAACGGTATGAAGGCTGTCCTTCCGTCTGTGAAGGTTCCTATGCCGTAACCGCCGTATGCCGTGTCTCTTATCTCTGTTTCAAAGCGCACCTGTTATTCTCCTCATCTCTTCTGTATATTCGCCGTTAATTCTCATAATAAGGGGCGGCTCAGTGATTAGCTCCGCCTTTCCGTCTCTTCTGAACTCTATCAATGCTGTCCTCGCCACAGTCTGCCCGTCCGGGTGGACAAGGCGCATCCTCTTAGGCTCAAGTCTGTTCTTCCGTGCTGTCACAAAAACATCAGCCAGAAGGTCGCTGTCTATGCAGACAGACAGGCTCCCGCCGGATTTCAGAAAGCTTTTGCAGAACCCGAACAGATCGTCCAGACTCATTGTCCCGTTAAACCTTGCCGTCCTTTCTGTGAGTGTCGGGGGAATTTTGCCGGAGCTCTCTTTTCTGTAAGGAGGGTTGCAGACTGCCGCATCATAATGGAACTCCGGCCTGTAGCTGCGCAGATCCCCCAAAACAGGCCTGACTACCCCTTCCAGAGCGTTTTTCTCCACTGTTTCACACAGGCAGGAGAACATATTTTCCTGAAGCTCAAGGGCATCTATATCCGTGTAGCCTTTAACTTTAGCAAGAAGCGCAGCAATAACGCCGCTGCCGCTGCCTATGTCTATGGTTTTTGATTTTGCGGACGGACGCACGAAATCTGCCAGCATGACCGCATCCACAGAGAAGCGGAAGCCCTCTTCCGGCTGGCATATGACAATGTCCCTGCGGACTATGGAATCGTAGGTTTTGTTCATTGACGTATACTAGTGCAAATCCCCCATTGTTGAAATATCTTTTACACAAAAAAACGCAGAATACATTATTATCTTTCACTGTACAAGGCAGCATAATAAAGCTTAAAATACTGAACACCCGTAAGACTGAAATTCAGGCAAAATGTTTGACTGCTAATAAAAATACTGTGCGGAAAAAAACCGATGAAAATATTAAAAACAGCAGACAGCCGTATGATCTCGAACATCGGATTTTCTCTGATGTTTTCATTTACGCTGTCCTTTCTTTTTGAGGGGCAGGTATTCTACGGTCTTGCCGGACAATTCGGCTCCGACCCGGAAAAATACATTTTTTCGGGTATTCTGGCACAGTTTGCCGGTCTTTTTTCCTGCGGCTTTTTTGTGAGGAATCTGAAACAGGCAAGCAGAACCGCCACAGCAGGGATGGCTGTCTGCCTGCTTACAGCCGTTCCGTTCTTCTTTGAACCCTCTGTTTTGTGGTCTGTATGTTTCACAGCCGCTAACTACGCCTCCGGCTGCGCACTGGCATCATGGGGCTATTTTCTTATGATTTTCACTCCGAAAAACCAACGTATAAAATCATGCGCGGATCTTCTTATCTTCTCAAATATACTTATGATAATCGTGAATATAACAACAGAGCACACATCTCCCTCTGCGGGGCTTGCTCTGGCACTGCTATTTCTGGCAGCGGGCTTGACCGTTATCCTTAATCTGAATCCCGCACATTTCACTCCTGAGACAGAAACGGTAAAAAGAAAAGAAACGGTCAGAACTAAAAAACCTATGATAATGCTGTATCTTTTTATTTTCATCATAACGATTAACTCAGGCCTGATGTATCAGGTTGTCAATCCTGCCTTTGCCCATCTCTCGGAACTGGCAAGCCTTTACTGGTCGATACCCTATATCATCGCTCTGACTGTTATGCGCAGCTTCTACTCAAAGATGAAGCGCTCCGTTGTTTTATATACAGGCATGGCTACACTTGGAGCCTCCTTTATCTGCTTTATACTGCTCGGCAGAAATGCTGCCGACTATCTGATTGTCAACACCCTTATGCTTGGTGCTTTCGGTATTTTTGACCTGTTTTGGTGGAGCATTATAGGAGAGATACTTGATTACACTGACAACCCTGCCAAAACCTTCGGTATCGGGCTTTCTGCCAATGTTCTTGGGATTCTTCTGGGCAGAACAATCGGCATGACAGTGACTTCCGCCCGCCTTTCTGATGCGGAAATAGTTGTAATTGCCCTGTCTGTCGTGTGTGTCACCCTCGCTCTTCTGCCGCCTCTGAACCGCATGCTTGTTGCCCTGATTAAGAAACATGTCTACCTGTCTGATGAGGAAAGCATGGCTGATTATGAATACAAACCCGCCACAGGACAAAGCCGTGTAACAGAACCGCTGACAAGCCGTGAGACAGAGGTTCTGCGGCTTATTCTCACAGGCAAATCCAACAAAGCCATAGCGGATGAACTGTTTATCAGTGAGAGCACAGTAAAAACCCACACCCGGAACATCTTCTCCAAATACAATGTTAACAGCAGATCTGAGCTGTTCAGCATTCTTCTCAACAATAGAACAAATATTTAGCCATTATCCATCAAACCCTTCCCTGATAAGCCTTCTAATACTTTAGGACGAGACAGTTCTTTTGCATTTTCATCCTTTCGGTCGATGTTTTTTCTCCCTGAATTTTCTAAAATATAATAGTCAGTTAAAATATCGGAGGGAATAGAAATGAGAAGACTTTTATCGGTTTTTGCGGTGATTCTGCTAGCTGCTCTCTTTACAGGCTGCAACGGCAGTTCAGGCAGTAAGCAGCCAGCGGAGCACCCTTACAAAGGTTATTACACAGGTGTATATTCAAGCCCGTCAGTTTCCGGTTTATGGGAATTTACCGTTAACAATGAGGGTAAAATTTCCGGCATTGCAGAAGATCACAATAACTCCTACGCCCTGACAGGCAGTGTTGACAGTTCGGGCAACGCCGAAGTCGAAGGAGTCACGGCTTTTTCATCCTTGAGAGACACAGGGGATATTTCTTTCAGCCTGAACCTTAGCTCAGGGACAATAACAGGTACATGGAACAGCGGAGGAAGCTCCGGCTCCCTTGTGGGGCTGAATAAGACAGAAACACGCCCGGCAGGCAACTCAGCTCCGGTAATAAGCGGCACTCCACAGACCGGAGTTACCTCAGGCACTGCATACAGCTTCACTCCAATATCCTTTGATGCCGATGATGACACACTTACCTTCCGCATATCGAACAAGCCTTCGTGGGCGGAATTTGATAATACAACAGGAACCCTCAGCGGAACACCGCAGACTGCGGCGGAACACAGCAGCATAATAATAACTGTATTTGACGGTAAAGGAGGTTATGCCTATCTGCCGCATTTCAGTATAACGGTCAATCCCGCTAATACTGCTCCGGAAATATCAGGAACGCCGCAGACCGCCATAACTGCCGGTTCCGCATACAGTTTCACACCCACGGCCAATGATGCGGATCATGACACCCTCACTTTCAGTGTTAACATTACTCTCCCCGCATGGCTGAGTTTCAGCACATCCACCGGAGCACTCACGGGAACTCCTTCAAACAGTGATGAAGGAACGATCAGCAACATAATTATAAGCGTATCTGACGGGCACGGCGGTTCTGACTCACTTGCCGCTTTCAGCATAACCGTTAACCGCCTGAACACAGCTCCCACAATAAGCGGTACGCCTGCCGCAACGGTAACTGTCGGTTCAGCCTACAGTTTTATACCAACCGCAAGTGATGCCGATGCGGGAGACACCCTGACTTTCAGTGTTAACATTACGCTTCCCGCATGGCTGAGTCTGGACAACTCCACAGGTATACTTTCAGGCACGCCGACCTCCGGAGACACAGGCACTGTAAGCAACATAATTATCACAGTATCAGACAACCACGGGGCAACCGACTCACTCGCTGCTTTCAGCATAACGGTTGAGCCCATTCCCGTGTTTACCGTTAAACAGACAGGTCAGACAGCAACCTACGCAGATTATGACGATGGTTGGTACAGCGCAGGAGCAGCTCCGGACTACACCAGAGCAAACAATGTAGTAACAGATCATGCAACAGGGTTTATGTGGCAGGATGATACGGATGCATGGGACAACGCAGCCAGAAAAACACTGCCGGACGCAGTGAGCTACTGCGATAACCTCACTCTTGGAGGCTATGACGACTGGAGAGTGCCCAGCTTCCGCGAGCTTGAGTCAATAGTCGACTACGGAAGAAATGAACATACAATCGATCCGATCTTTCAGAATATTGCTCCTAATGATTACTGGCTCACATCCTCATATCTGTCATCAACAGCTTCATCAGCCAGTGCAGGCGATCAGCATATCTTACTCTTCACAAGCGGTCAGCAATTCTCATACATGAACAACGGGGCTTACTTTGTCCGCTGCGTGAGGGGTGCTGAGCTGCAAAGCAGTTTCACCAGAAGCAACGATGATATTGTAACTGACCATGCAGCAGGTCTGATGTGGCAGGATAACAGTGAAGCGGCAACAACTCATCAGGTCTGGGAGAATGCCATTAACTACTGCGAAGCCCTCACACTAGGAAGCTACAGCGACTGGAGGCTGCCTAATATCAGAGAACTGCAAACAATAATTGATTTCAACACATACAATCCATCTATTTACTCTGTTTTTCAGAATAAGGCCCCATACACATACTGGTCATCAACCGGACAAACAGCTTCTAATGAGCAAGGAGCCTGGAAAATTTCATTTTATAACGGATTAGCAGACGTAAGCTTCAACACAGACGGCTTCTATGTCCGCTGCGTACATGACATGATTGAGTAAACAGATAAGCGCCGCACCTCTCACAGGGTGCGGCACTTTTTTTGAAACCTGTAAACACCATATAAAGATTTCCGCACAGTGAGCAATATCATGCAAGATTCCTCATAAAAATATGCTATACATATTCGCATGAAGCAGAAAGAGATCAGAAATATAACATATGACACCGATCTGAATATTGAAGCCTATAACTTTCAGGGAATTATGCAGAAATTCCCGAACCACTTCCATGACTATTACGTGATCGGCTTCATAAGCGAAGGCAAACGGCGGATGCTGTGCAATAACTGCTCCTACATCATAAGTGAAGGAGATCTGATTCTTCTGAACCCCAAGGACAATCACGCCTGCGAACAGATCAATGATGAACCCCTTAATTACAAATGCATTAATATTCTGCCGGAAGTCATGCAAAAATGTGTCTCAGAAATTACCGGCAGTGAGCGGCTTCCGGTATTCGATGAACCGATGGTCTGCCGCAGTGCTCTTACGCCCAAGCTTGCGGAACTTCACATGATGATTATGAACGGAGAAAATGATCTTATAAAGGAAGAGACCTTCCTCCTTTTCATTGCACGGCTCATTGAAGAGTACGCAGTGAAGGCATCAGCTGCCGCAAATATTCACCGAAGCAAAGCCTCAAAGCTTGTTTGCGACTACCTTGAAGAAAATTATTCAAGGAACATCAGCCTCGATGAACTCAGCAGGCTCGCAGGAATGAGCAAATTCCATCTGCTGCGGTCATTCACCAGACAAAACGGCATATCCCCCTACGGCTATCTCAGCACCGTAAGAATCGATAAATCAAAGAAAATGCTTAAAGAAGGGCTCTCTCTGGTAGACACAGCCCTTGAGACAGGTTTCAGTGATCAGAGTCATTTTTCTAACGTTTTCAAAAAATTCACAGGGCTTACACCCGGTCAGTACATGAAAACATTTTCAACTGGTGAGTAGAGAAAAACAGGCAGCATTGATGAATGTAAGATATTGCTGGACAGAGATTTTATAAAAAAGGGGCGGTGTTTGCCGCCCCTTTCTCTATTACTTATATTTTTCAGCAATCTGAATCTTGGTGAGCTCGACTTTAAGTCTCGCTTCCATGTTTCTGAAGTTCTGCGCATCCTGCTGACGCTCGTTTTTCAGAGCACTTTCAGCCTGAAGCTTGCGTTCGATGGCTTCCTGAAGGTTAATTTCACGGCCAAGCTCAGCGGCATCGGCGAGAACAATAACCTTGTCGGAGCTGATCTCGATGAGACCGCCTCCTTCAATAGCGACATATTCGTTTTTGCCGCCTTTCCTGTACGTCATTTCGCCAACACGCAGAGCGGAGAGAAGCGGAGTGTGACCGGGCAGAACGCCGAGGTCGCCCTCAACACCCGGAACAATAACTTCTTCCACGTCTTCGCTGAGAAGCAGACGCTCAGGAGTAACCAGCTCAAGCCTTATCATATCAGCCATGATTATGCACCCTTCTTAAGTTTCTCCGCCTTCTCGTAAACCTCGTCAAGGTTTCCTACAAGGTAGAAAGCCTGCTCAGGAAGATCGTCGCAGTCGCCCGCGAGTATCTTTTTAAAGCTTTCGATAGTCTCGTTAAGCGGAACATATTTGCCCGCAAGACCGGTGAACTGCTCGGCAACATGGAAAGGCTGAGAAAGGAATCTCTGAATCTTCCTTGCCCTTGCAACCGTGAGTTTATCCTGCTCTGTAAGCTCTTCCATACCGAGGATCGCGATGATGTCCTGAAGCTCTTTATATCTCTGAAGAACAGCCTGAACAGCCCTTGCTGTTTGGTAGTGCTCTTCACCCACTATGTTGGGGTCAAGAATCCTTGATGTTGAGTCAAGGGGGTCAACCGCGGGGTAGATACCAAGTTCCGCAATCTGACGTGAAAGAACCGTAGTCGCGTCGAGGTGTGCGAAAGTAGTAGCGGGAGCAGGGTCAGTAAGGTCATCCGCAGGAACGTAAACCGCCTGAACAGATGTGATTGAACCCTTTTTGGTAGAGGTAATCCTCTCCTGAAGCTCACCCATCTCCGTACCGAGTGTAGGCTGGTAGCCCACCGCAGAAGGCATACGTCCGAGAAGTGCGGACACTTCTGAACCCGCCTGAGAGAAACGGAAAATGTTGTCAACAAAGAGAAGAACATCCTGTCCCTGTACATCACGGAAGTATTCCGCGATTGTAAGACCGGTAAGCGCAACTCTCATCCTTGCTCCGGGGGGCTCGTTCATCTGGCCGTACACCAGGGCAACTTTATCGATAACGCCGGATTCCATCATCTCAGCGTAAAGGTCGTTACCTTCCCTTGTTCTTTCACCGACTCCGGCGAAAACAGAGTAACCGCCGTGCTGTTTTGCGATGTTGTTGATAAGCTCCATGATGAGAACCGTTTTACCAACGCCCGCACCGCCGAAAAGGCCGGTTTTACCGCCTTTTGTATAGGGTTCAAGGAGGTCGATAACTTTAATTCCCGTTTCAAGAATCTCGTAGTTTGTGTCCTGCTCATCCATTGTGGGAGCGGGTCTGTGGATAGGCCAGTAGTCGTCAGCGACCACAGGTCCTTTTTCGTCAACGGGCTGTCCCGTAACGTTAAGGATACGTCCAAGCGCGCCTTTGCCTACCGGAGCGGCTATTGCTTTTCCGGTGTCAACCACGTCAGTGCCTCTCATAAGGCCTTCTGTGGATGTCATGGCAACACTGCGGACAGTGTCTTCTCCGAGGTGCTGTTCAACCTCGCAGACGATCACTCTTCCGTTTTTATCGGTAATCTCGATGGCGTTGTAGATGTGAGGAAGGTTGCCGGGGGCAAACTTCACGTCCACAACAGGGCCGATTACCTGAACAATTTTACCAACATTATTTGCCATTGTTGATTCACCCCAATATATCGATAGTTCGTAAAAACTTACATCCTGTAGTTTTTTTCAGCAAGCTCGGAACAGAAACCGCTGGAACCTAAGCTGCGGTTTTCTCACTCGCAGTCAGCGGAGCAAAGCTCCTTGCTGCTCTCGCTTCACTGGAACCTTGCAGAATGCTCTGCTCCGGTTCGTTCCGCGGGCACATCAGTGTGCCTTGGAAGGAAGCCTGCTCTTTCTTATATCTGTACCTTGTTAGCCGTTGAGAGCCTCAGCACCGTTTAGGATGTCAAGAATCTCCTGTTTTGCCGGCACAAAAACAACGTCCTGTGTTTTTGTGCTACACGCTCGCGCCGTGGTAAACACGGCTTCGCTGCGCACGGCGAAGGTACATCCTGTACCTTGTTAGCCGTTGAGAGCCTCAGCACCGTTTACGATGTCAAGAATCTCATTGGTGATTGAAGCCTGACGCACTTTATTGTAAGTGAGCGTCAGTTTGCCGATCATGTCGGATGCGTTTCTGGATGCGTTGTCCATAGCCATCATCCTTGCACCGTGCTCACCCGCTGTGGATTCAAGCAGAGCCTGAAAAATCTTGTAGCGGATGTATCTGGGCATAAGTTCGTTCAGAAGCATTTCGGGTTTAGGCTCGTAGATATATTCCACAAGCTGCTCGCCTGTCTCCTCAACTTTCAGCGGAAGAAGTTTTTCCGTAACCGGTGTCTGCGATGCTGTTGATCTGAACTCGTTATAGAGTACGTAAACATCGCTTATACCGTTATTAAGGAACTGCTCCACAACAACATCGGCTATGCCGACAGCGTCACTGAAAAGAACCTTGCCTGCGAAATCGGCATATTTCTCAATTATTTCAAAGTCTCTCTTTCTGAAAAACTCGTAAGCTTTCTTGCCTATGCAGACAAGCTTAACCTTTTTACCGGGGTGCTCGGAAGCAAACCGGGAAACGGCTTTCAGAATGTTGTTGTTGAAAGCGCCGCAAAGCCCTCTGTCGCTGGTTACGACTATAAGGCCTATGGTATCCGTGTTTTCATTACCTGCGAGAAACGGGTGAAGCTCAGGATTGGCTCTCTGAGCCACATCGTGAACCATCTCCGTAATCTTGCGGGCAAAGGGTCTGGCGGCTGCCATAGCGTCCTGCGCGCGGCGCATCTTCGCAGCGGAAACCATTTTCATGGCTTTCGTAATTTTCTGCGTGTTCTTTACAGATGCAATTTTGCGTTTTATATCACTGGTTCCGGCCATCTAAAAGCTCCTTAGCCAGCGGCGAACATCTTTTTAAATTCTTCGACAGCGCCTTTAAGTTTATCTGTAAGCTCGTTTGAGAGAGCTTTTTCTGTTCTTATGCTGTTAAGTATGTCGCCTTTGCTGTTTTTGAGGAAAGAAACAAATTCTTTCTCAAATTTGCCGAGAGCGGCAGTGGGTACATCATCAAGCAGACCGTTAACACCGCAGAAGATGACTGCCACCTGCTCCTCAACGGGAACGGGTACATACTGAGCCTGTTTGAGGATTTCAACAAGCTTCTCACCTCTTTTAAGCTGTGCCTGAGTAGCCGCATCAAGGTCAGAACCGAACTGTGCGAAAGCAGCAAGTTCACGGAACTGTGCAAGGTCAAGCCTGAGACGGCCTGCAACCTGTTTCATAGCCTTAATCTGTGCGGAACCGCCAACCCTTGAAACTGAGAGACCAACGTTAACCGCAGGTCTGATACCTGAGTAGAACAGGTTTGTTTCAAGGTAGATCTGTCCGTCCGTAATTGAAATAACGTTGGTGGGAATGTACGCCGAAACGTCGCCCGCCTGAGTTTCAATTATGGGAAGAGCCGTAAGAGAGCCTGCGCCTTTTTCCTTGCTGAATTTTGCCGCCCTTTCAAGAAGTCTTGAGTGAAGGTAGAAAACGTCGCCGGGGTAAGCCTCACGTCCGGGAGGACGTCTCAGAAGAAGTGACATCTGTCTGTAGGCTGTTGCCTGTTTGGAAAGGTCATCATATATAAGAAGCGCATGTTCGCCTCTGTCTCTGAAATATTCGCCCATTGTTGTTCCCGCAAGAGGTGCGATGAACTGAAGGGGAGCGGGGTCTGAAGCTGTCGCAGCCACAACTATGGTGTAATCCATAGCGCCGTGTTTCTCAAGAGTGTCAACCACCCTTGCAACTGTGGAGCGTTTCTGACCTATAGCCACGTAAACGCATATAACGTTCTGGCCTTTCTGGTTGATTATAGTATCGATAGCGACTGCTGTTTTACCTGTCTGACGGTCGCCGATGATAAGTTCCCTCTGTCCGCGTCCGATGGGGATCATTGCATCGATTGCTTTGATACCTGTCTGGAGGGGTTCGTGAACTGACTGTCTGTCAACGATACCGGGAGCGATTTTCTCGATAACGTCCGTCTCGGTTGTTTCGATGGGACCTTTACCGTCAATGGGCTGTCCGAGGGGGTTAACAACCCTGCCTACAAGCGCTCTGCCCACGGGAACAGATGCGATCTGTCCTGTACGTTTTACTGTATCCCCTTCACGGATGTGTGCGTACTCACCCATGATAACGATACCGACATTGTCTTCCTCAAGGTTGAAAACAATACCGTATACTCCGCCGGGAAACTCAACAAGCTCTCCGGCCATAGCCTTATCAAGACCGTAAACTTTTGCGATACCGTCACCGGCGGTGATTACAGTACCGACCTCCTGCATTTCTACTTTCTGGTCAAAGTTTTTAATCTGGTCTCTAATGATCTGGCTTATCTCTTCAGCTTTGATCTGCATCAGCCAAACTCCTTAAATTATTGATCTTGTATTCTTACGAGATCAGACGATCTCTGATTTTATTAATCTGCCCCCGGATGCTGGCATCGTAAAGCGTGCTGCCCACTTTTGCCACTACACCGCCGAGGATGCTTTTATCTACGGTAACAACCGCAGTAATTTTTTTGCCTGTGATTTTGCTGAGGGCTTCCTCAAGGCTTTTCACAGCGTCTCCGCTGAGTTCCGTAGCCGAGGTAACCTCTGCCACTGCTTCGCCTTTTTCTTCCATAGCAAGTGTTTTAAGATAACCTGAGATTTCATCAAGAAGCTCAAGCCTGTTTTTCATGGCAAGCATAACAAGGAAGGAGGAGGTGAATCCGTCCAGCATTCCTTTATCATTAAGGCTTCTGATTACAGTCGCTTTGTCTTCCTTGGAGATAACGGGATTTTTGACAAAAACGCCGAAGTCCTTAGAATCGCCAGCGAGTGCGGCAACCGCGTCCAGCTTCTCAATAACGGAAGAGAGGCTGCCTGCTGATCTGGCTTCTTCATAAAGGGCTGAGGCGTAACGTCTTGCTGCTACCTGTGTTCTCACCTGATCACCCCTAATTTCTTTATGTAATTGCCGAGGATCTCGTTCTGCTTCTCAGCGGTCAGTTCCTGACCGAGCTTAGCCTGAGCAGCATTAAGAGCGGCTGCGACCGCCTGTTTTTTAAGCTCTTCGGAGGCCTTTTTGTAATCAGCCTGAATCCTGCTTTCTGCGAGACGGCCAAGCTTTTCGATCTGCTTTTCAGCATCTTCGATTATAGCCTTTTTCTCGTTTTCGGCTGCTTCAAGTGCTCTCTGCTTCATGGTTTCAAGATCTTTCTCGAAGCCTTTCATCTTCAGCTTGTAGCTTTCGATCTCCGTTTTGGCGGTATCGTTGGCTTCCTTAGCTGTCTGAATGGACTTCTCAATCTCTTTTGATCTCTTGTCAAGAAACTCAAGGATAGGCTTTTTAAGAAGCTTAAAGAGAATGATAACGAAAAGAACAAAAACAAGCACCCTGTAGCCGAAGTTTTTGAGCATAGCGCCCATGTCTACGGTTCCGTGTCCGTCACCGGCTGCGAAAGCGCTGAGTGAAACTGCCGCGAGGATCAATGTAAAAATGATTTTCTTCACTGTCATTCCCCCTACGCAGACTTAAGAATTTTCTGAACTATCAGATCGGAGAGTTCGCCGACCATTGAGTCCATGTTTTTAGCTGCGGCTTCTTTTTCGCTTTCAAGCTTAAGCAGCGCCGCCTCAACCTTTGCGTCTACCTCTGCTTTGGCCTGAGCAACCTTCGCTGCTGCATCCTTAGAGGCTTCCTCTCTGATTTTTCTCTGGTACTCAGCCATTTCAGCTCTCATGGCATCCATCTTCTCTGCGTAGCTTTTTCTTCCCGCCTCAACCTCAGCGCGGAGCCCTTCCGCTTCATCCGTGAGGGATTTAATGCGGGAGTCTCTGGACTGGATAGTTTTGAGCGTCGGGTCAAGAATCAGTTTTTTGCTGATGAAGATAATGAGAAGAAACTGAATGATCTGAATAACGATTGTAAAGTCAACGTATACCATTAATGACCTCTGCTTGATTAAGACTGCTGCATTCCTGTGCTGTTTTGACCGAAAATACAAAACGACCGTAAAAACGGCAGTCCTTTAACGATAAACCCCAGGGGTATCAAAACCTACACATGCCTGTCATTAAAATAACCGGTCACAACTGGTTAAAGTTTGGCTAAAACCTTTGTGTGAAGCGGAATGCAATACATTCAGGACTGTATACAGTGTACAGTCAGGAAGGAAGTTATCAAAACTTGTTTCCCTTGTCAATACAATTTATTACGCATTAATACAGCGTTCTGAGCGCATTTTCCGGGCAGGTTTTCCACCTGCCGCTTTGTGCTATGCTTTTACACTTTTTAGCAGGTTAAATCAAGCAGACAGTTTTTTCGTTCATGAAATCAGCTTTATTAATATATCATTCTGCATTATAATAAATCATTATTACATATGGGTGGAAGATGGCTGACAAAACCATTGAATATTATTCTGAAAGTTTGAGTCCTATAATCAGAGACATCCTCAAACAGATGTCAGAAAAAAAGATAAACCTTACAGACAAAACGCTTAACGATGCTCTCATCGCCAACGAAAACTTCAACAAACTGTTTCAGTCCACATGCAGACCGGTTTATAAAATATCCATTACCAACAGAATGCTCCCCTACATAGACACACTCAAAGGATATGTGAGCGACAGGGAGCTCTCAGAAGTTTTTGCGATGATTAATAATGAAACAGACATTGAAGACATCACCGATGCTTTTCTGGGCTCAATCGCAAGACAGATTATAAAAAATGACAAACGGCTCTCCACCCTTACCGAATTTGTCGAGTCTCTATTCAAAAAGGTACTCTCAACACAGGATAAAATGTCAGATAACCTTGAGGACAACATCCGCTTTGTTGAAGAGGATATAAATCAGGACAAAGAGCTCATGAGCAATGCAGAGGAGATCGAACAGATTCTCCGGGAGGAGGGAATTGTTTTCCCCGGCAAACCCTTCACCAAGTTCATGGAAGCCTTTGACTCCAAACTCGCAGGAAAGAAAGACAAACTGGAAAGCATGACCGAGAGCTATTCAAAAATAGAGAGCGAACTCACCGAGTACAAGAAAGAGGTCGCCCAGCTTAATGAAAACATCCGCAAATACAGGCAGGAAACCATAACAGACCACCTCACAGGCCTGAATAACCGCAAATACATGGACATCAAGCTGGCAGAAGAGATAGTCCGCTTCGGAAGGCACGGTCAGCCGTTCTGTATTCTGCTGCTGGATATAGACAACTTCAAAAGAATAAACGATGTGTACGGCCACATAGTGGGCGATCAGGTAATAAAGCATCTGGGCGGCGTGGTTAAGACACACATACGCAAGTCCGACTTCTCGTTCAGGTACGGCGGAGAGGAGTTTCTGGTGCTTCTTCTTAACACAGACATTGAAAACGCTGTCCGCATAGCAGAACAGATACGCAGCAAGGTGGAAACAACAAACTTTACCCTGAAGGACAAGACATTCGTAATTACCGTGACTATAGGTGTTGCTCAGTATATGCAGGGAGAAAGCGTTGAATCGTTTCTGGAGAGGGCAGACAAGAACCTCTATAACGGTAAGCGGTTCGGCAAAAACAGAGTGGTGGGCTAAAGCGCCCTACTTTATCTCAAACCCGTCATAGGAGCAGATTGTGGCGGGGAATACCTTCTTCGCCTCTTCGAACATGGCATCAAGCTCGGCATCTTTATAATCGGGGTTATGATGGTAGAGCACAAGATTTTTAATATCTGCCTTCTTCGCAAATTCAGCACCTTTAATATAAGTTGAGTGCCCCCAGCCCTTTTTGGCAGTGCCGTCCCTTTTCCCTTCGTAGTCCTCAGGCGTGTATGTTGTGTCAAAGACCAGATAGTCGCAGCCGCAGCCGAACTCAATGAGAAAATCATCCCTCTCCGTTCCGTGCTCAAAGTCGGTGGCGAAAAGGGTAGTTATATTTCCGTCCTTAATCTTATACATCAGCGCGCCGTCAGGATGGTTCCCTTCCGCGGCGAAAACAGTAATATCGCCGAAGACAAAATGCTGCCCCCCTCTTATGAGGTTGAAGCGGATGTTTGATTTAAGCATTGTTCTGGGAATGGGAAAAAAGGGCGGATTAAAAAGTACTTTAAGAAAATCTTTTGAAGTAAGCGTGCTCTTATCCTCAAGGTAGAGAAAAATATGTTTTCCGGGAGTGTAAAACGGCCTGAAAAGCGGCAGCCCGCATATGTGATCCCAGTGAAGGTGTGTGAGAAATATATGGTATTCCTCGAAGCTCCCCATGTTGTTAAGGTTATATATGCCTGTTCCGCCGTCCAGAACTATGCACTTTTTCTCATCAACGGGTATCATGAGGCAGGCGGTATTTCCGCCGTATTTGGAAAATTCAGCTCCGGAGACTGATATTGTCCCTCTGGTTCCGAGAAAGCGAATCATTAGAACCTCTTAACAAGTTCAACCCTGTTTCCGACATCATTATAAACAACATCGTCAAAATACATTCTTGTTATAAGAATACCACGTCCGTGCAGTTTGAAAAGTCCTTCCTGCATGGTCGGGTCGGGAATGTCATCAACCTTGAATCCGCTCCCCTGATCTTCAATAGAGATTCTTACCTCTGAGTTGTTAATAATGTAAGTGAAAGTTACCTTTTTACCCTTGTATTTTTCGTCCTTAAGCCTTTCTTCAATCAGAGTGTAATAGGTTCCGTTCTCGGTGGCTTCCAGCTTCTGATCGCCTGAGATGCAGAGATTTCCGTGTTCGATCGCGTTGGTGATCATTTCCGCAAGTCCGATGCGGATTTTCTCAAGGGAGTTAAAATCAAGAAAATATATGAATTCCTTGGTGAGAAGATAAACTATGCGCTCAACACTGAAAATATCGTTCGCCACATGAAATGTTTTTGCTATGGAAACCGGACGCACCGATGAAATACTGTTTTCCATATTTCCGTTATGGCAGACAGCATCAACGAGATAACGGAGCTGAACATGGTCAAACCCGGTATCCACTGTAAGGATGCATTCCGAAAGCTCGCCTCTTTTACCGATGAAACAGAGCGGAACATCCTCTCGAAAACCCTTTACCGTATCGAAACAATCCGTTATGAATACAATAACGGAGATGTCCAGCTCGCATTTCTCCTCCTTATAATTAATAAGGGTGAAGCGCTCAGCCGAACAGAAATCCGACAGACGTTCTAAGAAACTGTTATCATTGATAAAACAGGCTATTTTCTTCATGTAGGGATTATAGCACAGTTTTTTTAAAAATAAATACAATAATACTTACAAAGCATAACGGAGTATGCCTTGATAGAAGCTTCAATTTTCAGGGATTACGATGTCAGAGGCACTGTGCCGGACAAACTTTCATACGATGCGGCGGCGTTGGTGGCAAACGCATTCGCGTTAAAACTGTTCAGAGAAAAAGGGCGCAGATGCAAAGTTGCCGTGGGCAGGGATGTGCGCCCGTCCTCCCTTGAGCTTTTCAGACGCACGGTTCAGGGGCTTACCGATGCAGGCGCAGATGTTCTTGATGCCGGAGTATGCCCCTCCCCTGTAATTTACTTCACCTCAAAAACCACAGATGCGGACGGTTATATAATGATAACCGGAAGCCACAACCCGCCGGAATACAACGGAATGAAGTTCGGCAGTGACAAAAAAGTTTATCACTCCCACCTGATTCAGGAAATATACCGCAGCATACTTGAGCGCGGATATATTGAGGCAAAGGAAAAAGGTACGCTCACTTCAAGGAATATGACGGATGAGTATATAAAATGGAGCCTTGAGCACTTTGCCGGGCTCAGGGAAAAAATAAGCCGCCTTGCCAGGAGACCGAAAGTTGTAATCGACTGCGGAAACGGCGTTGCCTCGAATATAGCGCCGCTGCTTTTTGAATCTCTCGGAGCAGAGGTGATACCCCTGTTCTGCGAGGAGGACGGCACGTTCCCGAACCATCACCCCGACCCCACTGTGGACAAAAACCTCAGTGATGCCATAGCGGCTGTCAGGGCTCACGGAGCCGATTTTGCCGCAGCTTATGACGGCGATGCGGACAGGATAATCGCAGTGACAAACTCAGGACATATAATCAGGGGAGACATGCTGCTGGCTGTTTTCGCACAGGATCTATGCAGGAGAGAGAAGAACCCTGTGGTAATAGGCGATGTGAAGGCCTCGAAGGCGCTTTATGACATGCTGGAAGACTGCGGCGCACAGGCGGTTATGTGGAAGGCGGGGCATTCCATGATAAAGGACAGAATGCTTGAACTGAATGCCCCTCTTGCGGGGGAAACAAGTGCGCATATATTCTTCAATGACCGCTTCTTCGGGTTTGATGACGGCATATACGCATCACTGCGTTTCTTCGAAATATACGCGGACAGGCTGCTCTCAGGCGAAATCGAAAATGCGGACGGGCTTATTAAAAATTTTCCGGAATACATAAATACGCCGGAAATCAGGCTTGATTTCCCGGATTCTGAAAAATTTTCTTTTGTTGAAAAAGTCAAAAGAGAATTTGAGTCTATGAGCAAAACAACAGATTTAATCAGAGACATCAACGGAATAGACGGTGTGAGAATCACTTTCGATAAAGGCTGGGCATTATTGCGCGCAAGCAACACTCAGCCTGCCGTGGTTTTACGCTTTGAAGCTCTGGACAAAGAAACCATGGAGGGATATATTCTCCTACTGGAAAAAGTAACAGGAATGAAAATTGTTCTACCGGATTAATACAAAACAGATTGCAGTCGGCAGTGTCAGGATAGGCGGCGGCGCACCGGTATCAGTGCAGTCCATGACCAACACTGACACCAGAGACACGGAAGCCACAATAGAACAGATTAAGCGTCTGGAGGAAGCCGGATGCGAGATAATACGCGTTGCTGTTGTGGATGCCGAGGCTGCGGCGGCTATCAAGACAATAAAAAATAATATAAACATACCCATCATAGCGGATATTCACTTCGACCACAGGCTGGCCATAGCAAGCTTTGAAAGCGGAGCAGACTGCATAAGAATAAACCCCGGCAACATAGGCGGGGAGGACAAATGCATAAAAGTGATTCAGGCGGCTAAGGCCAACGGAAAATCGATCCGCATCGGAGTGAACTCAGGATCAATTGAAAAAGAGATCAGAAAGCAGTACGGTGTGAGCGCGGAGGCCATAGTGCGTTCCGCTGCGGAGCATGTGCGGCTGTTCGAAAAACATTCCTTTACCGATTTTAAGGTTTCCCTCAAGGCAAGCAGTGTAAATCTGTCTGTGGCGGCATATACCCGCTTTGCGGAAGAATTTCCCTACCCCCTGCATGTGGGCATTACTGAGGCCGGAACAATTTTCACCGGAACGGTGAAGTCCTCGGCAGGCATAGGTGCAGTACTCTCCCGCGGCATAGGGGACACCATAAGGGTTTCTCTCACCGGAGATCCGGTTCAGGAAGTGCGCGTGGCATGGGAAATACTCAAATCCCTCGAACTCAGACAAAGGGGGGTGCAGGTTATCTCGTGCCCCACATGCGGCAGAGCCGAGATCGATCTCATAAAACTTGCGGAAGAAACGGAAAAAGCTCTCTCTGCATTCACAACTCCCCTGCATATTGCCGTTATGGGCTGTCCGGTCAACGGTCCGGGTGAGGCAAGAGAGGCTGACTACGGCATAGCCGGAGGCAGAGGACAGGGTCTGCTCTTTAAGAAAGGGGAGATCGTGAAAAAAACGGAAGAAAAAAATCTTTTATCCGAACTTCTTAGCATTTTAAAGGAAGACGGTGTAAAATAGTCTGTTGAGAGCCGTTATCTCAACACGGCTATTGAGAGAAAGCTGTGTGCATTTTACCGAGTGAGCCTTGCCATTTATTTGACATCCACTCCCTTGTCTTTGCTTTTCCTCATAAAAATAGTTATATATAATGGCATTGTTACAATCCATACAGGGTACGGCTGAAAAAATTTATGAAAAGCATAAAGCACTACATACTCGCTTCAACTCTTCTGACCGCGTTTCTGGTTTTCGCGGGTGTTTATACCATCAGCTCCTACTCCTATAATAAACTTCTCTTCGGCTACGCTGACAAGACCGCGCGGGTGATGCTTGAGCAGACATTCAACTCCCTGTACGTGGCTATGGAGCGCGGCGCATCGCGGGAGGAGCTTGAGTACATCATAGAGAACATCACAAAATCCTACGACAGCAGCGACATGAGCATAGAGATACACAGAGGCTACGCCGTGAGCGAGATGTTCGGCTACGTCCGCCAGAACGACCAGGACAGCCTCGTGAACGAAGCTTTCCGCTCCGGAGTTATGCGCACTCTTCATACCAGTGATTCACTCACCGAGGTTATGCCCGTCATCGCCGAGAAAAAATGCCTCACCTGCCATGACAATGTCATAGAAGGGGATGTTATAGGGGTGATTAAAACCACCCAGAATTTCTTTTTTCTTCAGGATAAAACAGCGCGGAACATAAGACTTCTGCTGATGATAATACTCCCCGTCCCTCTTTTTATCGGCATTGTTATATCCTTCTTTGTCTCCCGCAGGCTTAAACAGATGCTGGATAAGCTCCACTCCAGCATAAGCAACATTAACTCTGTGGAGGATCTGAAATCGGTCAGTTTACAGCGCAGCGACTACAGCCTTATGGAGGTTGCCGCCATAAACGAGGAGATTGAGGAACTGGCAGGAAGGCTGAGGAGCATAGCAACGGACAACGATACTCTCCAGTTTCAGATAAGGCTCATGGAACGCCTGGTCATCACCGCAGAGGCGATCACCGACTGGGTGGACTACACCAAGAAGCTCCTGCGCAGCGTAAACTCAGTTGTTTACTGTCAGGCACTTTTCGCTGTTTTCAAAACTGACGATACCTACGAATTTTTTGTTTTCTGGAACCACAACCCGGATACCGAAACAAAAATGGCCTTTGAGGAAGCCGTTTTTGATATACCCATGCTGAAAGCTATTTTCAGCGACAGCCCCCCGTCCATAAAACACTACGTGGCCGAAATGGGTAAGGACATAGTGCGCATGAGTAAGGAAGAGATAGCCTCCCAGCTTAAAAACCTCACCTTCCCCGAAAGGCGCATCGGCAACATAACGGGCATAGGAATACAGACCCCTTTTAATGAGGATAAATCAAAATCGATCGTTGTGGACAGCATACTCACCACCCTGATGAACGTTGTGGGTTCGGTGAAGGCTATCCACCTTTACACCAAGGATGTGGAATTTTTCGCCACCAGAGATCCCCTGACAAACCTCCACAACCAGCGCATGTTCTGGGATCTGCTAAAGGCTGAAACCAAGCGTGCGGAAAGGCATAAGTCATGGTTTTCCCTTGTGGTTCTTGATTTTGACAACTTCAAGCTGATTAACGATGTTTACGGACATGCCTTCGGCGACAAGCTCCTCCAGAGGTTCGCTGAGAGACTCAGAAGCACCAGCAGGGAGGAGGACATAGTAGCCCGTTACGGAGGTGATGAATTCACACTCATCCTCCCCGAAGCGGATGAGGAAAATGCATACACAGTAGTTCAGCGGATTAAGGAAAACCTTGATGCAGTGAACGTTCTTGCGCCTGACGGAAAAAACATAAAGGCCACGACCTCCATAGGAATAGCCAGCTACCCCTTTCATGCAGATGAGGACAAGAAGCTTTTCCTTGTTGCCAGCAACATGATGTATAAAGCGAAAAGAGAAGGAAAAAACCGGATCTGCGCCCCCACCGGAGAGGATATTATAAATAGCCTCAAGGAGATGGGCGTTAAAAACCAGATTATTCTCAATGCGATAGAAAACAAAAGCCTTATCCCCTATTTCCAGCCCATAATGTCGCTCACGGATAACAGTGTTTCCGTTCATGAGCTTCTCATGCGCATACCGGTAAACGGGCGTATAATGCCCGCAGCGGAGTTTATAGACGATGCGGAAGCCATGGGTGTCATGCACAGAATGGATCTTATGCTTATGGAGAAAGCATTCGCCGAAATCAGAAAAGCGGGTTATAAAGGCTTCCTGTTTATCAATCTCTCACCGAAATCCCTGATGATGGAGGAATTTGCGGTGCAGATACTCAGCCTTACACTAAAATACGGTATAGACAAATCAAAAATAGTGTTCGAAATAACGGAAAGAGAGACTGTAAAAAACATATCTCTCCTTGCACATTTTATAATGAAGCTCAAGAACGAGGGGTTCATGTTTGCCATTGATGACTTCGGCTCAGGTTTCTCTTCCTTCCATTACATAAAGAATTTCCCCATTGACTTCATAAAGATAGAAGGGGATTTCATACGCAATATCCTGAGCGATGACGTGGACAAAGCCTTTGTAAAAAGCGCGCTGACACTCGCTGAGGAACTGAACATACGCACCGTTGCCGAATATGTGGAAAACGGCGAGGTTCTCGCTTCCCTGAAGGAACTGGGCGTGGATTATGCTCAGGGCTATTTTATCGACAAACCCGCGCCCGCTCTTCTGGAAAACAACACTTTTAAAACCTTCTAAGCCCTGCGGAGCCTGTAGGAGGCAGATTCAAGAGCCTCATAAAGAGCCTCCGGGAGCTCCCCGCTGTTTCTCTCTGTCTGTTTCAGCGCCTCTGCCAGAGAATCTGCAAGACGGAGCAGATCCTTCCCGCCGGAAGCGTCCTTCACCATATCAAAAAGCCTTTTAGCCACAGAGTCCACACTGTAGTAGCCCCTGCCCTTTACAAGGTCTTCCAGCCTGTCCAGCTCGCCGTCATCCCCGCCGAAGCCGTATTCATCCTCAAACCAGCTTTCATCACCGCCGGATAAAAGCTCCTCATAGGCAGACCATGTTTCCGCCATTTCATCGAATATTCTGGCCGCTCCGGCTATAACTGCCGCCTGGGCCTCTTTGAATCCGCTGCCTGTTTTTTCAAGAAGAATTTCTTCAAAATCAAGACCTTCCGTCTTCTGCTCCTTATGGGGAGAGGAAACGGTATTGTCCTGCTTCAGACCTTTAATGGTCTGATTCAGCCTTATGTCCATTTTTCACCTCAAAATACTGTCCGTAAAATCCCGTCGGTGAAGGTTGCGCCGAAATCATCCTCCGGGATCGATCCAATCGGCGATCAGAAAGCTGATCTTTAAGAATAATTTACGATCATGCGTTAAAAAAGATCATGCCCGGAGTTTAAGCTTTTAATGGAAATAGTTTGCAATGCCTGTTGAAAACAGTGCTTAAAAATTATATGGTGGTTGAGAACACGGAGGGGATCATGAGCCTTGGCGAAGAACTGAAGAATGTTGAGCTTTTTTCAAAGATTGAATCAAACAAGCTTGAAAAAATAGCCCAGTCACTCAAAACCAAAAAGTTCAATAAGGAAGAAACCGTTCTTCATAAAGGGGATGCCGGCACTGAGCTGTGCATTGTTCTTTCCGGTTCTTTCCGTGCCGTTCTCATTGACGAGGACGGGGACGAAATCCTCCTGCACCGCTTCGGCAAGTATGACATATTCGGCGAGTTCAGCCTCATAGACCAGAAAGAACGCGCCGGGACAATCATAGCAGATGAGGAGTCAAGCCTCTGCAAAATAGGCAGAGAGCCATTCCTCCGCCTTATGAGGGAGGAGCCGGAGGTTGCCATAACCATGCTCCAGATCCTTGTGGGCAGGCTGCGGAAGGCGGATGAGCTCATAGAGTCCCTCGCGTTTCTGAATGTTAAGGAAAGGATATTAAAGCAGCTTTTTGACATTGCCAAGGAAAACGGCGAGAAAAACGGCAGCTATATCAGGATAAAAAAGCTCACCCATCAGGAAATAAGCTCCATGATCGGCGCGTCCAGAGAATCTGTCACCAAGTGCATGAAAATCCTGAACCTTGAAGGGCATGTGAAAATGAAAGGGGACAACCTTTACCTTAAGGAGCCTTCTCTTTTTTATTAGCTTTTTCGGTGAAGTACTGGCAGGGCATGCCGGAAGATCTGAAAACGGAGAGCGAGGGCATAAGCTTTGACTTGAAACCCAGTATCCTGCATCCGTGGGGCATCCCCTCTTCCCATGTCACGTAATAGCCTTCGCACTTGTAGCAGTTCACTCTTTTCATCTTTTTAAAACCTGACCCCTTGTATCTGATTTCAGGGATGATATATTATCAGTAATTCAAAATAAGTTAAAGAGGTTAAAATGTTTGCCCTGTATTCCCCCGATATTCTCAGCAGTAAAGACAAACAGATAAAAGAAGCAATAGATAACGCAAAACAGCTTGCAAACGAGCTTTGCAGGCAGGAAAACCCCACTTACGACAGCTTTATGAAGCCTCTGGAAAAGACAGGTGCGGAAATCTCGAAGCTGTTCTTCCCTGTTGGGCACTTAAACAGCGTATGCAACAGCAAAGAAACTCAGGAGCTCTACGCCGCCTGCATCCCTCTATTAAGCGACTACTCCACATGGTTTAACCAGAACGCGGAGATAATGAAAGCGGTTAAAAGAATCGCGGAAACAGAAGACCTCACCCCCGCAAGGCGTAAATCCGTTGAGGATTCCCTCCGCAGTTTCAGGCTGGGCGGCGTTGACCTGCCTGAGAATAAAAAGCAGCGTGTAAAAGAGATCGCCCTTGCACTGAGCGAACTCGGAAACGCCTTTTTCCAGAACCTGCTGAACGCCACAGCGGCATATGAACTTGAGATAACCGACCCGGCGGACATGGAAGGGATACCTGAAAGCGACCTTGCCGGAATGAAGACCGAAAACGGCTGGAAGCTCACCCTCCAGATGCCTGTCTACATTGCCTACATGACCCACGGCAGAAACAGAGAAATAAGGGAAAAGCTCTACAAAGCTTACTGCACAAGAGCGCCCGAAAACGGCGGTGTTATAGAAAACACAATGCGTCTGCGCCATGAACTGGCACAGCTCACAGGATTTGAGAACTATGCGGAATACTCCCTCGCATCAAAAGACGCAAACAGTCCGGCGGATGTGCTCAGGCTCCTTGAAACACTCCTTGAGCGCGTGAAAAAACCTGCCGAAAAAGAGATTGAAGAACTCAGGACATTCTTCGGGCAGGAGATTGAGAGCCATGACTTCATGTTTGTCTCTGAACAGTACAAGAAGCACCTTTACGGATTTGATGAAGAACTCTACCGCCCGTATTTTGAAAAAAACAATGTCATAAACGGAATGATCAGCTTTCTGGACAAGGTTTTCTCTCTCAGGTTTGAGAAGAAAGATGTTCCCGTATGGCATGAAAGCGTAACAGTTTACGATATTTCAAGGGACGGGCACGAATTTGCCCGCCTCTACATGGACATGGAAGCCCGCAAAGAAAAGCGGGACGGAGCATGGATGAACGACTGGGTGACAAGACACACAGAGGACGGACAGGTTATTCCCGCCACTGCAATCATAGCCGCCAACTTCCCCTCCGCAAAGGACGGCCGTCCGTCGCTCCTCAGACACAGGGATGTGGTAACTCTCTTCCATGAAATGGGGCACGCCCTGCACCACCTTTGCAGCGAGATTGACGAGGCGGATGTGAGCGGCATAAACGGTGTGGAGTGGGATGCAGTGGAATTTCCTTCACAGTTTCTGGAGCTTTTCGCCTATGAGGAGGACGTACTGTCCATGTTCGCAAAACATTATCAGACAGGGGAAATCATCCCCGCTGAGATGGTGGGAAGGCTGAAAGATGTACGCAGCTACCATGCGGCGCTTGTTATCCTCAGACAGATAGAATTCGGCATGTTTGACATGCTGATACACCAAAAACCCTGCACAGAGGCTGAGGTTCAGGAGATTCTTGACAAGGTGCGCGAAAAAACATCGCTGATAAAGCCGCCCTCATACAACAAATTCCAGAACGGATTCAGCCACATATTCTCCGGCGGGTACGCCGCAGGCTACTACAGCTATAAATGGGCGGAGCGCATGAGCGCGGATGCCTTTATGGAATTCAGAAAACAGGGAATCTTCAACAGGGAACTGGCTGACAGATATTTCGGTATCATCCTGAAAAACGGCGGCAGCCGCAAAGCCATGGAACTCTACCGTGAGTTCATTGGCCGTGAGCCCGGTATTGAAGGGATGCTCGAACTGGAAGGGATTAAGGCATAAGCCGCTGTCACTTTTTTATCATCAACAAAAAAACCCCTCCGTTAAGAGGGGTTTTCTGTATAATTCAGATTTTTATCGGTTCAGTTCAGATCATCAGGCTCACAACATTGTAAGCGATGATTGATACAACAAATGCGAACACAGTATAGCCGACAAGAGCAAAAGCCGTCCATTTTCTGCTGCCTGTCTCCTTGTTTATGACAGCGAGTGTCACGAAGCAGGGTGAGTAAAGCATTGTAAACAGAAGGAATGCCACTGCTGTTGCAATTGACCATGAGGGGTCGCTGGCGAGTCTGGCTGACAGAGGCTCTGATTCCTCAGCATCAACCTCACCGAGAGAGTATGCAGTGCCGAGGGTGGAAACCACAAGCTCTTTCGCTGCGATACCTGCAATGATAGAGATGTTTGTTCTCCAGTCAAATCCGGCAAGCTGTGTTACAGGCTCAAAGAAAGTGCCTATTCTGCCTGCGTATGAGCCTCTGAGTTCCTCGGAAAGCGCGGCGTTTTCAATTTCAGCTATGGCTTCCGCCTGAGCTTCCTCGTCTGCTACTGTGCTTTCAACCTGAGCTATCTGGTCTTCATAGTACGCGCTTCTCTCTTCGCTCATTCCGGGGAATGTCATCAGAGCCCACAGGATGACAGACACAGCAAGGATTATAGTACCTGCTTTTTTGACGTACATCCATGTCTTTTCCCATGCGTGAAAGAGAAGGCCTTTAACTGTGGGCATCCTGTAAGGGGGAAGCTCCATAATGAAAACCGACTGCTCGCCTTTCACTATGGTAAGTCCGAGAACCTTCGCCATGAGAAGAGCAAGCGCCCAGCTTCCCAGAGTGATGCCGAGCATCATTCCGCCTTTGTTGCCGGGCCAGAATGCCGCTATAAGAAGAGCATAAACCGGAAGCTTCGCACCGCACGCCATAAAAGGAGTGGTGAGAATCGTCAGGAGTCTTTCTTTGGGGCTTTTGATAGTTCTTGCAGCCATTACACCGGGGATTGCGCATCCGCCAGCTATACCGCCGCCGACTATGTAGGGAACAACAGAGCTGCCCTGAAGGCCGAAAGCACGGAAAACACGGTCAAGCATGTAGGCAATCCTTGTCATGTAGCCGGTGTCCTCAAGGATGGCAATGATGAAGAACATGAACAGAATCAGCGGTGCAAAACCGAGAACCCCGCCTACGCCGTCTATAATACCTGAAATAACAAGCGATTTAAGCAGACCGTCGGGAAGAAGCGCATCAGCAGTATCTCCCATCCAGCCGAAGAGGCTTTCAAGCCAGCCCACGGGTGTTTCGCTTGCCCAGAATGTAAATTCATAAAGACCATAGAGAACGGCAAGCATTATAAAGGGGCCGAGAACTCTGTTAGTGAGCACCTTATCAGCCTTATCAGAAAGATAAAGCCTCTCCATTTCGTTCTCTTTTTTAACCACGTCTTTCAGAACGGATCTGAGGTAGCCGTATCTGTAGTCCGCTATGATTATTTCGGGGTAAGTGTCGAGTGTTTTTTTAAGGTGCTTTTCAACTCTTTCAACTATTGCGGTGAGTTTTCCGTGAACATCGGCGAACGCTTCGCCCTTTTTCATTATTTCCGCATCGTTTTCAAGATATTTAATGGCAGTCCACCTTGAGGGGTAGCTGTCTGTGAGGAAGGATTTCTCATTGATGATCGCTTCCATTTCCTCAAGTGCAGGGTCAAGGTCGCTTCCGTAGGATATTCTGAACTCTCTTTTTTCGGACTTGAACTTAAGAATGCCCTCAAGAAGCTCTTTTTTGCCCACGCCGTCCCTTGCTATTGTTTTAATAACCGGAACACCGAGTTTTTTAGAAAGAAGCTCAGCATCCACACGGATATTTCTCTTCTCCGCCATGTCTATCATGTTGAGCGCCACAACCACAGGCTTGTTAAGCTCCATAAGCTGAACAGCAAGGTAAAGGTTACGCTCAAGGTTTGAGGCATCAACAACATCTACTATAACATCAGGGTTAGTGGTGGTGATAAAGTCTCTGGCTACCACTTCCTCAAGGGAATAAGCGGTGAGAGAGTAGGTTCCGGGAAGGTCAGTGAGGATGATTTCGCTTCCGTCGTAGCTGATTCTGGCTTCCTTCTTCTCAACTGTAACTCCGGCATAGTTCGCCACTTTGTAGTGCGTGCCGGCGATAAGGTTGAAAAGGGTTGTTTTTCCGCTGTTGGGGTTGCCCGCCAAAACTGCTTTCAATGCTGACATATAATTACCCCTTCACTTCAACGTAGATATTGTCCGCTTCGCTGTTGCGGAGTGTAACCACAGTATCATTAACTTTCAGCGCAACCGGGTCATACAGAGGAGCTCTGCCCGTAACAAAAACCTCCGCTCCGACAGAAATACCTATGTCTCGGATGCGGCGGCAAATCTCGCCTTCACAGTTTATTTTTGTTACCGTTCCTTTCTGGTTTACTTTCATATTTCTTAATAAGACTTCCAAATTAACCTCCTCCAATTTTACTTAGAGTGCCTATTCAAATTTTGGATTCTAAAATTAATTAGTGCTATATAACTATGTATCATCTATGTCAATAGAGAAAATTCAATTGAAAACACATATCAATCAGCTTTTTGAAGTCTTTTTGAACCCTAGTTCCTGACATATATCTTCTTTTTTCACCAGTGCAATTTTTTTGGCTGCTGCATAAATATAAAATTACCAAGAATTTTATTGCCACATTCAAACTTATATACTAAAACCTAAATTTATTATCTATATCTAACAAAGAAAGAGATACCAGGTGAAGCATGCCGGAAACTGAAATTCTGACATTGTCCGAGATGAAGACAAACGAAAAAGCACGCATAAAAAACTACAGCGCGAAAGGGCTTCTGAAACAGAAGCTTTACAATATGGGGTTCATCCCCGGCTCGGAGATACTCATGGTGCGCACTGCACCCCTGATGGACCCTATTGAGGTTATGGTTCAGAACTACTTCGTAACTATCAGGAAAGAAGAAGCCGGAATAATAGAAGTGGAACTGATATGATAAAGGTTGCCCTTGCCGGACAGCCCAACTGCGGCAAGTCCACTATATTCACAATGCTCAGCGGAGTTAATCAGCACATAGCCAATTATCCGGGTGTCACTGTGGATAAAAAAACCGCTGTGATGAGCCACGGCGGAACAAAGATTGAGCTTGTTGACCTTCCGGGAACTTACTCCTTCAGCTCATTCTCCCTTGAGGAGCGCGTGGCTAAGGATTACCTGATAAATGAGAGCCCCGATGTCATCATCAACGTAATAGATGCCTCCAATATCAAACGCAGCCTGTATTTGACCTTCCAGCTTCTGGAGCTTGGGATTCCGGTTGTGCTTGTGCTTAATATGGCTGATGTCGCCAAAAGACGCGGCATGGAAATTGATGTGAAAAAACTGTCCGAACTGCTCCGGGTAAAAGTTGTTGAGGCTGTGGGCTCCAGAAACATAGGCAGAAAAGAGATACTCAGCGCGGTCACCGATGTCGGTTCATGTGGCGCTGTGGATTTTGAAATAAACTATGAAGAGCTTGAACAATACATAGCGAAATACACAGGCAGGATTAAGACTGATTCGGCAATATCTCCCAGATGGTTTGCCATAAAAGCCCTTGAGGCTGATGAGGCTGTACTAGCGAAAACTGGCATAACAAAGGAAGAGATGGAGGATGAGTACAGAAAGATACATTCAGCCCACGATCTGGATATTGATTCCTTCCTCGCTGCAATAAGATACCAGAGTGCTGACTACCTCTACCACAAATGCGTAAAGGAAACCGCGGCAGGAAAAGAAACCCTCACCTCAAAGGCGGATAAAATAATCCTGAACAGATGGCTTGCCTTCCCTTTTCTCGCCGGGGTAATCTATCTGGTTTACCAGCTCTCCATAGTTATGGGATACAAGCTAACGAACTACACATGGCCTTATCTTGCCATGCTGAAAAACCTTATAATATCCGTTCTGCCGGAGCCTCAGTTTATCGATGTACCGATACTCACCGACTTCGGAATCTGGATGACGAACAGCGCCCTTGCCCTTCTCAACTATGTGCCTATCTTCCTCATCCTCTTTGCGCTGATCGCAGTCATTGAGGACATAGGCTACATGCCCCGCATTGCCTTCATACTGGACAGGGTTTTCAAACGTTACGGGCTGCACGGTCAGTCCACCCTTCCCCTTGTTCTCGGCGGCGCTTTTGTGGGCGGCTGCGCTGTTCCCGGAGTCATGGCTACTAAAGGGATAGCGGATGAACGGGCGAGGCTCGCCACTGTGCTTACCGTGCCTTACATGAACTGCCTGGCAAAAGTTCCGTTTTATGCCCTCCTCCTCGGTGCGTTTTTTGAGGAGCAGATGACGCTTATGATGTTTTTTATCTCCACAGTAACTATCTTCATAGCCCTCACTGTGGCGCGTCTGCTTACCCTGACATTTCTCAGAAACAGGGAGACAGCCCCCTTTGTCATGGAACTTCCCCCTTATCATCTGCCTACATTGAAAGGGGTTGTGCTCAGGGCATTCCAAAGGGTCTGGGTATATATAAAAAAGGTGGGCGGCATAGTTCTCGCAGTTGCTGTGGTACTGTTCGTTCTATTGCAGTTTCCGGGTATTTCACCTGAAAAAGAGGCTGAAATAAACGCTCAGGCTGATGCAGCAATGCAAAAATTTGCGGATAATGCCGGAAAGACCCAGTATGCGGAAATTCTGGGAGAGAAAGAGAATATCCATAAGCTGATAAACCTTTACAACACATACAGGGCGCAGAAAATGACAGCATCCTCCCCCGAAGCAGCGGAGAGGATTGATGCGGCGCTGAAAGCGGAACACCCGCTTCTGACAGGTTTCATCGTGCCGGAAAACGATGAGCAGAGAGCAGTCAGCAGAGAGGTCAGAACCCTTTCCCGCACGGGGCAGACACTTCTGAACGAAATAAAGACAGAGAAGATACAAACCTCCTTTCTGGGCATGTTCGGCCGCTCATTAGAGCCGCTCACACAGTTCGCAGGATTTGACTGGCGTGTGAATGTGGCATTTCTAAGCTCATTCGCCGCCAGAGAAAGCGCTGTCGCAACCCTCGGCTCAATATACGAAACAGGCATGGCTGATCAGAGAGCGGAAGAGGCCATGTCGTCCGACGGGCTATATACACCGCTGCACGCTGTCGCCATGCTGATATTCATGATACTGACCCCGCCCTGCATAGCCACAATGATCGTGGTGCGCATGCAGACAGGCTCATACAGATGGATGATGTTTGCCATTTTCTTCCCTATGGTTCTGGGCGTGGCGGCAGCATCTGTTTTCTTCACCCTTGGCGGAGCTTTCAGCCTGACAGGGGTGGAAACCATGCTGG